>CAZLQH010000013.1:37941-44806 GCA_964561595.1 uncultured bacterium | reverse complement strand
CCCGGACAACTACATGTGGACCTTCTATCACTCCGGCGGCTACTACGGCAGCCAGCTGAACTTCTCCGATCCGGAGATCGACCAGCTGCTCGAGGACGCCCGCGCCACGACGGTCGACGCCGAGCGCGAGCTGTACTACAGCCAGGTCGGGCACCGCGCCTTCGACCTCGCGCCGACGGTTCCCTACCCGGCAGCCCTGAGCTTCATCGTCACGAACGATGCGATCGACGGGGTGTACTACAACCCGATGATCAGCCACAACTACCTGTGGCGGGACATCGTCAAGAACTGAGCGCCCCACGCGCACGGTTCGGCCCGGGGGAGAATCCTCCCCCGGGCCCCACTCCAGCCATGTATCTTTTGACGCCTCCATCTTCGCGCCGCCATGCGGCCCGCCCTACGGACCCGGTCCGGGGCGGATAGAGGAGACCCCGTGTTCGCCTTCATCCTGAGGCGCCTGTTGTCCCTCCCCGTCGTTCTCTTCGCCGTCTCCCTGCTGATCGTCGGGCTGCTGCAGCTGCTCTCGCCCACGCAGCGGGCGACGGCGTTCATCACCAGCGAGCAGCAGGCCCAGAACATCCCCGCCATCATCGAGGCGTACGGGCTCGACGAGCCGTTCCCGGTCCAGTACTGGAACTGGCTCACGCAAGCTCTCCAGGGCAACCTCGGCTACACGCGCAGCGCGAACATGACCGTCGCGCGTGCCATCCAGACGCTGTTCCCGGCGTCGCTGGAGCTCGCGTTGTTCGCCGTGGTCCCGATCATCGGCCTGGGCATCTGGTTCGGTACCCTCGCTGCGCTGCACCGCAACTCGTTCCTCGATCAGGCCACGCGCGTGATGGCGATCCTCGGCTGGTCGCTGCCGACCTTCGTGTTCGGAATCTGGATCCTGGCGGCGCTCTACGGCGGATTGGGGTGGTTCGGCATCGGCCGCGTCAGTACCCGCTTCATCACCGCGATCGCTCAGGGCGAGATCACGCAGTACACGCGGATGATGACCGTCGACGCGATCCTGAACGGTCGCTTCGACATGCTGCTCGACGCGCTGATCCGACTGGTCCTGCCGGTCACGACGCTGGCCGTGGTGATCACGGCGCAGATCATGCGCGTGATGCGCGGATCGCTGCTGGACTCGCTGTCGCAGGACTACGTGCGGACCGCGCGCGCCAAAGGCCTGTCCGACCGCGTCGTCAACCTGAAGCACGCCCGACGGAACGCGCTGATTCCGGTGATCACGCTCTCGGGCCTGACGATCGCGCTGCTGCTGAACGGCACCGTGGTGGTCGAGACGATCTTCAACTATCGCGGCCTGGGCATGTGGTTCGCCACCGCCGCCGTTCAGGTGGACATTCCCGCGGTGATCGGCTTCGGCCTGGTGGTCGCGATCATCATCGTGTTCGCGAACCTGTTCGTGGACGTGCTCTACGCCATCGTGGACCCGAGGATTCGGTACGACTGATGCGACCAGGCCCAGACGATCACGCACGCGAAAGCGCGCCCGACGACGTCCGAGACGACGCGACCCTCGCCGCGGCAGCGGCCCACGACGAGCACCTGTTCGCCCCCGAGGTGGACATGCGCTGGTGGCAGAGCAAGGCGATGCGTCGCTTCCGCCGCAACCCCCTGGCCATCACCGGCGTGGTGCTCCTCCTGTTCTACATCGGCGTCGCCCTGTTCGCGCCCGCCATCACCGCCCCGACCATCGCCGAGCGGGAGCGCGGACACACCTGCGCACGCGACCTCGATCTTCCGCGCGATTCGGACGAAGCGATCGCCGCGCTCCGAAACCCGTTCGGCGTACCGTTCTGGCGCGCCATCGCGGCGCCGCCCCAGAGCTGCCTGAGGATCCCGCGCGTCAGCTTCTCGCCGATTCCGCAGCCCCCGCAGGAAGGCCATCCGATGGGCATCGCCTCGGGCGGCTACGACATCTACTACGGCGTCGTCTGGGGCGCCAGGATGGCGTTCTACGTCGGCATCCTCGTGAGCGCGATCAGCTTCGGTATCGGCATCGTCATCGGTGGCGCTGCAGGATTCCTGGGCGGCTGGGTGGACGACGTGCTGATGCGCCTCGTCGACGTCGTGTTCGCGTTCCCGAACCTGATCCTGGCGGCGATCTTCGTCACGATCTTCGGTCCGAGCCTGACGAACTCGTTGATCGCCCTCGCGATCGTCGGTTGGACGAACTACGCCCGGCTGTTCCGGGGCGACATCCTGCGCGTGCGCAACCTCGACTACGTCGACGGAGCCAGGGCGCTGGGCGCCAGCAAGTGGCGGACCTTCACCCGGCACGTGCTCCCGAACTCGATCGGATCGCTGGTCATCGTCGCCAGCTTGGACATCGGCGCCGTGGTGCTGGTCGCCTCGACCCTGGCGTTCCTCGGCCTGGGCTCCGAGATCGGCACGACGGACTGGGGCCAGATGGTCTCGTTCGCCCGCGGGTACATCCAGGGCGCGCCAGGGGAGCCGTTCAAGTACTGGTACATCTCTTGGTGGCCAGGGATCGCGATCGTCGTGTTCGTGCTGGCCTGGAACCTGCTGGGCGACGCCTACCGCGACGTGTTCGATCCGCGCGACGCCTGACCCTGCTTCGTCGCGCGGCGACGAGCGTCCCTTCGGGATGAACGCGTCCGGCCTGACACGAAGTCAGGCCGGACGCTCGTAGAGCCGCTGCTCGAAGATGCCGTTCGGTTCACGGCAGTGCGACCGCCCCGAGCTCGTCGACCGTCAGGTCCGCAGGCACGTCGGCGCCGTTCGCCGCCGCCAGGAACGCCACGATCGCCAGGTACGCTTCGTCGCTCAGCGAGCCCGGCCAGGGACGAGGCATCGTCGCGCGCACGTAGCCCAGCAGCCCAGCGCCGTTCGCGAACATGCCTAGGCGCGCTTCCGGGCCGATCAGGGCGGGCGCGACGCCGATATCGAACGCGTTACGCCAGTTCATCGCCAGGTGATCCATCTGCGGAGGGTTGCTGGGCTTATGGCACCGTGCGCAGGTGCGCTTGTCGTCCGGAAACGAGGTGCGGGCCTCGGCCATGCCGCCACCGGTATCACCGTGGCAGGCGGAGCAGTTGTGGTCGTACAGGACCGCGCCCTCGCGGACCAAGGCCGAGCCGTCCTCCACCAGCGACAACGTCGCAGCGGCTTCATCGGTGGTGGTCTGCGCGAAGGCGACCGACAGCGTCAGGAGAACGAGAGCCAGGAGGCGGGTCCGCATGTGCACGCGGGCACCGAGGCGACGTACGTGGGCCATTCCGGCACGCTACCACCGGCGCCGCCTGGAGCGTGACGCGCGACGCCGTCGTACGCACCGCTATCGGTCCGTGCACTGTGGTAGTTTCTATCGGGAGGACGCTCGACTCGCGAAACGATGCAAAGCGTTCATGAGCGTGCCTGAATGTTCGGCAAAACAAAGGAGGAATCGTGAAGAACCGCCTGACGATCGCCCTACTATCCGGTCTTGCTCTGGTATTCGGTACGGCGCACGCGTTCACCCTCACGGTGGCGCAGCCGTCCGACATCGTCACGCTCGATCCGCAGGGCAGCAACGACCAGCCCTCGGCCCGCGTCCGCGCGCAGATCTTCGACACGCTGGTGATCCAGACCGAGGACCTCGAGCTGATCCCCGGCCTCGCGGAGAGCTGGGATCAGATCGACGACCTCACCTGGCACTTCAACGTCCGCGAGGGCGTCGCCTTCCACAACGGCGATCCGCTCACCGCCGCCGACGTGGTCTTCACGCTGAACCGGATGCGCGACCCGGAAGTCGCCTCGCCCGCGGCGTTCCTGGTCGGGTTCATCGACAGCGTCGAGGCCGTCAACGACATGACCGTCCAGATCACGACCAACGCCCCGTTCGCGCCGATCCTCTCGCACCTGGCGCACAGCGCCACCTCGATCATCAACGAGCGCTCGGTCACCGAGGCCGGCGACGACTTCGGCACCGAGGTCGCCGTGGGCACCGGTCCGTTCGAGTTCGTCGAGTGGCAGACCGCTTCGCGCCTCGTGCTCGAGCGCAACGACGACTACTGGCGCGGCGAGGTGCTGCCCGAGCAGGTCGTGTTCCGCCCGATCGTCGAGGGCACGGTCCGTGCCATCGAGCTGGAGGCCGGTTCGGTCGACATCGCCTACAGCCTCGAGCCGCGCGACGCGCTTCGGCTCCAGGACTTCCCCCTCGTGAAGATGGCGCCCATCGAGACCCTGTCCACCCAGTACGTGGGCTTCAACGCCGAGAAGGCGCCGTTCGACGACGTCCTCGTGCGCCAGGCCATCAACCACGCCGTCGACTCCGCGACCATCGTCGACGTGATCTACGAAGGCTTCGGCTTCCCGGCCACCAGCCCGATCTCGTCGCAGGTGTTCGGGGCCAACCTCGACCTCGAAGGCTACGACTACGACCCCGAGCGCGCCCGCGCGCTGCTGGCCGAGGCCGGCTACGCGGACGGCTTCTCGACCACCGTGTGGACGAACGACAACCCGCTTCGCATCCAGATCGCCGAGATCATGCAGGCGCAGCTGGGCGACGTCGGCATCGACGTCGACGTGCAGGTGCTCGAGTGGTCCACCTACCTCAGCGACACCGCGGCCGGCGCCCACGAGATGTTCATCCTCGGGTGGGTGACCGTGACCGCCGACGCCGACTACGGCCTGTACGCGCTGTTCCACAGCGACAACTACGGCTCGGCCGGCAACCGCACCTTCTGGAGCACCCCCCGGGTGGACGAGCTGCTCGATCTCGGTCGCCAAGAGGCCGACCCCGAGTCGCGTGCCCAGTACTACTACGAAGCGCAGGAGATCATCGCCGAAGAGGCGCCGTGGATCTTCCTCAACACCCAGATCGAGAACAACGCCGTGCGGCAGAACATCGTGGGCTTCGAACCGCACCCCGCCGGCCACCACAAGCTCTGGCAGGTCGACAAGCAGTAACGACCTGGTCGTAGAATCGGTGCGCGCCGCGTCGTTCGCGGCGCGCACCGATACGTCGCGGGCGCCGCGGTCCCGCAGGCCGTGCGCCACATCCTCGTCGCCCCGCGGGCGACGGGCCAGGGACGAGATCCGAGTTGCTCCAATACATCCTCCGCCGTATCCTCCTGCTGATCCCGATCCTTCTCGGCGTCTCCGTGATCGTGTTCGGCATCATGTATCTGACTCCTGGCGACCCCGCCATTCTCATGCTGGGCGAGAACGCTCCCGAGGCCGAGCTCGAGGCGATCCGCGAGCGCTTCGGCTTCAACGAGCCTCCGCACGTGCAGTACGGGCTGTGGGTCAGCCGTGTCGTCCAAGGCGACCTCGGCCGATCGATCCGCTCAGGGCGTCCCGTCACCTCGGAAGTGGCCGCGCGCTTGCCCGCCACCGCCGAGCTCGCCATCCTCGCCACGCTCCTCGCCATCGCCGTGGGCGTTCCGCTCGGGGTGGTCTCGGCCCTGCGTCCGAACACCCCGGTCGATCACGTCGCCACGGTGATGGCGTTCGGTGGCCTGGCCATGCCGGTGTTCTGGCAAGGCCTGATGATGATCCTGATCTTCTCCGTCTGGGTGAACTGGCTGCCGCCCTCCGGCCGCCTCGACCACTGGTCGTACTACATCATGCCGACGATCACCCTAGGAACCAGCGCCATCGCGGCCATCACGCGCATGACGCGATCGACGATGCTCGAGACGCTCTCCCAGGACTACGTCCGCACCGCCCGCTCCAAAGGCGTCTCGCCCCGCTCGATCACGTACAAGCACGCGCTGCGCAACGCCCTGATCCCGGTGGTGACGGTGATCGGCCTGCAGTTCGGGGCGCTGCTGTCGGGCGCCGTGATCACCGAGACGATCTTCTCGTGGCCCGGCATCGGTCGCCTGGCCGTCGACGCGATCCGCTCCAAGGACTTCCCGGTCGTGCAGGGGGTGGTGATGGTGTTCGCCGTGCTCTACGCGGTCGTCAACCTGTTCACCGACGTGCTGTACGTGTACCTCGACCCGCGCCTCAAGGCACGGTACGTATGAGCGTGGACGCTCTCGACGACACCCTCGTGAACGAGAACGGCGCGCGGCGCGGCAGCCGGGCGACGAAGGTGTTCCTGAAGAGCCCGCGCACGATCATCGGCGCCGTGGTGCTCGTCGTCATCGTGCTGGCCGCGGTGTTCGCCGACGTGATCGCCCCCTATCCCCCCAACGAGCAGAACCTGCGTGCACGCCTGACGCCGCCCAGCGCCGAGCATTGGCTCGGGACCGACCACTTCGGCCGCGACGTGCTGAGCCGGATCATCCACGGCGGGCGCGTGTCGCTGCAAGTGGGCTTCCTGTCGGTCGGGATCGCGTTGCTGATCGGAGGCGTCATGGGCGTGGTCGCCGGTTTCTACGGCGGCTGGCTGGACACCGCGATCTCCGGATTCGTCGACGTGCTCCTGGCGTTGCCGGCATTCCTGCTGGCGCTGGCGATCGTCGCGGCGCTGGGACCGAGCCTGATCAACGTGATGATCGCCGTCGGCGTCGCCAACGTGCCGCAGTTCGCCCGGATCACGCGAAGCGCCGTGCTCCAAGTGGCCGAGATCGACTTCGTGACCGCCGCACAGGCGCTCGGGTCGCGCGACCGCCGCGTCATGTTCAAGCACATCGTCCCCAACGCGCTCGGCCCGGTCATCGTGCAGGTGACGCTGTCCCTCGCCGGCGCGATCCTGGCCGCCGCCGGCCTGTCGTTCCTCGGCCTCGGTGCGCAGCCGCCCACGCCGGAGTGGGGGAGCATGCTGAACAGCGCCCGGCCGTACATCCGCGACGCGCACTGGTCGGTCACCTTCCCCGGCATCGCGATCATGGTGACCGTGCTGGCCCTCAACATGGTCGGGGACGGCCTGCGTGACGCGCTCGATCCGCGGAGCGCCGATTGA
>CAZLQH010000013.1:0-37841 GCA_964561595.1 uncultured bacterium | reverse complement strand
CGTACGACTTCCACTGCACCACCTGTCACGGCGCGACCGGCGCGGGCTTCGCGGAGGCTCGCGCCGCCTTCCCGGCCGACCACTACGACTGCTCGCGCTGCCACGGACCGGGCAATCCGGCCGTCATGACGCCCAGGCAGATCGAGGCGACCCAGACCGTGTTCTCGCTGGGGAACGCGCCCGCCCTGGACGCCGCATCGGCGATCGATCGCTTCGGAAGCGCCGACCGTCTGTTCGCCCACGTGCGCGCGACGATGCCGCGGTGGAGTCCCGGTCGGCTCGATGACGACACCTACCTCGACCTCGTCGTGTACGTGCTGTCGCTAGCGTACGACGCCCAAGTGGACGGTCGCGAGCTGCGGATCGAGGATCTGGAGCGGATCGACCTGACGCCGCTCCGCTGACGGCGCTCCAAGGACGGCGCTCCACGGACGCGCGAAACGCGAGCGCCAGACCCGCCGGCGGGTCTGGCGCTCGACCGTTCGTGCGGATCGGCGCGCGCCCGGCTCAGCTAGGCGGGCCGCCGCGCCGTCGTTCGTCGTCCTCGTCCTCGTCGTCGCGGACGTCGGCTTCCTCGCCGCTCTCCTGGCCGCTCTCGCCGGCTGCCTCACGCGCTTCGTCGGAGGCGTCGGCCGCCGCTCCTGGCGAGGGTTTCCGCGCTTCGTCCGACGCCCTCTCGGACTCTTCGGCCCCTGGCTCCTGCGGGCCGGACGTGGCGGCCGGCTGGCCGGCCTCGGCGCCGGACTCGGCTCCGGGTGCGGCACCGGCGGCGGCTCCCGCTTCGCCGGCGGGCGCCTCGTCGGACGCCTGTTCGGCCTTGCCGGGCTCCTTCGACATCGTCCACGGCGACGGTGGCGTGGCGGGCTGCTTCTGCGGCTCGCCCGCGACCCGCTCGGCACTGCGGTTCATGAGCTTCACGAGCAGGTAGACCGCACCGGCCACGACCGCGATCGGCACGAGAAATCGAAGCAGCGACCAGACCAGACCGGCCAGCCAGGTCAGCACGGTGCCGACCAGGCCGAGCATCCAGCCCGCCAGCCACACCACGCCGGTCCCCACCAGCAGGGCGATCAGCGCGAAGATGACGAGCTCGACGACCTCCTGCATGGATCGTTTCATGCCAGGAGTATAGCAGTCGGGCGCACGGCTCCGCCGCGCCGAGCGCGCGCGGGCCCGGAGGCCAGCGGGTAGACTCCGGCCGTGCCGATCCTGCTTCGCACCGAACGGATGGTCCACGGAGGGCGCGCGCTGGCGCGCGACCCCGACGGTCGGATCGTGCTCGTCGCCGGAGCGCTTCCAGGCGAGACCGTCGCCGTCGAGGCCGAGCGCCGCTCGGGCGTGCTGCTCGGAACCGTCGTCGAGGTGGTCGAGCCCAGCCCGGACCGCGTCCCCGCGCCACGCCACCCGGGACTCGATCTGGGCTTCGCGAGCTACCCCGCCCAGCTCCGGATCAAGGCGGAGGTGCTGGCGGACGCGGCGCGGCGGAGCGGCGTTCCGCTTCCCGCGCAGGCGACCGACGTTCGTCCCTCGCCACGGATCTGGAGCTACCGGAGCGTGATCCAGCCGGCCGTACGCGACGGCCGGCTGGGCTACCGGCGCGAGGGGAGCGCCGAGGTCGTCGAGATGGACGCCGATCCGACGGCCATGCCGGGGGCGAACGAGGCGTGGGCACGGCTCGCGGCCGCGGACCTGCCGAGCAGCGTCGTCGAGGTCGCGATCCGGGCCAACGACGCCGGTCAGGCGCTCGTCGGCCTGATCGCGACGGCACCCGCCAAGGAGCTGCTCCCGCTGGCGCACCGACTGGTCCAGAGCGGCGTGACCGGGGTGTCGCTGGCCGCGTACGACCCGCGCGGCCGCTTCCGGGCCGGCAAGGAGCGTCTCGCGGGCGCGCGCGAGATCCGTCAGCGCTACGGCCGGGTGGAGCTGTCGGTCAGCGCGACCGCGTTCGCGCAGCCCAACCCGTCCGCCGCCAGCGAGCTCTACGAGACGGTGGCAGCGATGGTGCCGGGCGGAGCGCTGGCGTGCGAGCTGTTCGCCGGCAGCGGCGCGATCGCGATGCACGTGGCGGACCGCTACCGCGAGGTCGTGGCGGTGGAGGTCTCGAGCGAGAGCGTCGCGCGGGGCCGGCGGGACGCCGAGCGGCACGGCATCGACAACCTGCGGTTCGAGCGTGCCGACGCGCGGCGCTTCGAGCTCCCGGACGCGGAGACGCTGATCGTCGATCCGCCGCGCGCCGGGCTGGCCAAGCCGCTGCGGGCAGCGATCGACGCGTCGGCGGCCACCAGCCTGCTCTACGTGTCGTGCGACGTCGCGACCTGGGCTCGCGACGCGGCCGACCTGACCGCGCGCGGCTGGCGCCTGGTGGAGGTCCGCCCGTTCGACTTCCAGCCGCACACGCACCACCTGGAGCTGGCGACGACGTTCGAGCGCTAGACGGGCGCCGGCGGCGCGGTATCGTCACCGGCGTGTTGGCCAAACGGATCATCCCTTGCCTGGACGTGCACGCGGGCCGCGTGACGCGCGGACAGCAGTTCGGCCGCGCCGAGGACGGCGCGCTGGCCGACGTCGGCGATCCGGTCACGTTGGCGCTCCGCTACGACGCTCAGGAGGCCGACGAGCTGGTGCTGTACGACATCACGGCCACGGCCGAAGGGCGCGCCGCCATCCTGGACGTCGCGACCCGCGTCGCCGAGAGCTGCTTCATGCCGCTCACGATCGGTGGCGGCGTCCGCACCCTGAGCGACGTCCGTGCGCTGTTCCTGGCGGGCGCGGACAAGGTCTCGATCAACTCCGGCGCGGTGGCGGACCCGGAGCTGATCCGCCGGGCGTCGGACCACTACGGAGCCCAAGCCGTCGTGCTGTCGATCGACGTCGCGAGGCGCGAAGGCGGCGGCTGGGACGTGTTCGTGGCGGGCGGGCGGAGGTCGACCGGCTGGGACGCCGTCGCCTGGGCCGAGCGGGGCCAGGCGCTCGGAGCGGGGGAGATCGTGCTGAACTCGATCGACGCCGACGGCATGAAGACGGGGTACGACCTCGCGGCGACGCGCGCCGTGGCACGGGCGGTGGACGTGCCGGTCGTGGCGTCGGGCGGGGCGGGGAACGCCGACCACATGCGCGAGGTTCTCGAGCTCGGCGAGGCCGACGCGGCGCTGGCGGCGGGCATCTTCCACCGCGGCGAGACGACGGTCGGCGAGGTCAAGCGCCGCCTGGCGGCCGCGGGCGTGCCGGTCCGGCTGGACGACCTCGGTCCGGAGCCGAAACGTCCGGAGCCGACACGTCGAGAGCCGAAACGGTGAGCGGCGACCGGGACGAGACCGAGCTGCGCTTCGAGACGCTGGCCGTGCACGGTGGTCACGAGCCCGATCCGGCCAGCGGCGCGGTCACGCCGCCGATTCATCCCTCGACCACCTTCGTTCGCGACCCGGGCGGCCAGCCGCGCGCCGAGTGGGTGTACACGCGCGCCGAGAACCCGACGCGCCACGCGCTGGAGGCGGCGCTCACGGCGCTGCAGCCGGGCGCGGGCGCGTGCGCGGCGTTCGCGTCCGGATCGGCTGCCGCCGCGGCCGTGCTCAGGACGGTCGAGCCGGGCGGGCGTCTGCTGGTGCCGGACGACATGTACCACGGCGTTCGGACGCTGCTCGAGGGCGAGCGGGATCGCTGGGGAGCCCAGGTGGCGTACGTCGACATGGCCGATCCGGCGGCGCTTCGGCGCGCCCTGGAGCCGGGCGCCTCGCTGGTCTGGGTCGAGACGCCTTCGAATCCGCGGCTGAAGCTGACCGACCTGCGCGCGGCGGCGGACGCTGCGCACGCGGCCGGCGCGCGCTTGGCGGTGGACGCCACCTGGACGCCGCCCCCGCTCGCGGATCCGTTCGCGCTGGGCGCGGACGTGGTGATGCACTCGACGACGAAGTACCTGGCGGGGCACAGCGACGTGCTGGGTGGGGCGGTGCTGGCCCGGGGCGAGGACGACCCGACGTTCGCGCGGGTCCGCTGGCTGCAGCGTCAGGAGGGGGCGGTGCCGTCGCCGTTCGACGCCTGGCTCACGCTGCGGGGGCTCCGGACGGTGGCGCTGCGCGTCCAGGCGTCGTGCACCGGCGCCGAGCGGGTCGCGGCGTTCCTGGAGGCGCACCCGGCGGTGATCGAGGTCCGCTATCCGGGGCTCGCGTCGCACCCGCAGCACCGGCTGGCCGGCGCGCAGATGACCCGCCCCGGCGCGATGCTGTCGTTCCGCGTGCGCGGTGGCGCCGAGGCGGCCGACCGGGTGGCGTCCGGCACGCGGCTGTTCGCCCGCGCCACGAGCCTGGGCGGGGTCGAGAGCCTGATCGAGCACCGCGCCCCCGTCGAGGGTCCCGACACGCCCACGCCTCCCGACCTGCTGCGCGTCTCGGTCGGCATCGAGCATCCGGACGACCTGATCGCCGACCTGGAGCGGGCGCTATCCAGGTCGGGCGCCGTCCAGGCGGGGCGGGTAGACTCCCCGGCATGACACGACCCCGTGCCGCGTTCGGTATCGACGACGTCGCCTTCGGCGAGACCGGGCTCGTGCCGGTCGTGACCCAGGACGCCGCCTCCGGCGAGGTGCTGATGCTCGCCTGGGCCGACCGGGAGGCGCTCCAGGCGACGCTCGCGAGCGGCGACGCGCACTACCACAGCCGGTCTCGAGACGAGCTCTGGCGCAAGGGCGCGACGAGCGGCCACGTCCAGCGCGTCGTCGAGGTCGTGCTGGACTGCGACGGCGACGCCGTGCTCTACCAGGTCCGCCAGACCGGACCGGCGTGCCACACCGGCGCGCGAAGCTGCTTTCACCGTCCGATCGTCGAAGCCGAGCGGGGCGTCCCCGCCTCCGCGTTCGGTCTGCTGCAGCGCGTCGTCGATCAGCGCCTGGCCGAGCTTCCCGAGGGCTCGTACGTCGCCAGGCTCCACGAGCGTGGGCTGGGCTACGTCGCGCAGAAGGTGGTCGAGGAGTCGGGCGAGACGATCGTCGCCGCCCTCGAGGGCGACCTGGACGGCATGCGGGACGAGGCGGCCGACCTGCTGTTCCACCTCACGGTGCTGCTGCGCGAGCGCGGCGTCGGCCTGAGCGAGGTGGCCGAGACGCTGATCGCGCGCCATCGCGGGCGGACCGGCTCCGAGGGCTGAGCCCCGAGGGTCGAGCGACGCGCGCTCCCCGACGCGGGCGAGTGCCTGGATCGCACGCTGCACGTACAACACCGGCGAGCCACGGCGCGCGGGTCAGAGTGGACCCATGGACGATCTGACGCACCCCGCAGCCGACGCGACCGCCCTCGAACGTGCCCTCGTGCTGGACACGGTCCGCGTGACCGAGCAGGCCGCCATCGCGGCTGGCCGCGTGGCCGGGATGGGGGACGAGGACCTCGTCGACGACGCCGGCACGGAGACGATGCGCCGCGTCCTGAACGAGCTCGAGATCGACGGCGAGATCGTCATCGGCGAGGGCGAGCGCGACGACGCCCCGATGCTCTACATCGGCGAGCGTGTGGGCCGTGCCGGCGACGGCGCCTGGGCGGTGGACATCGCCGTCGACCCGGTCGAGGGCACCGGCATCACCGCGCGCATGGTGAACGGATCGGTCGCGGTGATCGCGATCTCGGAGCGGGGCGGGCTGCTCCACGCGCCCGACGTGTACATGGAGAAGCTGATCGTCGGACCTCCGGCCGTGGGGATGGTGGACCTCGACTGGCCGGTCGCCGCGAACCTGCAAGCGATCGCCTCCAGCCTGGACCGCAGCGTCCGCGACCTGACGGTGGTGATCCTGGACCGTCCACGGCACGAACAGCTCCTCGCCGAGGTGCGCAAGACGGGCGCGCGCGTGAAGCTGATCGGGGACGGCGACGTCATCGCCGCGCTGTCGGCGACGGTGCGCGGCACGAACATCCATGCGGTGATGGGCACGGGCGGCGCTCCCGAGGGGGTCCTGGCCGCGGCGGCGCTGCGTTGCCTGGGCGGGGAGATCTTGGGCCGGTTCGTGCCCCGGGACGACGGTGAGCGCGAACGGCTCGACGCCGCCGGGATCGAGCACGGCCGCTCGTACCGCACCACCGATCTGGCGCCGGGGTCGCAGATCGTGTTCGCCGCGACCGGGATCACCGACGGCGATCTCCTTCGGGGGGTCAAGTTCTTCGGCTCCGGTGCACGGACCCACACCGTTTCGATGGGCCTCCGCTCGCGCGTGATCCGTTTCTCCGACGCCGTCCACCTGCTGGGCGAGGACGCGCGCGTCCACGTCCAGGTCTAGGGCACCGCTTCCCGCGCCGGACCGCGCCTGGGCTCAGCGCACGAACAGCTCGCGCGGGAAGTCGGTCAGGCGTTCCGCGCCGTCGGCCGTGACGCGGATCGTCTCGGTGCAGCCGACGCCGCCCTTGCCCGGCATCTGCACCCACGGCAGCAGGTGGAACGTCATGTTCTCCTGTAGCGGGCGCGTCTCGCCCGGTTTCATGCTGAGGATCTGTCCCTCGCCCCAGTCCGGTGGCACCGCGATCCCGACCGAGTAGGCCACCCGCGACGCTTGCGTTCCGCCGAACCCGCTCTGCGCGATCACCTGCCGAGCGACGCGGTCGATATCGCCGGCGGGCACGCCGGGGCGGATCGCCTCGAGCGCGGCGTCGAAGGCGTGCTGGACGGCGGCGAAGGCGTTGCGGGCGTCCTCGTCCGGATCGCCGACCACGACGGTGCGCATCATCGGCGCGTGGTAGCGGCTGCGGCAGCCCGAGATCTCGAGGAACACCGTGTCGGCCGGCTCGATCCGGCGGCCAGCCCAGGTGGCGTGGCCGATGGCGCCCCGCTCCCCCGAGGCGACGAACGGCACGATCGAGGGCCACTCGCTGCCCGAACGGATCAGGGCGGACATGAGCTCGGCGGCGACCTCGTTCTCGGTCGCTCCGGCGCGCACCGCGTCGATGCCGGCGCGCATGCCCGCCTCGGTGGTGCGTGCGGCGTCGCGGATCCGCTCGATCTCGGGCGGGCTCTTGACCACGCGCCCTTCCTCGACGGTGCCCGAGGCGTCGATCCAGTCCACGCCGGGAAGCAGCGAGAAGAGCCGGTCCTGCTGCGCGGCGGTGAAGAACCAGCCGTCGCGCTCGTACCCGACGCGTCCCCCGTCGAGCCCCATGGCGGTGAGCTGACCGGCGAGCATCTCCATCGGGTCCTGATCGTCGCGGTAGCCGACGTTGAACTCCGGCTCGATCCAGCTCAGCGCCGTCATGCCGGCGATCTCGAGCAGGCGCGAGATCGTCGTCGGCTCGCCGTGCAGCGGGATCACCATGCCCTGCCACCAGTAGTGACCGGGGCTTTCGAATCCGGTCAGATAGGTGACGTTCTCGGGGGTGGTGGTGAGCATCGCGACCAGCCCCCAGGCGTCCATCCGGCGCCGGAGACCGTCGAGCCGGCCGTGGTACTCGTCTATGGGGAAGGGCAGTCCGGCATGATCGCGCATGGGTCCTCCAGCAGGGCCGCGGGCGTCGGTCCGGAGTGGGGCCGCGCTTGACAGCGTCGGGCCGTGCCCCTAAACTCGCTACGGCAGCTTGTATACAACCTGCGTACGACATGGATTGTACGTGGGTGCGCGCAGCCCGGTCAACGTTCGGAGCCCGCCCCCCGACGCCGGACGCGTGCCGGAGCCTCGCGACGCCCGAGGACGCCACGCCATCGCATCGACCCCGAGGAGGACGCCGTGTCCGACGGGCACGACTTCCAAACGATCTACGACGTGCTGCGCGAGCGCATCTCGCTGCTCGACTACCCGCCGGGGACGCTGCTCAGCGAGAACCGGCTGGCGGCCGAGTTCGGGGTCAGTCGCACACCGATCCGGCGCGTCCTGCACCGGCTCGAGTTCGACGGTCTGGTCACCGTGACGCGCGGGATCGGCACGATCGTCACGCCGATCGACATGCGCTACCTGGCGCAGGTCTACGCCCTCAGGCGCAAGCTGCTCGACCTGATCGGCGAGGGGTCCGCGACGCACGTCGCCGCAGCCGACCTGGCGCTGCTCGAGGAGATCGTGCAGCGAGCCGAGTCGCTGGACGCGGAGGTCGACCCTCGAACGCTCGCGGAGCTGTACCTGCGCTTCAACGAGGGGTTGACGCGCGCCATCGGGAACCGGCCGCTGCGCGAGATCGCCGACCGGCTGTTCCATCAGACCTCGCGCGTCTGGCACCAGCTGCTGCCGGAGCTCGACACGGGCGAGGAGCTCGCCGCCCTGGTGCGGGAGGTCCAAGGCGTGCTGGACGGCCTCCGCTCGCGCGACATGGAGCACGTCGCACGGGTCCGCCGCCACCACTTCGAGGCGATGCTGCGCCGCATGAACCGACACCTGGTCGGCTCCGAGCTGGAGACTCCGGCCGTGATTCCCGAAGGAGGTGAGTCCGCCCTCTCGAGCTGAACCGGCGACGCCCACCCAACCGGCGCGACGCCGTACCGAGACACGACACGAAGACGTCCTCATCACGAAGGAGATCCCGATGCATCATCGACACCTGTTCACTCCCCTCGCCCTGATCCTCGCCGCCCTGCTGGCCGCCACCGCCTTCGCCCAAGGCACGCTCGAGCGCGCCCAGGACAGCGGAAGCGTGACCATCGGCCTGGCCAACGAGGTGCCCTACGCCTACCGCGACGAGGCGGGGAACCTGACCGGTGAAGCGGTCGAGGTCGCCCGGGCGGTGTTCGCCGAGCTCGGCATCCCCGAGATCGAAGGCGTCATCGTCGAGTTCGGCTCGCTCATTCCCGGCCTGCAGGCGGGCCGCTTCGACGTGGTCACCGCCGGCATGTACATCACGCCCGCTCGCTGCGAGCAGGTCGCATTCGCGAACCCCGAGTACTCGATCGGTGAAGGCATCGTCGTTCCCGAAGGGAACCCGATGGAGATCGACGCCTACGCCGACATCGCCGCGGATCCCGACATCCGGGTCGGCACGGGCGCCGGCTGGGTCGAGTACGACTACCTCGTCGCGAGCGGCGTCAGTGAGGACCAGATCGTCACCTTCCCCGACGCCCCGACCGGCATGGGCGGCCTGAACGCCGACCGCATCGACGTGTTCGCCGGCACCTCGCTCACGATGCGCAACATCGCCGAGCGCACGAACGGCGTGGAGTTCGTCGAGGACTTCCAGGACCCGATCATCGACGGCGAGCCGGTCCGCAGCTACGGCGCGGCCGCGTTCCGCCCGGCCGACAGCGACTTCCGCGACGCGTTCAACGAGGTGCTCGCGGACCTCAAGGAGAGCGGTCGCCTGGCCGAGATCATCGGCGAGTTCGGCTTCGGAGCTACGGAGCTTCCCGGCGACATGACCGCCGCCCAGCTCTGCAACTGATCCGCCGCCCTCTCGACGTGGCGAGGCCTCCGGGCCCCGCCACGGCTATCTTGATCACCGCTATCCGCTTCGTTCCGCGGTTCGATGCGCCCCCCGGACCGCCTCACCTCCAGGAGGAACCCCATGAAGACCCGCGCGAGCATCGGGACGCGAACGGTCTGGGCCGGCGAGGAGCGCTCGCTCGTCCAGGGCGCGACGCAGGTCCCCGTCGTGCACAGCGTCTCGTTCGGCTACGACGATCTGGAGCACTGGCGCGACGTGGCGCTGGGACGCGCCGAAGGTCACATCTACGGCCGCAACACGAACCCCACCGTGGAGGTGTTCGAGGAGAAGCTCCGCGACCTCGAAGGTGCCGAGGCGGCCACCGCGTTCGCGACCGGCATGGCCGCGATCAGCGACACCCTGTTCACCCTGCTCGCGCCCGGGAAGCGGGTCGTCTCCGTCAAGGACACCTACGGCGGCACCAGCAAGATCTTCCTCGAGCATCTGCCCAGGTTCGACGTGGACGTCACGCTGTGCGAGACGCTGAACGCGGCCGAGATCGAGGCCGAGATCGACCGCGGGCTGGACGTGCTCTACCTCGAGACGCCCACGAACCCGACCTGCAAGATCCTGGACATCGAGCGCCTGGCCGCGCGCGCCAAGGCGCACGGCGCGACGGTGGTCGTCGACAACACCTTCGCCACGCCGATCAACCAGCGTCCCCTGGAGCTGGGCGCCGACCTGGTGGTGCACAGCGCCACGAAGTACCTCGGCGGCCACGCCGACGCGCTGGGCGGGGTGCTGGCCGGCTCGACCGAGCTCGTGGGGCGGGTGTTCCGCTTTCGCGAGATCAACGGCGCCACGCTCCACCCCGAAGCCGCCTACCTGCTGCTTCGCGGGATGAAGACGCTCCAGCTCAGGATCGAGCGGCAGAACGCCAGCGCGCTCCGGATCGCACGCTGGCTCCAGGCCCACCCGCTGGTCCGGTCGGTGTTCTACGCCGGGCTCGAGAGCCATCCGGGTCACGAGGTCGCGACGCGTCAGATGCCGGGCGGCTTCGGCGGGATGCTCTCGTTCGAGCTGAACGGCGACTTCCCGGCCGTCGCGGCGTTCCTGCCGCACCTGCGCTTCGCGCACCGGGCCGCCAACCTGGGCGCGGTCGAGACCGTCGTCGCGCCGCCTCGGACCGGCTCCCACGTCGAGCTGACCGCCGAGGAGCGCGCCTCGCTCGGGATCCCCGAGGGCCTGGTGCGCTACTCGACCGGGATCGAGGATCCGGACGACCTGATCGCCGATCTCGAACAGGCGCTCGCGCAAGCGGGAGCCGCGCTGGGAACGCCCCCATGAGCGATCCCGCCACGGGCGGGGCCCCGGCCGGAGGGACGCACCGCCTCTACCGCCTCGCGCTGATCGGATTCGGGACGGTCGGGCAGGGGCTCGCCGAGATCGTCGCCGAGCGCGGCGAGGCGCTCGCGCAGGAGACGGGCGCCGAGCTCCGCATCGACGCCGTCGTCGATCCCCGCTACGGCGGGATCGCGTCCAGCCGCGGCTTCGCGCCGGAGGACCTGCTGGACGCCAGCCGGCAGGGCAGCTTCGCCGCTCTGCGTGCGGAGCTGCGGGACCTGGACGCCTTGGCCGCCATCCGCGACGCCGACGTCGACGTCGTAGCCGAGATGAGCGTCACCGACCTGACGCACGGAGAGCCCGGCAGCGGCCACGTCCGCGCCGCGCTCGCGGCGGGCCGGCACGTCGTCACGACGAACAAGGGGCCGATCGCGCTGCACTACGCGGAGCTGGCGGCGCTGGCAGCGGCGAACGACGTCACGCTGGGCGTCGAGGGGACCGTCATGAGCGGCACGCCCACCCTGGGTCTCGCAACCGAGCAGCTGGCCGGCGCGGGCGTCGTCGGCGCCACGGGCATCCTGAACGGGACGACGAACTACATGCTGGGCCGGATGGAGGCGGGCCTCGCATTCGACGAGGCGCTGGCCGAGGCGCAGGCCCTCGGCTACGCCGAGGCGGACCCCAGCGGCGACGTGGACGGCATCGACGCGGCGGGAAAGGCGGTCATCCTCGCGAACCTCGTCATGGGCGCCCGCCTGGGCATGAGCGACGTCGCGCGGCGCGGCATCCGCGATCTCACGCCCGCCGACATGCGCGCCGCCGCGGACGCCGGCGAGGTGTGGAAGCTCCTGACCGAGGTTCGCCGCGACGGTGCCGAGGTCCGGGCCGAGGTGGCGCCCGTCCGGCTGCCGCGGGACCACCCGCTGGCCGGCGTCGGTGGCGCGGTGAACGCCTGCACCTTCACGACCGAGCTCCTGGGCGACGTCACCCTGGTGGGCCCCGGTGCGGGACGCGCCGAGACCGGCTACGCGCTGGTCCACGATCTGCTCGCGATTCACCGGCGGCAGGTACGACGGTGAGGCCGATGTGGATCGACGGACGGCCCGAGACCCGCGACGAAGCGATCGAGGTCGTCGACCCGGGTCGCGGCGACCGGGTCGACACGGTGCCCCGGGCCGGCGCCGAGGACATGGACCGCGCCGTCGCGGTGGCGTACGACGCCGCCCGGCGCCCGCCGCCGCCCGCGCACGAGCGGGCCCGCTGGCTTCACGCCGCCGCCGACCGGATCGACGCCGACGTCGAGCGTCTGGCGACGCTGATCGCGCGCGAAGGGATCAAGACGATCCGGGAGGCGCGCAAGGAGGCGGCCCGGACCGCCGAGACGATCCGCCTCTCGGCGGAAGAGGCGCGCCGCCTGGCGGGCCGGACCGTGCCGTTCGATCAGTCCCCCTCGGGCGAGGGCCGCTTCGGCTGGTGGACCCCCGCGCCGGTCGGCGTGGTGGGCTGCATCACGCCGTTCAACGACCCGCTGAACCTGGTCGCGCACAAGGTGGGTCCCGGCATCGCGGCGGGGAATGCGGTCGTCGTCAAGCCCGACTCGAAGACGCCGCTCTCCGCGCTGGCGCTTGCGGAGATCCTGCTGGACGCCGGCGTGCCGGGCGAACGGCTCCAGGTCGTCACGGGGGACGGCTCCGTCGTGGGCGACGCGCTCGTCCGCGACCGCCGCGTCCGCATGATCAGCTTCACCGGTGGCCGCGCCACCGGCGAGCGGATCGCCGCCGCCGCGGGGCTCAAGAAGCTGTCGATGGAGCTCGGCAGCAACTCGCCCACGCTGGTGCTCCAGGACGCCGACCTGGACCTCGCCGTTCGGGCCACCGTATCGGGCGCGTTCTGGGCTGCCGGGCAGAACTGCCTGCACGTGCAGCGGATCTTCGTGCACCGCGAGTTGGCGGGCGCGTTCACCGACGCGTTCGTCACGCGCGCCGCCGCGCTGCGGGTGGGCGACAAGCTCGACGACGCGACCGACATGGGGCCGCTCGTCGACGAGGCGGCCGCCCGCCGCGTCGTCGCGACGGTGGCCGCGGCTCGGGAGGCGGGCGGCCGCCTGCTCCTCGGCGGGGGCCACGACGGTACGTTCGTGCGACCCACCGTGATGACCGGCGTGCCGGCCGACTCCGAGCTGGCGCGCGAGGAGATCTACGGCCCCGTCACGATGATCGAGGAGATCGGCAGCGACGACGAGGCGATCCGGCGCGCCAACGAGGTGGACTACGGGCTGCAGGCCGGCGTGTTCTCGGCCGGCATCGACCGCGCGCTGCGGGTCGCCGCGGCGCTCGAGTACGGCGGGGTCGTGATCAACGACAGCAGCGACGTGCGCATCGACGGCATGCCGTTCGGCGGCTTCAAGGGCTCCGGCCTCGGACGCGAGGGGGTTCCGTTCACGGTGCGCGAGATGACCGAGCCGAAGCTCGTCTGCGTCACGCAGGCGGGCACCTCGTGACGCCCGACCGGCAAGGTCCGCGGGCGCGACCGCCGCACGGCGTGCGGCAGGCAGGAAAGGAGCCAGCGTGGGACTCGACCTTCTTCCAGTCCTGATCCGGGGTGCGGGCATCACGATCCAGCTCACGCTGGTGTCCGCTGCACTGGCCCTCGGCATGGCGCTGGTCGCCGGCCTGGCCCGGCTGTCGCCGCTCTGGCCGCTCAGGTTCGCTGCCGGCCTGTACGTCGAGGTGTTCCGCGGCACGTCGGTGCTGGTCCAGCTGTTCTGGTTCTACTTCGCGCTGCCGCTGTTCGGAATCCGTCTGGACGCGTTCACGGCCGGCGTGCTGGCGCTCGGACTCAACGTCGGAGCGTACGGCGCAGAGGTGGTCCGTGGCGCGATCCGCTCCGTTCCCGTAGGCCAGACCGAGGCCGCCATCGCGCTGAACTTCACGCCGTGGCAGCGCATGCGCCGGATCATCCTGCCGCAGGCGTTCGTGCTGATGCTGCCGCCGTTCGGGAACCAGCTGATCGAGCTGCTCAAGGCCACCGCGCTCGTATCGCTGATCACCATCCCGGAGATGACGTTCCAAGGGCTGACGCTGCGTCAGACGACGGGGCGCACGAACGAGATCTTCCTCTGGCTGCTGGTGCTCTACTTCGCCGTCGCCTACCCCCTGACGCTGGGCGTGCGCTGGATCGAGCGCCGCGTCGGCGCGTACACGAGGGCCTGACGTGGGACTCAGGTTCGATTGGGACTGGGCGTTCGCCTGGGAGATCCTGCCGCGACTCCTGGAGGGCGCCTGGATCACCTTGCAGGCCACCGTCGTCGGCTTCGCGCTGGCGCTCGCGATCGGCCTGCTGCTGGCGCTGGGGCGGCGGGGGCCGCGCCTCCTCTCGATCCCCACGACCGTGTTCATCGAGTTCGTGCGCAGCACGCCGCTGCTGGTCCAGCTGTACGTGCTCTACTTCATCCTGCCCAACTTCGGCATCTCGATGTCGGCGTTCCTCACCGGCGTGATCGGGCTGGGGCTCCACTACGGCACCTACCTGTCCGAGGTGTACCGCGCCGGCATCGAGAACGTGCCGCGCGGCCAGTGGGAGGCCGCGATCGCGCTGAACTTCGGCACCCGTACCACCTGGACGAACATCGTCCTGCCGCAGGCGATCCCGCCCATGCTGCCGGCGTTCGGCAACTACTTCATCGTGATGTTCAAGGAGACGCCGCTGCTCTCCGCGATCACCGTCGTGGAGCTGCTCCAGACCGCGAAGATCATCGGGTCGCGCACCTTCAGCTACGTCGAGCCGTACACCCTGGTCGGCATCATCTTCCTGATGCTCAGCTACCCGGCCGCCCTGGTCGTGAACCGATTGGAGGCCCGCTTTGCCCGCTACCGCTCCTGATTCCACCGTCGCCCCAACCGGCGCGCCCGACGCTCCGCGCTCCCCGCGCGAGCCGATCGTGCGCTTCGACAAGGTCCGCAAGAGCTTCGGGACGCTCACCGTCCTGGACGATCTGGACTTCGAGGTCGGCTTCAACGAGAAGATCGCGATCATCGGGCCCAGCGGCTCGGGGAAGACGACGATCCTGCGGGTCCTGATGACGCTCGTCGAGCCCGAGTCCGGCGTCGTCTGGGTCGACGGCCGACCGCTGTGGCACAAGCAGGTGAACGGCAAGCTGGTCCGGGCCGATCAGCGCCACCTGCACGAGGTGCGCAAGGACATCGGCATGGTGTTCCAGCACTTCAACCTGTTTCCGCACATGAGCGTCATGCGCAACATCACCGAGGCGCCCATCCACGTTCTGGGAAAGAGCAAGGCCCAGGCCCGGGAGGAAGCGTCTGCGCTCCTGGCCAAGGTCGGGCTCGACGACAAGGCGGACCAGTTCCCCAGTCAGCTGTCGGGCGGTCAGAAGCAGCGCGTCGCGATCGCGCGGGCGCTGGCGATGCAGCCGAAGGTGATGCTGTTCGACGAGGTCACCAGCGCGCTCGACCCGGAGCTCGTGGGCGAGGTGCTCTCGATCCTTCGCGACCTCGCACGCGAGACGGACATGGCCATGCTCATCGTCACGCACGAGATGGGGTTCGCCCGCGACGTCGCCGACCGGGTCGTGTTCTTCGATCGTGGTCAGGTCGCCGAGCAGGGCGACCCCGTCAAGATCTTCAGCGAGCCGGAGAACCCGCGCACGCAGTCGTTCCTCAAGGCCGTGCTGGAGCACTAGTGGCGTCCAGCGACCGTCCCGCGCAGCACGGCGCCGACGACGCCACCCGAGCGGGCGCCGCCCGGCCCGCGCCGACCCCGCGCGACGTCTGGATCGCCCGGGCCCGCCTGCGGGGCAGGACGCACGCCACGCGGCTGCGCCGTGCGCCGGAGCTGGATCCCGAGCGCGCGTC
This sequence comes from uncultured bacterium, assembly GCA_964561595.1. GTDB lineage: Bacteria > Deinococcota > Deinococci > Deinococcales > Trueperaceae > SLSQ01. The sequence goes on along the minus strand of CAZLQH010000013.1, from coordinate 22,318 downwards.
GTCCGCCGAGGCGGAGCTCGGGCCGGCCCCCGGCCGGGGAAGGAGCGGCGCAGAGGTGTGGATCGCCGACGAGACCGTCCAGCCGACCGGATCGTTCAAGCTTCGCGGCGCGACGAACGCCGTGCTCGCCCGGTTCGAAGAGGCACGATCCCGCGGCGTCGTGGCCGTGTCGACCGGCAATCACGGCCGCGCGGTCGCGCACGTCGCCCGCAGCGTGGGCGCGAGGGCCACGGTCTTCGTCTCCGAGCACGTTCCCGCCGGGAAGCTCGATGCGCTGCGCGAGACCGGCGCCACGCTGCGGGTCGGGGGAACGTCGCAGGACGAGGCCGAGGACGCCGCCCGTGCCTACGCCCAGGAGAGCGGGGCGCTGCTGATCCCGCCGTTCGACCATGCCGACGTCATCGCGGGTCAGGGCACGTTGGGCCTCGAGATCGTGGACGCGCTGCCGGAAGTCGCGACCGTCGTGGTGCCTCTGTCGGGCGGTGGCCTGATCGCCGGCGTGGCGCTCGCGATCCGGAGCGTGGCGCCCGACGTCCGCATCTTCGGCGTCTCGATGCGGGACGGCGCCGCCATGATCGAAAGCCTGGCGGCGGGCCGGATCGTGGCGCTGCCCGAGGCCGCGACCCTGGCCGACAGCCTGCAGGGCGGCCTCGGCCGGGACAACCGCTACACGCTCCGCGCCGTGCGCGATCTGGTGGACGCCACGGTCCAGGTCGAAGAGCGCGCCATCGCCCAGGCGATGCGGCACGCCTTCGTGCGGCACCGGATGGTGCTGGAGGGGGGCGGCGCGGTCGCGATCGCCGCGGTCCTCGCCGGCGCCGTCGAGGTCCGGGGCCCGACCGTGCTCATCGCATCGGGCGCCAACGTCGAGCCGTCGACGTTCGCACGGGTCCTCGCCGGGTCGGATGCGCGCGCACGACCTGCCGGGGCCGAGGGCTCGCCGCGGTGAGCGGCGACCCGAGTCGGGCGCGCTCGTCCGGGTCCGGCGGCCGCGACGGCGGCGACGCCTCGGGCCCGCGCGTGCTGTACGAGGCCGAGATCCGGACCCTCGCCGACCTGACCCCCGACGCGATCGACGCGGTCGCGGACGCGTTCGAGCGCTTGGCAGCCGGCTCCGTCCGGCAGCCGCCGGTGCTTTCGCTGGAGCTTCCCGAGGTGCGCGGCGAGCTGGACGTGAAGACCGCCTGGGTCGACGGCTGGGAGGTGTTCTGCGTGAAGCTGTCCACGGGCTTCTTCGGCAATCCGGCGGTCGGGCTTCCCTCCGCGTCGGGCCTGATGGCGGTGCTGGACGCTCGGACGGGACGCCCGCGAGCGCTGCTGCTGGACGGGGGCTACCTGACCGACCTTCGCACCGCGGCGGCTGGCGCGGTGGCCGCGCGGGAGCTGGCGCGCCCGGACGCCTCGCGCGCCGCGATCCTGGGCGCCGGGGCCCAAGCGCGCTGGCAGCTTCGCGCGCTGGCGGCGGTCCGCGACCTGAGCGAGGTCCGCGTCTGGGCGCGGCGCAGGGTCGCCGCCGACCAGCTGGCGGCCGAGATGGGCGCGGAGCTGCGCCTCCCCGTGCGCGCATCGTCCAGCGTGAAGGAGGCCGTCGACGGTGCCGACGTCGTCGTCACCACCACGCCGGCACGCGAGCCGCTGCTGTCTGCCGAGCTGGTTCGCGCGGGCACGCACGTCACCGCGATGGGGTCGGACGGTCCCGGCAAGCGCGAGCTGGACCCGGCGCTGGTCGCCGGCGCCGACCGGGTGATCGTGGACGATCCGGACCAGAGTCGCACCTTGGGCGAGCTGCAAGGCTTCCCGACCGGCACCGGGCCAGCTCCCGTCGCTCTGGGTGACGTCCTCGCGGGGCGCGCTCCGGGGCGCGTATCGCAACACGACGTGACCGTGTGCGACCTGACGGGGACGGGTGTGCAGGATAGCGCCATCGCGCGCTGGCTCCTGACGGCGACCCACGTGCGCTAGCGCGCACGGGTCCGGCGGCGCCGATGCCCGGCGCGGCGAGGGCCGAAGGGCCAGGGAGGCGCGCGATCGACGCGCGGTACCGTACGACACCTCACGTCGGCGGCCGGCTCGCACGGTTGCGCCGCCCGGATGGAGCTCAAGCGTGCTGGACCTTCTCGCTATCGCCATCGGAATCGCGCTGCTGTTCAGCGGGGGCGAGCTCCTCGTTCGGAACGCGAGCGCGCTGGCGCGGGTCTGGGGGCTCAGCCCCATGGTCGTCGGCCTGACCATCGTCGCGTTCGGCACGTCGTCGCCCGAGCTGGCTGCGAGCCTCACGGCGGCCCTGCAAGGGTCGCCCCAGATCGCGGTCGGAAACGTCGTCGGCTCGAACACCGCCAACATCGCGCTCGTCCTCGCGCTGGTCGCGCTGGTCCGTCCGCCGTCGGCCACGGCGAGCTTCCTGCGCCGAGAGGTTCCGATCATGGTGGGCGCGGCGGCGCTGCTCGTCGTCCTGCTCGTGGGCGGCGTCGTGGGGCGGGCCGAGGGAGCGCTGCTCCTGCTGCTGCTCGCGACCTTCGTGCTGGTGCTCCTTCGTGGGGGCGAGGAGAAGGCCGAGGTCCGCGAGGAGTTCGCGCTGGCGTACGGACGGCCCTCGCGGCGGTCGACCTGGACGGCCGTGCTTCTGGTCGCCCTGGGCCTGGCGCTGCTGGTGGGCGGAGCGAACGTGCTGGTGCTGGGCGCCACATCGCTGGCGCGCGGCTTCGGACTGCCGGAGATCGTCATCGGTCTGACGCTCGTCGCGGTAGGCACCAGTCTGCCGGAGCTCGCGACCTCGCTCATCGCGGCCGCCAAGCGCCAGCCGGACATCGCGTTGGGCAACATCGTCGGCTCGAACATCTTCAACGTTCTGGGGATCCTCGGAACGACCGCCATCGTGCGGCCCCTGAGGATCCCGTTCGAGGCGGTCGCGCTCGACCTCTGGGTGATGCTGGGCCTCAGCGTCCTGCTCGTTCCGTTCCTGGTTTCCGGACTGCGGCTGGGCCGGCGGGAGGGCACCGTGCTCCTGGCGCTGTACGTCGTCTACGTGGCGTACCTGTACCTGCGTTGAGCGGACAGCCGGGCAGGCGCGTAGGACTTCCCCCGACCCGGACCGCGCCGTCCGGAGCGCATCTTTCACCAAGGGAAGGACCCCGACGCCTCTCGGCTCGATCTCCTCCAGATCCATGAGAAGAGCCGTGCGGCATCGACGGCCCCCAGCGGGAGTGCAAGCGAGGAGGTCTGGAGATGGTCCGAGCCCACGACGTCGGCCAGAGCGCGGAAGCCATCCTGATCGGAATCCTGCTGCTCGAGGGGGGTCTCGCGCTCGTCGGCGGCGTCCTTCTCGTGGCTGGCCCGTCGGGCCGCTTGCTGCGGATGCCGGCCGAGTGGCTCACCGGGACGCCGTTCTCCACGTACCTGATTCCGGGGCTGCTGCTCGCTTCGGCCTTGGGGCTCCTGCCCCTCTTCGCCGCGCTCGCGCTCTGGCGCTTCCGCTCCATGACCGGCTTGCGGCGCGTCGAGACCACCCTGGGCATGGACACCGCGTGGCTCGCGAGCCTCGCGGCCGGCACGGGCATCATGATCTGGATCGTCGCGCAGATCGCGATGCTACGGACGCTCCATCCGATGCACGGATTCATCTTCGCGCTGGGCGCGGCGATCGTGGCACTCTCGCTGCTGCCGTCCGTTCGGAGGAAGCACGCCCTACCCCGCCGCTGAAGCGCGTCCTCGCGCCTCGACCGTCTCGTGGGCCCGACTCACGCGTCGTCGCGCCACAAGCGAAAGGAGCCCCGCCTAAGGCGAGACTCCCTGGTCTTGGTGGAGCTGAGGGGATTCGAACCCCTGACCTCCTGAGTGCGATTCAGGCGCGCTCCCAACTGCGCCACAGCCCCAAGCGCCCCGGAGTCTACCGCAGGGTCTCCAGGTCGTCAACGAAGCGTGAAGCGAACGGCGCGTCGCGTCCGATCTCGGATCCGACGCGCTGGACCGGCGCTCGTCGAAGCCCCGCCACGATCCCGGGTTTCGGTCACGAGGTCCGCGCGACGCTCACGGGGCGGGGCGCACCTGCTGGCCACGCGTCGGCTCGCCACGCGACACGGGCTCGCCGTCGGCGACGAAGTCCCGGTACTGGAGCGGGAGCCCCTCGCCGCCACGGCCGGCATGGAACTCGGCGTCACGTTGCAGATGGTGGTGAAGATGCGGCTCGGACGAGTTGCCGCTGTTGCCGCAGGTGCCGATCGGGTCGCCCGCCTTCACGGACTGACCCGCCTCGACGGCGACGCTTCCGTTCTTCAGGTGCGCCAGGAAGGAGAACTCGGCGTCGCCGTGGTCGATGATCACGTGGTTGCCGAGCGGGGCGTCCGGATTCATCTCGCCTGGCGTCTGGTCCGGCACGCCGTCGACCGCGGTCACGATCGTGCCGGCGGCCGGCGCGAGGACCTGGCGCCCGAAGCAGTGGTAGTCCTCGTTGCGACGCCCGTCGTCCTGGTGCGTGGAGCCGTCCTGCTGGACGACGAAGTCGTAGGCGTAGCGCTGGTCCGGGTAGGCGGCGTGATAGTTGTCCTCGAGCGACCGTCCGCCCCATGCCACCGTCCAGGCGTCACGGAAGGGGAGGCGCATGTCGGCACGTGTCTCGTAGTCCTCGTACGCGCTGGGAGCCGGCTCGCCACGGCCGTACCGCAGGCCCGCGACGGCTCCATCGTCGTTCAGCGTCCAACGCCAGGCGATCGCCGGCTCGGCGTTCGCGAACCGTGCCGTCCGCACGTAGGTGCGGTAGCCCTGCTCCTCGACCACGGACTCTTCGAGGATCTCGCTCTCCGGGCCGAGCTGCTCGGAGATCTGCTGCCGGAACGCTCGGAACGAATCGAAATCGCCGAACACGTCCTTCATCTCCGGGGTGAATGCGTCCCAGACCGTCTGGAGCTCGCCGGCGTAGAAGCTGGCGGCCAGCGACCGGCCGCGCTCCAGTGGACGGCCGTCGCTCGCGAGGTTCGAGGTGGCGTCCTGTCCGATGGCCAGTGCTGGAAGGACGGTCAGGATCAGCGTCGCTGTCGCTCGGGCTGCGAACGTCCGCACGTCGTGCCCTCCTCTCGGTCGATCGACACGTGGCGCGAGCGGCGAGGCGCGCGCCACGCTGCCGTGGGTGCACATCTCGAATGATGGCAGCGGGGTGCCGTGACGCGATGTGCGCCGCGTGACGACGACGGTGCTTCCGAAACGCCGCGCGGGCGCTGCACGCGTCCGGCGGACGACGAACGCGAGGTTCGAACCGGCCGATCCGCGGTGGCGGGCGCGGGCGGCTGCACCGTCTGCGCGAAAGCGTCGCGAGAACGATGCTTGGGTCGATCGCCGTTCCGGGCGGTAGGATGGCCGGGATGAGCGACCGAGCTTCGTCCGACCTTCCGCCCCCGGAGCGCTCGGGGGAGACGCTGTGGGTGGTCGACGTGACCGCCCCGTTGGCTCCAGGCCGCGTCCGTTGGGTCGCGGGAGAGGCGGCGGCACGGCTGCAGCTGCCGGCCGAGAAGCTCGTCGCGCTGCTCGAGAATCGCATCGGTCCGGTGACGAAGCCGCTCCCCAAGGCGTCCGCCGATCGCGTGGCGGAGGTGCTCGACCTGGCCGGCGCCGAGGTGTCGATCCGGGCGGCCGGGCCGTCCGACCGGGGTCGAGGCTCGGCGGAGGCCCGGAAGGAGACGGATCCGCAGGCGAGCGAAGCCGCAGCGGAGGCCGCGTCCGAACGCGCGTCGGCGCCCGAATCTGGCCCTGAATCTGGGTCTGAATACGTGCCCGAAGCCGCGTCCGAATCCGTGACCGCCGCGCGGTCGGTTTCCGAGACCGTTCCCGATCCTGCGCCCCCGCCGGGCGACGATCCCGAGCCCGAGTCGTCGCGAACGCCTCCGGTCGACGTCGCTACGGACGCGACGCGGTTCCGGACTCAGGCCGGTGAACGGGAGCAGGACGTCCGGTCGCCCGCCGACGAGCACGCGGCGTCGGAAGCCGAGGACACGGCTGCGACCAGCGCTGCGCCGGTGGAGCCCGAGGGCCGTGCGGCCGATGCGGAAGCTTCGCCCCCGGTCGGACGTCCCGGCGCGACGAGAAGGGACCGCGACGCACGCGACGACGATCCGTGGGAGAGCCTCGAGGACGACGAGGACGAGGCGATGCTGGGGGCGTGGACCCACCGGGCCGCCTCGGCGCCGTTCGAGCCGGTCTCGCCGCCGGCATCGCGACCGTCGTTGACCGGCGCGGCGGACGGGGGCGCCGCTTCCGGAAGGGACCAGGCCGGCGTGCCTCGTGCAGCACCTCGTGCAGCGCCGCCGGCGGCCGCGCCCGGCGGCAGGCCCCCCGGCACGGCCGCGCCGACGTTCGATCCGAGCGATCCGCCGCACGTGGTGATCGGTCGCGACGCGGACGACGAGGACGACGACGGTGACGAAGGATGGACGTACGGCCTTCGCGATCCGTTCGCGGAGGCCGAGCGTCGCGAGCGGGCGGTGCGTCGCTGGGCGCTTGTCGCCTCGCTGCTCGTCGCGCTCGGGATCTTTCTGGTGCTCCAGTGGGCCTACTCGCGCCCCGGACCGGGAGAGCGGACGCCGCCTCCCTACGAGGCGGGCCTCGCCGCGTACCGCGAGGGGGCGTTCGTCAGCGCGGCACGCGCGTGGGCGCCCAGGGCCGAGGCGGGCGACGCCGACGCGATGTTCATGCTGGGCTGGATGGCGGAGTACGGCCAGGGGCGCCCCTGGTCCAACCGGGAGGCGGCCGGCTGGTACGCCCAGGCCGCTCAGCGGGGCCACGCGCCTTCGCAGCTGCGGCTCGCCGATCTCTACGCGCAGGGCTTGGGGGTGGCGTTCGATCGCGACGTGGCGACCCGCTGGTACCTCGCCGCGGCCGAGGCAGGACTGCCGCGAGCGCAGCGGGAGGCGGCGCTCGCGATGGCGCACGCGGGCCGGCACGCCGAGGCGGCCGCGTGGCTGGACGCCGCCGCCGCGCACGATCCCGACGCCGCGGCGTGGCTCGCCTTGATGCGAGCGGCACGGACGCTCAATCCGCGTTCAGAGTGACCTGCTAGGCTGCCCTCATGACGATCGACTTCTCCGTTCGACCCTGGTTCCGGCGGCTGTCCGCCGTCGTCTTCGCGCTCGCCACCCTGGCGTGGTGGGGCGCCGCCGTCGCGCAAGCCGACGGCATCGTGTTCGACGTCGAGATCCTCCGCGTGGACCTGGTGCGCGGCGAGGAGGGCGGGACGGTCGAGCGCTTCGTTCCCGTCGAGGAGGCCGTGCCCGGCGAGGTGATCGAGTACCGCGTCACGGCCGTGAACGAGGGCGACATCATCTACCGGCCCGGCACGGTGGTCGTGACCCTTCCGATCGGGCAGGGCCTCGCATACATCCAGGACAGCGCCACGCCCAGCTCCGACCGCGTGGTGACCGAGTTCTCCGCGGACGGCGGCGCGTCGTACGCCGAGCCGCCGGTCCTGATCCCCGATACGGATCCGGCCGGCACCGATCCTGCCGACACGGATCCCTCCGACACGGATCCCTCCGAGACGGATCCAGCCGAGACCGAGCCGGACGACGAGGAAGCTACCGAGGACGCCGGCTTGAGGGCCGCGGACCCCGCGGAGTACGACGCGATCCGCTGGACGTTCTCGGTCCCGTTCGAGCCGGGGCAGGAAGAGCTGCTCGTCTACCGGGTCGAGGTGCTCTGAGACAACGCGTGCTCTAAGACAACGCGTGCTCTGAGAGAGCGCGTGCTCTGAGAGAACGTGGACCGAGGCGCCCCGATACGGGAGGACGACCGGCGTCGGGCCGATCGTCCTCTCGTGTCCGTTGGGAGGGTGGCGACGCCAGGAGGTGCGCCTTTCCTCTCTCGTAGGGTAGGCCGCGGGTCTGAGGTGGGCCTGTGGCCCCCGTGAGAGTCGTGAGGGCGGCTCAGCCGGTCAGTCGTCGCCCATCCCGGTCGCCCGCTCCTGGTACTGCAGCTCGTACAGCCGGCGGTAGTAGCCGTCGTGGCGCAGCAGCTCGGCGTGGTTTCCCTGCTCGATCAGCTTGCCCTTGCGCATGACCATGATCCGGTCGACGTTCTGGATCGTCGACAAGCGGTGGGCGATGACGATGCTGGTGCGGCCCTGCATCAGCTTCGCGAGGGCGTCCTGGATCAGATCCTCGGTCTCCGTATCGACGTTGGCGGTGGCCTCGTCGAGCACCAGCAGGATGTCGGGGTTCTGCACCAGCGCGCGCGCGAACGCCAGGAGCTGCTTCTGCCCGGTGCTGAAGCCGGCGCCGCGCTCCCGGACGGGCGTGTCGTAGCCGTGCTCGAGCTTCTCGATGAAGCCGTGCGCGTTCACGAACTTGGCGGCCTCGATCACGCGCTCCAGCGGGATCGTGTCGTCGTCCAGCGTGATGTTGCTGCGGACCGTGCCGGAGAACAGGAACGGATCTTGCAGCACGATGCCGACGTGCCGCCGGAGCTCGACCTGGTCGTAGTCCCGCACGTCCGTGCCGTCGATCCGGATGGCGCCGCGCTGGACGTCGTAGAAACGGCTGACGAGGCTGATGATCGTGGTCTTGCCGGCACCGGTGTGACCGACGAACGCCACCGACTCGCCGGGGCGGATCGTGAAGTCCAGGTCGCGCAGCACCCACTCCTCGTCGTCGTACGCGAACCAGACGTTCTCGAACGCGACCTCGCCCCGGAACGCCGTCTCGAAACGGTCGGGCTCGGGCTTGTTCGCGATCCGTTCGGGCGTGTCCAGCAGCCCGAAGATGCGTTCGCTGGACGCCATCGCGGCCTGGATGATGTTGAACTTGTCCGACAGGTCCTGAAGCGGTCGGAAGAACATCTGCGCGTACTGCTGGAACGTGATCAGCACGCCGATCGTGATCGCTTCCGCGGCCCCGGATCCGAGCAGGTGGAACGAGGCGTACCAGAGGATCAGCGCGGTCGAGACGGCGCTCGCGACGTTCACCGACGGCCAGAACAGGCTGAACCAGCGCACCTGCTCGGCGTGGGCGTCGAGGAGCTGCAGGTTCAGGCGGTCGAACGCCTTCTGGTTGCGCACCTCGCGGTTGAACAGCTGCACGGTCTTGATCCCGCCCAGGTTCTCGGCCAGGTACGAGTTCGACTTGCTGGTGCGGAGCCTGACGCTTCGGTAGGCGTCGCGAAGCCGGAACCGCAGGAACGTCAGGGTGCCGAACAGGATCGGCATGACGGTCAGGGTGATGAGCGCCAGCCGCCAGTCGATCGTGAACATGTACACCATCAGGCCGACGAGGATGCCGACGTCGGCGATGAGGCCGACGAGACCGTCCGTCATCATCATCTGGATCGCGTCGACGTCGCTGGTGATGCGGGTGATCAGGCGGCCGACCGGCGTGCGGTCGAAGAAGCCCATGTGCAGCCGCTGGATCTTGCCGAAGATCGCCTTGCGGATGTCGTAGACGATGTGCTGCCCCATCCACGCCACGAGGTAGGTGTAGCCGTAGCGCAGCACGAAGTTCACGAGGCCCAGGCCGACGTAGATCCCCACGATCAGCAGCAGGCCGTCCAGGCGCTGTTCGTTGCTGAGCGACGCCCACGGCTCGCGGCCAGCGACCAGGAAGCGGTCGACGGCGAGGCCGATCAGGCTCGGGAACACCGGCGCGATGGCGCTGTACGCGAGCAGGAGGGTGACGCCGGCGGCCAGCTGCAGGCGGTACGGCTTCAGGAACGCCAGCAGGCGGCGCATCAGCTCCCAGTCGAACGCCTTCTCCATCGCCAGGCCGTCCTCGTCGAACTTCCCTTCGTAGCGCAGGTCGTCGACGTACTGCTTCCGGTTGGAGCGGTAGGAGGCCTTGACCTCGCCGATGTCGTACCTCGGGTCGTGCATGTCCGTCAGATCGGGCGGAGGCTCGCGCCGCGGACGGCTCGGGCCCGACCCGTTCGGCCCCGAGCCGTTCGGGCCCGATGCGTCGGGGATCCCGTCGTTCCGTTCCGGATCGCGCGGGTGTTCGTCGTGGCGACTCATCGGGTCTCCAGGTCCTGTTCGAGCTGTTGGCGCCGGTCCATGTCGGCGTACCAGCCGTCCAGGGCGACGAGCTCGGCGTGGCTGCCCTCTTCGACGATGCGGCCGTCCTCGAGCACGAAGATGCGGTCGGTCGAGCGGAACGCGCTGATCCGGTGCGCCACGATCAACGTCGTGCGGTCCTTCTGGACGCGGTCCAGGCCGTCGAGGATGGCCGCTTCGGTCTGCGTGTCGACGGCGGAGAGCGCGTCGTCCAGGATCAGGATGGCGGGCTCGCGGATGAACGCCCGGGCCAGCGCGGTGCGCTGCCGTTGACCGCCCGACAGGGTCACGCCGCGTTCGCCCAGGCGGGTCTCGTACCCCATCGGGAAGTCGACGACGTCCTCGTCGAGCTGCGCGAGCCTGGCGACATCGCGGACGCGCGGCATGAGCTCGCCCACGTCGGTCTCGGGAAGGCCGTAGGCGATGTTCTCCGCGATCGTGTCGCTGAACAGGAACGGCTCCTGCGGCACGACGCCGATGAACCGCCGTAGCACCTGCACGGGGAACTCGCGGATGGGACGGCCGTCGATCAGGATCTCGCCCTCGTCGGGATCGATGATCCGTCCGATCAGGTTCACGATCAGGGTCTTGCCCGCCCCCGTGCGTCCCGTCAGGCCGATCGTCTCGCCCTCGCGCACGTGGAACGAGACGTGATCGAGCGCGGTCAACGGACCGAACCGGACGGTGACGTCGCGAAACTCGATCTCGCCCCGCACGGAGCGCAGGTCGTAGTCGACCTCGGGACCGTCCTGGATGGCGGGCTCGGTATCGAGGATCTCGCGGAGGCGCATCCAGCTCGTCGTGCCGCGCTGCAGGATGTTGGCGATCCAGCCCAGCGCGATGAGCGGCCACTGGATGCCGAGGAACAGGAAGATGAAGGCGCTGAAGTCGCCGATCGTCATCGATCCGCCCGCCCCGAGCACCTGGCGACCGCCGAGCAGCAGCAGCGCGCTGATCGTGAGGCCGAAGAACAGCTCCATCAGGGGGAACAGCGGACCGTCGATGCGCGTGAGCGCCAGGTTCCGCCGGATGAACTCGTCGTTCAGCCGCTCGAACGACGCCTCCTCGCGGTTCTCGATGCCGAAGCCCTTGACCACGCGGATGCCGGAGAAGTTCTCCTGCGCCATGGCGCTGACGTTGCTGAACTGCTCCTGTACGCGCTGGTAGCGACGGTGGATGATGCGCAGCATCACGAAGAACGTCAGCGTGATGAACGGGACGACGAGCAGCGTCAGCAGCGTCAGGCCGATGCTCAGCGTCGCCATCCTGGCCAGCGTGAACAGCAGCAGGAGCGCGGTGTTCGTGCCCATGAACACGGCGACGCCGGCGACCATGCGCACCGCGTTGAGGTCGGCGGTCAGGCGCGCCATCAGGTCGCCGACCCGGTGGTCGTCGTAGTAGCCGGCGTCGAGGTGCGTGAAGTGGCGGAACAGGTCGTGGCGGATGTCGAACTGGATCTCCCACGACGCGTTCAGGATCGTGCGCCGAACGACGATCATCGCGCTCGCGGCGAGGAGCATCACGCCGACGAGCAGCGCGATCGTCCGCAGCGCCGCGTCGTACGTGCCGTCCACCTGCCCGCGCTCGAGCAGGTCGACGACGCGTCCGATGAGGATGGGGGCGAACGTCGTCAGCGCGGCGAACACCACGAGCAATGAGAGACCGAGCAGGTACTGCACCGGGTAGTTGCGAGCGTAGCCGTAGAGGTCGCGGAGCGTGCGTCTCAAAGGGTCTCCCTGGATCGACGATGAAGAAGACGGGCACTGACGAGCCACCCACCGAACGATCGGTGAGGCCCGATGAAAGCACCGAAGAATACACCTTGGCCCGAACGGGCGCGTGGCCCAGCGCTACGGTCCGTCGACCTCGCGGTTCACGCGGACCTCGGCGTAGGGAACGTCGTTGAGGAACAGCTCGAAGGTGACGGGCCCGGGGACCAGCGTGGGCCAGACCCCTTCGATCACGTCGCCGCCACGGACGTCGCGCCGGGCCACGACCGTCGTGTCGCCGCCGGCCGGGCGGGCTCGGACCTCGGCGGTCTGCGTCGGGATGCCCGGCTCGACGAGGAACCGGTAGGGGACCCAGCGCAGCCGCGGCGCCAGGATCCGGGCCTCGGGCGTCGGCACCGGCAGCCGCACGGGCCGCGCGTTCACGACCAGCCGGACGGAGCCGGTCGCCGGGCTGCCCGGGGGCGGATCTTGCAGCACGATCGCTTCGGGAAGGGCGCTATCCACGGTGCGAGCGACCGAGGCGCCCAGCCCCGCCTGCGCCAGGATCGTGCGGGCACGATCCAGCGGCAGGCCGACGACGTCCGGAACGGTCGGGGCACCCGCGGGATCGCCGGGCGCGGCGGCACGGTCGGGATCCGAGACGAGCAGGCGCACGGTCGCGTCGTTCACGCGGAACGGCGTCCAGGCCACGGGCGTCATGCCGACGACCTGGCCGGCCGGCGCGTCGGGCACGTCGACCCCGTCGACGAGGATGCGGTCGGCCGGGAGCCCGGCGAGGCGCGCCAGCTCCCTCGCTCGGGTCACGTCGATGCCCACCAGATCGGGTAGGAAGCTGAGCTCCGGACGGGGGCCGTCGCTCACGAGCACGTGAACGGACCGTCCCGGCTCGGCACGTGCGCCCGCCGCGGGACGCTGGGCGAGCACCGTGCCGATGGGCAAGCGGGCCGGCACCCTCGCGACGTCGCCCAGGGCGAGCTCGCCGGGGGCGAGGAGCGTGCCCGCCTCGTCCACGGTCCTCCCCTCCAGCGACGGCACCTCGACGGTCGCCGCACCGTCCGTGGGAAGCACGTAGTCCAGTCGCACCGTGCGTCCCGGCCTCAGCGCGGCCCCCGCAGGCGGATCGGTCGCGACGATGGTGCCCGCCGGCGCGCCGGAGCCGAGGGTCCGTGCGGTGACGGCCAGCCCGAGCTCGTGCAGACGCTCGGCGCCGGCCTGCGCGAGCAGCCCGGTCACGTCCGGCACCGAGACGACGGCGGCGTTGCTCTCCCGCGTCCAGCCGAGCAGGAGCGCCGCGACCGCCGCGAGCGCCAGCAGGCCCCCGGTGAGCCAGGTTCTGGCCCTGGCCGACAGCGTCGGAAGCGGGGGCATGCGCGCCGGAGCGGCGGACGACGTGGCGGGCGAGGTGGAGCGTCCCGGCGCCTGGGCGCCCGCGCCGGGCACGGACTCCGGATCGTCGTCCCAGTCGAGTCCGGCGAGCACCGTGGCGCGTCCGCGGCGGCGAAGGTCGGCACGCTCGGGGTCGATCCCGTGCGCGGCCAGCCGTTCCCGCCAGGCGGCGTCCGGTGCAGCCGGTGGCGCTTCCTCGGCGTCTTCCCACACGGCGTAGCGCGCGCCGGGGCGCGACACGACGTCACGAAGCAGGACGTCCGGTTCCCTCGCGAGCTTGCGGAGCGTCCGGCGGTAGCGCTCGAACCCGGCCTCGGCGTCGGCCGCCACGTCGTACCAGACGAGGCGGACGGGATGACCGTCGGGATCGGTGGCGTGCACCAGCGTCCGACCGTCGCCCATCGGTCGCTGATCCAAGATCTCGTAGGTTCCGTCGATCAGGGGCACGTCCACCGCCTCGCGGAACGATACCGCGCGGTCCAGAGGTGCGCGCGACGTCGCCTGGGACGTCGCGCGCGGGTGATCCTCGTCCGGTTTGTCGTCACCGTCGGTACGAGCCTCGGGGCGCCGGGACGCCCGTCGTCGGGGTCGGGGTCAGGCGCCCGCGTCCGGCGCAGGATGGTGCGGCAGCTTGGGCGCGGGTCGGTCCGTGCGCTCGTCCTTCTCGTGCGTCCGCTCGCCGTCCGCGGCGCCGTGGTCGCCGCTCTTCGCCTCGTCCGTCTCCGGCTCGGGCTCGTCGTCCTTCGACGCCTCGCCGACGAGCCAGTCGACGATGTCCTCGAGCCGCTCGCCGGCCTCGGAGCGGCGGTACGCCTCGTGGATCAGCCGTCCGTCGATCGTCTCGCGCTGCAGCAGCGCTTCGGCGACCGCCTGGACGGCGGGCCAGTGCTCCTCGACGAGCTGCTCGCATGCGCGGTAGGCGGACTTGAGCACCTCGGCGACCTGCTCCTCGAGCTCGCGCGCGGTCTCCTCGCTGAAGTCCTTGCGGCGCGAGATCTCGCCGCCCAGGAAGATCGGTCCCTGGTCGGAGCCCCAGGCGACGTACTCCGAGTCGCCCATCCCCAGGTCCAGGATCATCTGCTTGGCCATCGTCGTCGCCTGCTTCAGATCGTTGCTGGCGCCGGAGCTGAGCGTGCCGGTGGCGTGCTTCTCGGCCACGCGCCCGCCGAAGGCGACGACGAGCTGCGCCTTGAAGCGCTCGACGCTGTAGAACATCTCTTCCTTGGCCAGCGGTGCCATGAAGCCGCCCGCGCCGCCCCTGGGCATGATCGTGACCTTGCGGATCTGCCCGAGCGCCTCTTGCGCCGCGAACGCCACGGCGTGTCCGGCCTCGTGGTAGGCGAGGATCTTGCGTTCCTCGGGCGTCGGCACCAGGCTCCCACGGCGCAAGCCCAGCGTGATCCGGTCCAGCGCCTCGTTGAAGTCGGTCCAGCTGATCGACTGGCGGTCGCTTCGTGCCGCGACCAGGGCGGCCTCGTTCGTGAGGTTCTCGAGATCCGCACCGGAGAACATCGGCGTCGCCTCCGCGAGGCGGCGCAGATCGACGTCGCCCACCGGCTTGTTGCGGACGTGCACGCCCAAGATCTCCTCGCGCTCGCGCATCGTGGGAAGCCCGATCGTCACCTGACGATCGAAGCGCCCCGGCCGCAGCAGGGCGGGATCGAGGATGTCGGGACGGTTCGTCGCGGCGATGATGATCACCGACGTGTCCTGCTCGAAGCCGTCCATCTCGGAGAGGATCTGGTTCAGGGTCTGCTCGCGCTCGTCGTGCCCGCCGCCGATCCCTGCGCCGCGGCGCCGGCCGATCGAGTCGAGCTCGTCGATGAAGATGATCGCCGGGCTGGACTTGCGCGCCTCCTCGAACAGGTTGCGCACGCGGCTCGCCCCCACGCCGACGAACATCTCCATGAACTCCGAGGCGGAGACCGTCAGGAACGGGACGCCCGCCTCGCCGGCGACGGCCCGCGCGAGCAGCGTCTTGCCCGTGCCGGGAGGCCCCACGAGCAGCATGCCCTTGGGAATCTCGGCGCCGATGCGCAGGTACTTCTGCGGGTTCTTGAGGAAGTCGACGACCTCGAGGAGCTCCTGCTTGGCCTCCTTGTGGCCGGCGACGTCCTCGAACGAGGTCTTGACCTTGTTCTCGCGCCCGTACGTCTTGGCCTTCGACTGGCCGAACTGCATCACCTGGTTCGGACCGCCCTGGGCCCGCATGAACACGAACCAGAAGAACGCGATCAGCACGACGATCGGCAGCACGGAGACCAGGAACCCGATCCACTGCGGCGGGTTCCGGACCGTCACCTCGGGCACCTGCTGCTGAAGGTCCTGAAGCAGCGAGTCGGTGATGATCGCGGTCGTGCTGAAGCGCTCGATCGTCCGCGCCTGACCGTCGATCGTGACCTGGGTCGGACCGCTCAGCGTGCCTTGGATGTCTCCGTTCGAGCGCTCGATGGTGACCTCGGCGACGCGGCCGTCCTCGACCAGCTGACGGAAGGTCGTCAGGTTGATCTCGCTGCTACCGCCGCCAGCGTTGAACTGGTTGAACACGAAGATGCTCAAGATGATGAGCATCACGATCAGCCAGGGATTGAATGAGCGTCTCAACGGATCCTCCAGGTTCGCGTCCGGGGGTTTGGCGCGAAGGGTGCGGCGCGAAGGGCGCTGCGCGGGTGTTCCGCGCGATCTGGCGCTGGGCCACGGAAGTTGCGCGGCGACTCGCACGCGCACGGTCCGGGCACGATAGCACCGCCCCGCGACCCCGGGCTGTAAGCCGAGGGACCATCGTCTTGCGCCGTCCTGCACGTGACAACGGCGGTCCGGGGCTCACCCCGTTCTCACCCGTTTCGCCGGACGCGCTCAGGAGCCCGGTCGGCGGGTCAGAAGCGGTAGCTCTTCGGAACGGCGGTGACGCCCGATTCGGTCACGGTGAAGCCACGAGCCCTGTCCTCGTCCGCGTTCACGCCGATCGTCGTCCCGTCCGGGATCCGCACGTTCTTGTCCAGGATGGCGTTTCGGATCACGCAGTCGCGGCCCACCACGACGTCGTCCAACACGACCGAGCGCTCGACCAGCGAGTAGCTGTTCACGCGCGCACGTCGCGACAGCACCGACTGCCGCACCGTGGCGCCCGAGACGATCACCCCGCCCGCGAGCGAGCTGTTGAACGCCTGGCCGCGGCGCTCGCCGTCCTCGTGCACGAACTTGGCGGGCGGCGAGTACTCCGACGAGGTCCGCAGCGGCCACTCGTCGTTGTAGAGGTCGAACTCGGGCTGCACGGCGACGAGGTCCATGTTGGCCTCGTGGTAGCTGTCCAGCGTTCCCACGTCCCGCCAGTACGTGTTCGGCCCCTCCTGTCCCGGAATCGGGTTGCGCGCGAAGTCGTACGCCATCAGCTTGCGTCCCCTGGCCAGGGCGTCGGGAAGCACGTTCTTGCCGAAGTCGTGCTCGCTGGCGGCGTCCGCGGCGTCCGCGGTCAGCATCTCGAACAGCGCGTCACGGCTGAAGATGTAGTTCCCCATCGACGCGAGCGCCCGGGTCGGATCGCCAGGAATCGGATTCGGCTCGGCCGGCTTCTCCTGGAACTCCGTGATGCGGAAGTCGGCGTCGACCTGCAGCACGCCGAAGCGGGTCGCGTCCTCGACCGGCGTCGGGTACGCCGCGACCGTGACGTCGGCGCCCTTCTCGAGGTGGTACTCGATCATGTGGCTGATGTCCATCTTGTAGATGTGGTCGCCCGAGAAGATCGCCACGAGGTCCGCGACGTTGTTGTCGATCAGGTGCAGGTTCTGGTAGATCGCGTCGGCCGTGCCCCGGTACCACTCCGCTCCGAGCTCCTCGTACAGGTACATCTGCGCGGGCGCGAGCGTGATGAAGTAGTCCGACAGCACGCCCCCGAACCGCCAGTTGCGCTGAATGTGCTCGGTCAGCGACTGCGCTTTGAACTGCGTCAGCACGTACATCCCGAAGATGCCCGAGTTGATCATGTTGTTCAGCGCGAAGTCGATGATGCGGTACTTGCTGCCGAACGGTACCGCAGGCTTCGTGCGCTTCCAGGTGAGCGGGTGC
Source organism: uncultured bacterium (assembly GCA_964561595.1). Classification (GTDB taxonomy): domain Bacteria; phylum Deinococcota; class Deinococci; order Deinococcales; family Trueperaceae; genus SLSQ01. The sequence continues at coordinate 5,116 of CAZLQH010000013.1, read as the reverse complement.
AGGCGGGTGCCCTTCCCGCCGGCGAGCACCATGCCCACCGTCTTGATCCTCTTCGCCATGCTGGTCGCCTCCTCGTGGAGAGGTGCCGAGGACGTCGGCGTTCCGTCGGATGAGCGCATGGTACCGCGTCGGCCGTCGGCCGGAGAGCGAATCGGCAGCGGACGCGCCGAAGTCGGCCGCGTCCGTGGAACGGCGGCGCGTGCGCCGACTCGCATGGTGGCACCGGCCGCGGAGCGTGCGCCAGGCCCGAGGTAGCCTCTCGCCGTGGAGCCGCCCCGATCGCCCCAGCACCAGGAGCCTCTCCTCGAGTACCAGGACTACCTGCTGGCCTACCGTTTGCGGGCCCGGATCGGGGGAGCGCTGCGTCCCCGCGGGCGCGAGCTGCGGCTCGCCGAGTACGCCGCGAGGCGGCTCGAGCGTCAGCGCCTCGCGCGCGAGCTGCTCCGCGATCCCGGCTACCGGGCCACGATGCGCGTGGTGGACGACCTCACCGACGAGCTGAACTTCGGGTTCTGGCACAACCCCAGCGAGACCGTCGCGGCGCTCCGCAAGATCGTCGACGCCGGCGGCGCCCGCGCCCTCGAGGACGAGGACGGCTTCGCCGAGCAGCTCCTGACGCGAAGGGAGCGGGCCGTCCTGGGCGCGGAGGGGGTCCGCGTCGTGGCCAGCTACTACCTGGGGCTGGTGCGGGCCAGCGCCGCCTACCTCGACCCCGAGACGTTCACGCGTCTTCGTGCTCAGGTGGAGCCGTCGCGGGCGTCGATGCCCGTGTTCGTGCACCTCGGTCACGACCCCGCTGCCGTCTGAGGCGGACCCGGCCGCGGCCCGTCGCGACCGAGGCGGGCGCCGGGCGAGACGCGTGCTAGCCTCCGCCCGATGACCGACGCCCCGCTGCCGCTCCTTCTCGATCTCGACCTCGACGACCTGCCCACCGACGGGGGTCGGGCGTACCGGCGCGACCAGCTGGCGCGCTGGATCTACCAGCGGGGAGCGAGCGCCTTCGCCGGCATGACCGACCTGCCCAAGCCGTGGCGCGCAGAGCTCGAGGCCGGCTGGCGGCTGGATCCGTTCGACGAGGTCCGGCGGTTTCCGTCGCTGGACGGCTCCGTGCGGTACCTGTTCGTGCTCCCCGACGGCCTTCGGACCGAGGCCGTGTACATGCCGTACGAGCGGCGCAAGACCGTCTGCGTGTCGTCGATGGTGGGCTGCCCGGCGGGCTGCACCTTCTGCGCTACCGGCGCGCTGGGGTTCGGGCGGAACCTGAGCCGGGGCGAGATCGTCGGCCAGCTTCTCGCCGTCGCCTGGCACGAGGGATTCGAGCCCACCGAGATCCGCAACGTGGTGCTGATGGGGATGGGCGAGGCGCTGCTGAACTACCGCGAGGCGGTCGCGGCCGTGCGGCGCATGATCGAGCCGCGCGCGCTGGACATGTCGCCGCGCCGGATCACGCTGTCCACCGTCGGTCTGCCCGGCAAGATCGAGCAGCTCGCCGAGGAGGGGCTGGGACTGACGTTGGCGGTGTCGCTCCACGCGCCCGACGAGGCGACCCGCCGCACGATCGTGCCCACCGCCCACGCGCACCGAATCGACGACATCATGGCGTCGCTCCGTGTCTGGCAAGAGCGGACGGGACGCCGCGTCTCGATCGAGTACACGATGCTGGCCGGCGTCAACGACCGGCTCTGGCAGGCCGACGCGCTCGCGAAGCTGCTGCGCGGCACCCTGGCGCACGTGAACCTGATCCCGTTCAACGCGTGGTCCGGCTCGGGCCACCGTGGGACGGACCGGGACGGGGTCGAGGCGTTCCGGCGTCGGCTGGAGGCGCGGGGCGCGTCGGTCTCGGTGCGGTTCAGCCGCGGCCAGGACACCGGAGGAGCGTGCGGGCAGCTGTCGCTGCAGGGCGACGCGGACCCGCGTGCGGCGGCGTCGGTCCCCTGATTCGGTCGAGAATCCCCGTGCCAGGCGAGAAATCGCGGTGTATGATTTCACATGGGCCGGTGCCGCCGTGCGTGTAGACTCGAACGACTCTACCGACCGACCCGCGTGGCGGTGGAGGGCCCGCTCCGGGCCCCTACCAGCGATCTGGAGGCAGGCATGAAGATCACGAACGGAACGCGACTCGCACGGCCTCTGGCGTGGGCGATCGTCGCGCTGGCGCTCCTGACGGGCGCCGCCATGGCGCAGTCGACGACGGACCAGCTCCGTCAGGCGGCAGAGGCCGCCGAGGACGACCCGCGCCCCTGGGTCGAGCTCGGCAACGCGCTGCTGGACGACGACCGGCCCGAGGCCGCCAAGACGGCGTTCCTCGAGGCCGTCGCGGTCGACTACCGCAGCTGCGACGCGCACTACGGCCTCGGGCTCGCCGAGTTCCAGCGCGGCGATCATGCGGCCGCGCTGTTCTCGTTCAACGAGGTCACGCGCCTTTGCGAGGAGCGGTTCGACGGTCACTACAACCGTGCCGTGACGCTGGCGCGCCTCCGCAGGCCGGCCGAGGCCGCCGAGGCGTTCCGCGACGCGATCGCGGAGGCCGAGCCGGAGGCGTCCGCCGACGACCGCGTGAACGCCTGGGTCGGCGTGGCGGGCCAACGCAAGCGCACCGGCGACTACGACGCCGCGGCCGAGGCGTACGGCTCGGCCCTCCAGATCCGCCCCACCGACGACGAGCTGATCTTCCTGCGCGCCGACGCCCTGTGGCGGGCCGGCAGCGGGCTCGAGGCGCTTCCCGACCTGACCGAGCTCGAGGGTCGGAGCAGCGACTACCGCGTGAGCGCGCTGATCGCCGACATCTACGTCGACGCGGGGCAGATCGACTACTCGCTCCGCTCGCTGCAGCGTGCGCTTCGCCGCGCCGACGAGGCCGGCGAGACCGCCGCGGAGGCCCGCCTGCTCGTGAAGCTGGGCCTGCTGCAGCGGAGCCTCGGACGCGACGGCGAAGCGGCCGCCTCGTTCCGCGAGGCGACCGAGATCGACGACTCGAGCTGGGAAGCGCAGTACAACCTCGGCGTGAGCCTGCTCGAAGCGGGACAGACCCGTGACGCGCTGGATCCGCTCGAGGTCGCCGACGAGCTCGCTCCCGACAGCGGCGAGGTCGCCCTCGCGCTGGCCAGCGCCTACGACCAGCTCGATCGACCCGGCGACGCGTACGCCGCGGCGCAGAGCGCCCTGGCGTCGCTCTCCGAGCAGGAAGCCCTCACCGAAGCGCGCTTCATCGCGGGACGCAACGCCTACCGCCTGGGCGACTACGCCACCGCCCGCACGCAGCTCGAGCGCGTCGTGGACGCGCGCCCCGGCTCCGCCGCGGCGCAGCTGTGGACCGGGCTCGCCGCCTACCAGGCCGGCGACTACGCGGGCGCCGTGCCGTACTACGAGCGCGCCGTGCAGCTCGACCCGAACGATACGACCGCCCGCGTGAACCTGGGTGCCGCCTACCTCGCGGCCGAGCGCTACCAGGACGCCGAGACGGTGTACCGACTGCTGGTGGAGCAGAACGCGTCCGACGCCGAGAGCTTCTACAATCTTGGCTGGGCCTTGATCGGGCAGGAGCGTCGCGGACCCGCCCGAGACGCCTGGGCCCAAGCGTGCGATCTCGGCTATCGCTCCGCCTGCGACGCCCTGGCCGAATACTTCTGATCACGCCCGACCGAGGCGTCCGAGGGGGACCCACGCGATGGACTGGTTGAGACGCAATTGGCCGGATCTGCTGATCGGCCTCGCGCTGATCGCGGTGATCGCCGGCATCGTCGCCACGTTGCTGACCGGTGGGTCGTTCTTCCCGCTGGGAGGCCCCACCGTGCAGCCGCAGCCGTCGCAGCCCAGCGTCTCGGCCCCCGCACCGGACGCAGGTGCCCCCGTCGCCGACGACGAGACGGCGCCGGAGGACGACGGGCCTCAGGTCGCCGTGCTTCCTCCCGCCGGCAGCACGGACCAGACGACGCCCCCCGGAGCGCCGTCCACCGACGTGAGCGAAGGCGAAGGCAGCCAGGAAGCTCCGTCCGAGGCGTCGCCCGCCGAGGAGGCTTCCACCGAGGTCACGCCGTTGGCGCCCGACGAGGCGGCTCCAGGACCGGAATCGCCGGAGCAGGACGCGTCCCTACCGAGCGCCGACGCCGCTGCCGACGGCGTCGCCGCGCCGTCCGCATCGCAGTCCACGCCGCCGGCGCCCAGCGCCTCCGCTCCGTCGCTCCCCAGCGAGCCGTACCGCGTGGCGGTCGGCGCGTTCGGGCAACGTACGAACGCCGAGGCCCAGGCCGCACGCTTCCGCACCGCGGGCTACCCGGTGTTCCTCGGCTCGCAGGGAGACCTCACGCTGGTCCTGGTCGGCCCGTACGACGATGAAGCGCAGGCGCGACGCGTCGCTGCCGAGATCCGCTCCGGCGACTACGACGTCGACCCGGTGATCTACCTGTTCGAGCCGGACGACGCCGCGTCCGACGGAGCGTCCGAGGGGGCGTCCAGCGGCGCGGCGAACAGCCCCGCCGCACCGGCGACCGCGTCGTCGGACACGGCGGGCGCCACGGCCTCCGACGCCTCCTCCAGCCCCTCGTCGGCTCCATCGACGGTGGCCTCCACGGCTCCGTCTCCGGAGAGCGAGGGCACGCGCATCCAGGTGGGCGCCTACGCCGATCCCTCGGCCGCACGGCCGCAGATCGACCGGCTCGAGGCGCTGGGGTTCGCGGTGGAGGCCGTCACCGAGGACGGTCTCGTCAAGCTGCTCGTCGGACCGTTCACGGGCGAGGCGCTGGCCGATGCTCGCGTGATCCTCGACGGGGCCGGGATCGAATACTTCGCTCGCTGATGGCGTCGATTCCGACCGCCACCGTCAGCCGTCTCGTCACCTACCTCAGGATCCTCTCGCAGCTCGACGAGGCAGAGGTGACGCGCACCTCCAGCGAACACCTCGCGGGCGAAGCCCACGTCTCCGCGTTCCAGGTGCGCAAGGACCTCGCCTACTTCGGGAAGTTCGGGACGCGCGGCGCCGGCTACTCGGTCCAGACGCTCCGCCAGGAGCTGATGCGGATCTTGGGGCTGACCCGGCCGTGGAACGTCGCGATCGTGGGCATGGGGCGCCTGGGAGAGGCGCTGGCCGTCTACCCGAACCTGGCGCGGTACGACTTCC
>CAZLQH010000012.1:0-46184 GCA_964561595.1 uncultured bacterium | reverse complement strand
GCATCTCCTCACGGCAGGGCGGGCAGGCGGAGGCCCAGAAGTTCACGACGGTCGGAATGCCCGTGCCGATCAGCTCGCTCAGCCGGACGTCGCCGTCACCCAGAACGGCCTCTCCCTGGTAGGCGACCATGGCGAAGTCCGGTACCGCCGCCGGCCGCCCGGCCGCGGTAGGTGCCGCGCTAGGTGCCGCGCTAGGTGCGGCGCCAGGTGCGCTCCGCGTCTCCGATCCGACCCCCAGCGCCACGGTGGCGACGATCGCGACGAGGGCGAGCGTCGCGACGCCCGTGACGATGGCCCGGATGCGGCCGGGCCGTGCCCGCTGGTTCGTGGTCGTCTCGTTCACCGCTCGACGGTATGGCCCGGGCCCGCTGTCCGTAGGTCGCCCCCGACACGCAGCGCGGTACCATCCGGGTACAACCCGCCCGAGACAGCCAGGTCGCGCGTCCCTCGGGCCCGTGGAGGCGACATGACCGCAGCGAAGACCGCGAAGATCATCTACACCCGCGTCGACGAGGCGCCGGCGCTGGCGACGTACTCCCTGCTGCCGATCGTCGAGGCGTTCGCCGGCGCGGCCGGCGTCGAGCTCGAGGTGCGCGACATCTCGCTGGCCGGCAGGATCCTGGCGCAGTTCCCCGATCTGTTGAGCGACGAGCAGCGCCTGGCCGACGACCTGGCGTACCTCGGCGACATGGTGCGGACCCCCGAGGCGAACATCGTCAAGCTTCCCAACATCAGCGCCTCGATGCCGCAGCTGGACGCCGCGATCCGCGAGCTCCAGAGCCAGGGCTACCCGCTCCCCGACTACCCGTACGAGCCGGCGACGGATCAGGAGCGCGACGTCAAGGCCCGCTACGACCGGGTCAAGGGCAGTGCCGTGAACCCCGTCCTGCGCATGGGAAACAGCGACCGCCGCGCGCCCGCTTCGGTCAAGGCGTACGCGCGTCAGCACCCCCACTCGATGGGTGCCTGGAGCTCCGACTCGGCCTCCCACGTGGCGACGATGGAGGCGGGCGATCTGCGTCACAACGAGGTGTCCGCGACCGTGGCCGCTGGCGACGCCGGTGCGGCTCGGATCGAGCACGTCGCCCCGGACGGCGCGGTGACGGTCCTACGCGAGAACGTCGAGCTCGAGCCGGACGAGGTGATCGACGCCTCGACCCTGAGCCGCGGCGCGCTGCGCGCGTTCCTGGCCCGGCAGATCGACGACGCGGCGCAGAACGAGGTGCTCTTCTCGCTGCACCTCAAGGCGACGATGATGAAGGTGTCCGATCCGATCCTGTTCGGACATGCCGTCGAGACGTTCTTCGCCGGCGTGTTCGAGAAGCACGCCGAGACGTTCGCGGAGCTGGGCGTGAGCCCGAACGACGGCCTCGCCACGCTGCAGGCCCGGATCGTGGACCTGCCCGACGCGAAGCGCCAGGAGATCGAGTCGGACATCGCGACCCGGATGGCGGCCGGCCCCGAGCTGGCGATGGTGAACTCCGACCGCGGCATCACGAACCTGCACGTGCCCAGCGACGTGATCATCGACGCCTCGATGCCGGCGGCGATCCGCGCCTCGGGCAAGATGTGGGGCCCCGACGGCGAGCTGCACGACGCGAAGTTCGTGATTCCCGACAGCAGCTACGCCGGGGTGTACCAGGCGGTGATCGACGACTGCAAGGCGAACGGCGCGTTCGACCCCCGCACGATGGGGTCGGTGCCCAACGTCGGCCTGATGGCCCGGAAGGCCGAGGAGTACGGCTCGCACGACAAGACGTTCGAGGCGGACGCCGCCGGCACGGTCCGCGTGGTGGCCGCATCGGGCGCGACGCTGCTGGAGCGTCCGGTGGAGGAGGGCGACCTGTTCCGGATGTGCCAAGCCAAGGACGACGCGATCCGCGACTGGGTGGCGCTGGCCGTACGGCGTGCGCGCGAGAGCGCCACGCCCGCCGTGTTCTGGCTGGACGAGGAGCGTCCGCACGACGCGCAGCTGATCGCGAAGGTCCGGACGTACCTCGACGATCACGACACCGACGGACTGGACCTGCGCATCGTCGCGCCCGAGGAGGCCACGAAGCTCTCGTGCGAGCGGCTGCGACAGGGCCTGGACACGATCTCGGTGACCGGCAACGTGCTCCGTGACTACCTGACCGACCTGTTCCCGATCCTGGAGGTGGGGACGAGCGCCAAGATGCTGTCGATCGTGCCGCTCATGAACGGCGGTGGTCTGTTCGAGACCGGTGCGGGGGGCTCCGCGCCGAAGCACGTGCAGCAGTTCGCCAGCGAGGGGCACCTGCGCTGGGACTCGCTGGGCGAGTTCCTGGCCCTCGTCGCGTCGCTGGAGCACCTCGCGAAGCAGGACGACAACCCTGGCGCGCGGGTGCTGGCGGCGGCGCTGGACCGCGCCAACGCCACCTTCCTGAACGAGGACAAGAGCCCGTCGCGCAAGGTGAACGAGATCGACAACCGCGGCAGCCACTTCTACCTGGCGCTGTACTGGGCCGAGGAGATGGCCGCGCAGGACGACGATCCGGAGCTGGCCGCGCGCTTCGCGCCGCTGGCCGTCACCCTCGCGGGTCAGGAGGCGGCGATCTCGGCGGACCTGATCGCGGCGCAGGGCCGACCCGTGGACCTGGGCGGGTACTACCGGCCAGATCCGGACAGGGCGGCGCGCGCGATGCGTCCCAGCACGACGTTCAACGAGGCGCTGGAGGCGTTCCGGCGAGGCTGACGGCGCCGGGCCCTCACAGCACCTCGAGCAGGTCCGCAAGCGGCCGGTCGGGACTCTCCGTCACGCGGTAGCGCTCGGGGAGGCTTCCGACCGCGATCATCATGATCACGGTGTCGTTGGGTCGGATCGCGACCTCGCGGCGCAGGCCGCGATCCTGCGCGCGCGTGCTGCTCATGTTCAGGCAGCAGGTGCCCAGGCCCAGCGAGTGCAGCGCATGGACCAGCGTCATCGAGAACATGCCGCCGTCGATCCAGCACTGGAAACGCTCGCCGGCGTTCGCGAAGCGCGTCAGGTCGCTCGTGACGATCAGCAGCTTGTCGATCCGCTCGCGGAAGCCGCGGTTGCCGTTCTGGTGTCGCAGCGCGACGTCGATCGCGGCGCGGTCGTTCAGGAGGTAGACCCGCCACGCCTGGCGGTTCGAGACGCTGGGCGTGGTGCGCGCCATCCGCACCGCCTTCTCGATCAGTCCTTCGTCGACCGGCTCGTCGGAGAAGTCGCGAACGCTGCTCCGCGAGGCGAAGAAGGCGCTCAGGTCCACGCGTGCGTCACGGAGGACCGCGTCGCGGGACACGGTCCGCGTGCCGCCGCGCGCCTCCCCGGCGGTGGGCGTGGACGCCAGCAGCCGCTCGATCTCGGGATCGCCGTACCCTTCCGGCTGCGCGTCCTGATACGCCCGCAGCACCTCGAGCGCCTGGAGCGTCACCGGACGCCAGCCGTGCCGCTCGGTCGAGGTCCGGATCAACGAGATCAGCGACCGCACGTGCTGCCGGCCGAAGCCGGGACGCGGGTGGCGCAGGGCCAGGCCCTTCTCGAGCGCGTGATACTCCATCGTCACGTAGGCGTCGAGATGGTCGAGGGAGCGGGGCGGCCCCGACAGCGGCGACCAGCGAAGGTAGCGGACGGCGTCGTAGCCGAAGCCGACGAGCGTCGACGCGACGTCGCGAAGGTACTGGGCGGCCAGGCCGAGCGGAGTGGGCGAACCGGTCACGCGGGCCTCCGCGGGGCGGACGACGGGTCGCCGCTGCAGCGTCTCGTTGCCGTGGCTCGCATGGGTCGCCTCCTCCTGCGCCTCCTCCCCGACGGTAGCACCGCGTGCGCGCCGCAGCGGCCTGACGTCGCAGCGGCCGGGCGCAGCGGACGTCCACGGCGGCGCGAGCCCCGCGTGCCGCGCGTTCGCCGCCGGCCGGGGGCGCGATGCGAACAGCCCCGACGCGGAGGACGTCCTACAGTGGACGCAGAGGCGCCCGTGAGGGTCGCCGTCGCGAACTCGAGCCCGAGCCGCCAGTTCCCGCTCGGGCGTGGCAGGAGGTAGGCCGTGAACGATCGACGATCCGACGACGAGAAGATCCCGAACGACGTGATCCCCGGACGAGAGAACGAGGGCGACGATCCCGTTCCCGAACGGGTGGTGCCCAGTCAGCCGTACCCGGGCGTGCAGGGTGGCGTACCGTTCCATCACGACGAGGAGGGCGACGTCGACGAGGAGGGCGACGCGCTCCTGCTCCGCGTGGATCCGAACCTGCCGACACCGGAGCTGCGCGCGGCCACGCTGGGCGAGGCCGACGGCCTGGGGCTGCTGATGGTCCTGCGGGACGAGGACGGCGGCCTCATCGAGGCGGACGGAAGCTGGCGGCCGGACGATCCGGAGATGAACCTGGAAGCCGTGCGCGACGCCTTCCCCGAGGGCTCCACCACGACGTTCGAAGGCGCCCGGATCGAGGGGCGCGACGAAGCGACGGCGGAGGGCGTCCGGCTCGAGGTCGTCGTCCGGCGGGTCGCCGAGTACGCGTACGACGACGGGACCCGCCACGCCGTCGTGAACTTCGTGCCTAGCGACATGGACTGACGACGGTGGCGACGTCGTACGCGGCGACGACGGCCGTGGCGGTCGTCGCCGCGCTGCTGGCCGCACGCGGCGAGCGGCGCTGGGCGTACGGCGCCTCCAAGGCGGTCGCGTCGGCCGGCTTCCTGGGCGTGGCGTGGTCGGTCGGGACGCCGTTCGAGGGGTGGACGGGGGTGGCGTTCCTCGCGCTGGCGCTCTCGGCCGTGGGCGACGTCGCGCTCGCGGGACGCGGCAAGGTCGCGTTCATCGTCGGCCTCGCCGGCTTCATGGCGGCGCACGCAGCGTACGCCGTCGCGTTCGGACGGCTGGGCGCGCGGCCGGAGTGGCTGGCCCTCACCGTGCCGCTGGCCGTGGCGGTCGCGGCGCTCGCCTGGTGGTGGCTTCGGACGCGGGTGTCGCGCACGCTGCGCGTCCCGGTCGCCGCCTACATCGCCGTGGTCTCGGCCATGGCGGCCATCGGGGTCGCGGCGGGCCTGTCCCACGGTGCGGCGAGCCTGGCCTTGGGCGTCGCGCTCGTGGCGGGATCGGACGCCGCCGTGGCGCGACACCGGTTCGTCGCGCCCGGCCTCGGGAACAAGCTCGTGGGTCTTCCGGCGTACTACCTGGGCCAGCTGCTGATCGCGTTCTCCCTCGGCGGCGGGTGAGGCGGAAGGCGCCGGGATCGCGAAGCGTCCCCTATCGTGAGGACGACGCGCTCTTGCGCGAGCGATTCGACCTCGACAGGGCTCCAGCCAGGCAGGAGGCATACCGTGAACGACGACCCGCCCTCCCCCCAGGAAGGACGCGACCGCTCGGTCGATCTGCTGCGCGACTGCGCTACCGAGCACGGCTTCCTCGCGACGCCGACCGAGCGCGACAACTACCGCCGCGTTTGGGGGCGTGACGGGTCGGTGATGACGCTGGCCTCGCTGCTCTCCGGCGAGGACGACCTGATCGACACCTCGCGCGTCACCCTGGAGACGCTGGCCCGCTACCAGGGTCCCCACGGCGAGATTCCCAGCAACGTCGATCCCTCGACCGATCGCGTGTCCTACGGAGGCACGGCCGGGCGGGTGGACGCCGGCTTGTGGTTCGCCATCGCGTGCGCCGAGTACATGCGCCGGACCGGCGACGAGCGATTCCTCGAGGCGATGCTGGAGCCGCTGGAGCGCCTGCGTCACCTGTTGGGGGCGTGGGAGTTCAACGACCGCGGTCTGCTCTTCGTCCCGCCGACGGGCGACTGGGCGGACGAGTACATCCAGAGCGGCTACGTGCTGTACGACCAGCTCCTCTACCTGCAGGCCCAGCGTGGGATCGGCCAGCTGCACGCCGATCTGCACGCCACGGAAGATCACGGCCTCAGCGACCGGATCGCGCGTCACCGGCACCTGCTGCGGGCCAACTACTGGTTCGACGACGAGGACGGAAAGGGCGACGTTCCTGACGACGCCTACCACGCCGTGCTCTACCAGAAGGGCCGTGTCGCGGCGGACCACTGCGCGGGGAGGTACTGGCTGCCGTTCTTCTCGCCCCTGGGCTACGGCACGCGCTTCGACGGCATGGCGAACGGCCTGGTTTCGCTGCTGGGCGTTTCGGACGAGGAGCGAGACGAGCAGGTCGATGCGTACATCGCCGACGAGCTGGTGGACGAGGACGTGATGCTGATTCCGGCGTTCCACCCCGTGATCACGCCACGTGACGAGTACTGGGACGAGCTCAAGATGTCGTTCTCGCACACCTTCAAGAACGAGCCGTACGCCTACCAGAACGGCGGGCTCTGGCCGCTCGTGACCGCGTTCTACGCCGCCAGCCTGGCGAAGCGAGGCAAGACGAGCCTGGCACGGCGTTACCGCGACGGGATCCACGCCGCCAACCGACGCGAGCGCGACGGCCGGCCGTGGGCGTTCTCGGAGTACCTGGACGGCCGGAGCCATGAGCCCGGTGGCACCTACCCGATGGGGTGGAGCGCGGCCGCCGCGGTGATCGCCGACGCGTACGTCGAAGGAGAGCGGCTGTTCGCCTAGCCCCCGGCGGAAGGGGCGTGCCCGGGCGACGGGCCCCGCCCGAACGCCGCGCCGAGCGTGCGAACGTCGCCGAAGTCGCGCACGTAGCGCAGCTGCTCGCGGGTCTGGATCGCGCCGGGTCGGTGCCGGCGTACGCGGTCGATCGCGGACGCGGGCGTGGCGCCTCCGTGGATCAGCACGCACGCCGCCACCAGCCCGGACCGACCCAAGCCGCCTCGACAGTGCACGGTCACGTTGCGGCCTGCCGCGAGCTCGTCGTGCAGCCCGGCGATCAGCTGCTGAAACGCCGCCTGCTCGCTGGGACGGGGCACGGACATGTCGTCGATGCCGAACGACAGCACCTCCATGCCGTGCCGCCGGGCGCGCTCGCCCAGCTCGCGGATGCCCAGCAGCTCGAGTTCGTACGGCCGCAGGAGCGAGACGAGCACGTCCGTTCCGAATCGCTTCCGCACGTCGTCCAGGTCGGTCTCGAGGTCGCGCTCCCAGCTCCACGGCGTGATCGTCCCGACCACGCGCTTGCCCGGCGCGAGGGTGAGGCCCAGGCGACCGGGCAGGGCGGGGTCCGTCACGACGTCGACGCGGATGGGGTGGCTTTCGGAGGTGGCGTGAATCATCGACGGACCTCTCCTGGCGCGCTGCTCGGCCTCCGCGTGGGCCGGTGGAGCGTGGAAGGGTGAACGGCGCCCCGCGTGTAGGTCGAACGGTAGCGAGCGGCGGCTCACGGGACGCGCACGTGGCCGGCGGCCACCTCTCGGTCGCCCGGCCTACCGTGCAAGGCGGGCTGGGCGACGAGGCTTCGATCATGGATTCCTCCTCCGATCAGGCCGCGACGTCGTTGTTCGATCCGTTCACGCTGAGGGGCGTCACGATGCGCAACCGTGTCGGCGTCTCGCCGATGTGCACCTACTCGGCCGAAGGCGGACTCGCGAATCCGTGGCACGTCGCCCATCTGGGCGCCAGGGCCATCGGCGGGGCGGGCATCGTGATGGCCGAAGCGACCGCCGTCGAGCCTCGTGGCCGCATCACGCCGCACGACGTCGGGCTGTGGAGCGACGGCCAGGTCGATGCGTTGCGTCCGGTCGCCGCCGCGATCGAGAGCCAGGGGGCGGTGGCGGCGATCCAGCTCGCGCACGCGGGACGCAAGGCGTCGACGTACCGGCCGTGGGCCGACGCCAGCGGCGTCGTGCCCGCGGAGGAGGGAGGCTGGACGACGGTCGGGCCGACCGCGGAGCCGTTCCGGCCGGACGATCCCGCGCCGTGGGCGCTGGACGACGCCGGCATCGCGGACGTGATCGAGGCGTTCGCTGCCGCGGCGACGCGCGCCGTCGCGGCCGGCTTTCGCACGATCGAGGTCCACGCCGCCCACGGCTACCTGCTGCACGCGTTCCTCTCGCCGCTGGTCAACCGTCGCGACGATCGCTGGGGCGGCGCGTTCGAGCATCGCGCGCGGCTTCCGCTGGCGGTGCTCGCCGCCGTACGCCAGGCGGTGCCGGACGACCTTCCGGTGTGGATTCGGGTATCGGCCAGCGACTGGCACGAGGACGGCTGGACGGTCTCGGACACCGTCCGCTTCGCAGGCCTGGCCCGCGAGGCGGGGGCGGACCTGATCGACTGCTCGGCGGGGGGCGCCGTTCCCGGCGTCCGGGCGCCACGGCGTCCGAACGTCCAAGTGCCGTTCGCCGAGGCGGTGCGGCGTGACGCCGGCGTGCCCAGCGCCGCCGTGGGCGGGATCGTGGATCCCGTCCAGGCCGACGCGATCGTGGGCGAGGAACGGGCGGACGTGGTCCTGCTGGGTCGCGAGATGCTGCGCGATCCGTACTGGGCGCTGCACGCCGCTGCGCGGCTGGGACGCGCCGTGCCGTGGCCCGACCCGTACGGCTGGGCGGTCGCGAAGCGCCGCTGAGGGCGCTGCCGAGGACGCCGCGTCGCGGGCCTGCGTCATCGGCAGCGGGCATCACGTGGCGTGCGTCGTCCGGCGCACGCTCAGGAGAACTCCTTTCCCAGGTTCCGCATCACGGCCAGGGCGAACGCCATCACACGGCGCGTATCGGGATCGTTGGCCGCGCGCATGGCCGCGAAGACGCCGCCCATGGGCGGGACCTTCTCGTCGGGGTACTCCGCCTGCCCCGCCTTGAGGGCGCGCGCCATCGTCTGAAGCGCGTCCAGGACGAACGGGTCGAGTACCAGCTCGCCCAGCGCGCCCCCCTTCGTCATCAGGCTCTTGACCATGTCGTCCGTCAGTCCGGCCTGCATCAGCGACACGCCGCTGGCCAGCCCCGCGAACGCTTCGAGCGCGTCGGGATCGGTGAGCTGGAGGAGCGACGCCTGCACGCGGGGATCTTGGAAGCGTGCCATCAGCTCGGCGACGCCCGGGTCGAGGATCACCTCGGCAAGCCCCGATAGGCGCCGCACCAGGCCTTGGACCATGTCGTCGGTCATGCCTGCCATCGCGAGCTCGAGGGGCGCCTGGAGCTCTTGGGCAGCACCCGATTCGCGAGCGGCCAGTCTGGTCTCGAGGCGGTCGACCTTCTCGAGCAGCAGGTCGAGCTTGGCGTTCACGTCCGTGCCTTGGGGGAGGGTCGCTCCGCTCATGGCCACCTCCTCTACAGCGCGCCCTTGGCGGTCAGCCAGTAGGCGCTGTTGTACGCGAGCTTGGCCCAATGGATCGTCTTCGTGGGCGCCTTCGGCGTGGGTGGACGGCCGTAGTCGAACTCCAGGAAGGTGGCGCGGTCCAGGCCGGCCTCGATGAAGCAGATCGTCTTCCCGTCGTAGCGGGCCATCGGCGGCTTGCCGTGGACGCGCGCGACGACGTTCTTCGCGAGCGTGGCGGCCTGGTAGTGGGCGACCGAGCCGGCCTTGGAGGTCGGAAGGTCGGTGGTGTCTCCGAGCGCCCAGATCCCATCGAAGCCTTTCACGGCCAGCGTCTCCCGGTCGGTCGGGACCCAGCCGTGCTGCGTCAGGCCCGACGCTTCGAGGAACGCTGCGCTGCGGTGCTCGGGCACGGCGATCAGCACGTCGAACGGCAGGTCGGTCCCCTCCATGCTGGTCAGGACCTTGCGCTCGGGATCGACGGTTTCGGCGTTGAAGAACGTCTCGACGGCGACGCCGCGCGACGCCAGCTCGGGCGTGGCCCAGGCGGCGACGGTTTCGATCGAGTGCGAGCGGTTGATCGGGTAGGTGTACGTCAGCTCGATCCGGTCGCGCACGCCGCGATCGCGCAGCCACTCGTCCAGCATGAAGGTGATCTCGAGCGGCGCGACGGGGCACATGTGCGGCACGCCGATCACGGACACGACGATCCGCCCTTCGGTGAGCGTGCTCAGCTTCTCGTACAGGCGCTGGGCGCCGGCCTCGTCGTAGAAGGTATCGCCGGCCTCCTTCAGGCCGGGGGTCGCTTCCGGGTCGAGCCGCGTGCCGGTCGCGATGATCAGCTGGTCGTAGCGGTAGCTGCGGCCCTGCCGCGTGATGACCTTGCGCTCGGCCGTGTCGACCTTGGTGACCGGCTCGATGCGGACGTCGACCAGCGGACTGACGAGCTCGCGGACGGGGCGATGGATCGCTTCGGCCGTCTCGAGCCCCAGCGCCATGTACAGGAAGCCCGGCTTGTAGACCTGGTCCGGCTTGTCGGTCAGCAGGGTGATGCGCGTGCTTCCGCTTTGCAGCTCGGGGCCGAGCTCGTCTGCGAGGTGGTTCGCGGTGATGGTTCCACCGGGTCCGCCACCGATGATGACGATGTCGTGCATGTCGCCTCCTTGTGCTAGTCGCGTCCGTGCTCGGACGCCCACTGCGCTGCCCTCGCCGCGGCTGGGCGCGGCGGCTGCGATGCGCTCCGAAGAGCGCATCGTGCCGGTGGGACGGGATTACTTGGTCTTGCGCACCACGAAGCGCTGGTAGTCGTCGTGCTCCTCGTTGGCGACCAGCTCGAAGCCGATCTTGTCGACCCACTCCGGGATGTCCTTGTTGGAGCCGGGGTCGGAGGAGAGCACGGCGACGGTGTCACCGACGTCGGAGCTCTTGATGCCGCGGATCAGCTCCATCAGGGGGCCGGGGCAGGCGCTTCCGCGGGCGTCGATCTCTTGCTTGACGGTCTGGTCGGACATGGGGTGGATCCTTTCCTGTCGAACGGGGTCGGACTGTCGGAGGAACGTGGACGGGTGCGGGGTCAGAACACCAGCACCTCGGCGCCTTCGGACATGGAGATGAATCCGGCGACGCCCTTCTCGGCGTCGACGATGCCGTCGAGGTCGTCCATGCTCAGGCCGAACATGTCCTTCGTCATGCTGCAGGCGTAGACGTCGACCTCGCCGATCTCCTTGGCGATGCGGAGCGTCTCCATCCACGGCTTGACGCCCATCTTCTGCATCGCTTCCTGCATCATCGGACCGTACTGCTGGTACTCGGCCGGCAGGGTCTGCTGGGCGGGGTCTTGCCAAGCGCCCTCGCGGAACGCCATCAGGCCCCAGAACGTGACGAACAGCGTGACCTTCTTGTCCATCGCCACGGCGCCGGAGACGATCGTCGTCATGGCCAGCAGCTTGTCGACCGTGCCGTTCATGACGATGATGTTGAGTTTGTCCTGCATGGAATGACCTCGCCTTCCGCCGCCGTGGCTGACCTTTCGGGCGCCCATCGAGCGGCACGTGCTCGTGAAAAGATACCCATGGGGGGTATTCAAGGCTACGGACGAATGTCCTGCTCCCCGAGGGTCCGGTGTTCGGGGCGACCTCGGGCTCCGCCGCCGGGTACCCTCGCCCGTGCCTTCCCGCTCCTCCCTCCTGGGACCGCTGTCGCTCGCGATGGGCGTCTCGACGATCGGGCTGTCGATGCTGTCGACCGCCGTCCCTCTCTACGCCGTGGCGTTGGGGGCGACGCCGCTCTGGGTCGGTGCGATCGTGGCGCTGCCCAGCGTCCTGCCCGCGCTGCTCGGGGTGAGCGCCGGTCGCTGGATCGACCGCGCCGGCCCGTCGCGCTGGTTGGCGATCGGGACGGCGGGGATCGCCTCGGCGCCGCTGCTGTTGGCGTTGCTGCCGGGCATGGCGGTGCTGGCCGTGGCGCAGCTGACGCTGGGGACGTTCCAGCTGTTCGCGACGGTGGCGGCCCAGTCGCTGGTGGCCGCGCTGGGCCGAGAGGGCAGCATGGCGCGCGACTACGCGCGGTTCACGACCTCGATCTCGCTCGGACGGCTGGCCGGGCCGGCGCTGGTGGGCGTCGCGATCGACCTGTCCGGGTTTCGTCCTGCCTTCGCGGTCGCGGCGGGGTTCGGGGCGCTGGCAGCCACCGTCGCGTGGAGGGTGCGCGCTGGGGTCACGTCGACGGTGCCGGGTCCAGATGCCCGTCCTGGGCCAGCGCACGTGGCCGATCGGCGCGGGCCCGTCCGAGGGCCCGCGCTCCTTCGGAACGTCGGCGTGCAGGTCGCCGTGGCGTCGAGCGCCGGCCTGTTCGTGGCGCTCAGCGTGCGGCAGGCGTTCCTGCCCGTGGCGCTGGAGGCCCACGGGTACTCGGCGACCGCGATCGGGACGCTGATCAGCGTGGGCGCGGCCGCGACGGTGGCGGTGCGGCCGGCCATGCCCCGGATCTCGCGTGCCTTGGGCGGCGCCGCGCGGGCACTGGTCGTCGCGATGGTGTTCGTCGCCGTCGGCGTGGGACTCCTGGGCCTGGCGACCTCGCCCCCGGCGCTGGCGCTCCTGCTGGTCGCTGCGGGCGTAGGCACCGGGGTCGGTCTTCCCTCCAGCATCGTGATGGTGGCGGGTCACGTTGGCCCGGACCGGCGGGGCGCGGCCCTCGGGCTGCGGCTGTCGCTCAATCGCACGGCGCAGCTCGTCGCGCCGGTGATGGTGGGCGCCGTGGTGAGCGTTGCGGGGTTCGCAGCCGGCTTCGGCGTCGCGGGCGTCGCCGTGGCGGCGGCGGCGTGGATCGTGGCGCGAAGGAGCGCCGCCGGGTCAGGACCGACGTCCCGGCCGCCGAGCTCGCCACCGAGCACGCGTCCGCCCCCTGCCTCGGAGGCGGAGGACGGCTCGGTCGGCTAGCATGGGGTCCCGCATCGCTGCGAGTCCGAAGGAGGAACCGTGAGCAAGCCCGAGCCGTACATCCGCCTGCAACGCGAGAACCCCGAGCTGGTGGAGGCCTACGAACGTTTCGCGTCGGTCGCGCACGAGTCCGGTCCGTTGAGCGACCGCGAGCGCCGCCTGATCAAGCTGGCGATCGCCGTCGCGTCCGGGTCGGAAGGCGCGACGCACAGCCACGCCCGGCAGGCGGTGAACGCCGGGATCGAAGCGGCCGACCTGCGCCACGTGGCCTTCCTGACCGCCAGCACCATGGGGTTCCCGACCATGATGCGTGCGCTGTCGTGGATCGAGGACGTGACCGAGCCGGAGTGACGCTCCAGGGGCGGTCCCGCGAGCGCGGTCAGCGCTCGCCGGCGTCCGCCGCTCCGTCGAGCAGCACGACCCCCTCGTGGGGTCGCAGCGTGACGGCGCCGTTCCGGGGTCGGACGGCGTCGTCCAGCACCGTCGAAAGCGCGACGCTCCAGCGCTGCGGGCGTGGAAGTGCGACGTCCTGCGCGGTGTCGGTGAAGTTCAGGACGACCAACGAGGCGTCGTCGCCGTCCTGCCGGCGGTAGGCGAACACCCCTTCGGGCGTGCCGTCGAGCGGCTCGTAGCCGCCCGAGTTGAGCGACGGCCGGGCACGCCGCAGGTCCAGCAGCCGACGGTGGAGGGACAGCATCGAGCGGGGATCGGACCGCTGGGCCTCGACGTTCACCTCGTGCGCGTCGGCGGCGACGGGAAGCCACGGCTCCCCGTCGGTGAACCCGGCGTTCGGGCCGGGGGTCCACTGCATCGGGGTGCGCACGCCGTCCCGCGTCGTACCCGTCAGGTAGATGATGAACGGGTCCAGCTGCTGCTCGGGCGGCACGTCGACGTTGGCCATGCCGATCTCGTCGCCGTAGTACAGGAACGGCGTGCCCCGTAGCGTCAGGAGCAGCATCACCGCCAGCCGGGTCGCTTCGCCGTGCCGACGTAGTCGCGGCATGTCGTGGTTCGCGAGGTTGTAGTTGGGCCAACGGTCGCCCAGCGCCGCTTCGTACGCGTCGATGCGAGCGCGGAGCGGACCGGCCCGCATCGGCACGAACATCAGCCCGAAGTGGAACGGCATGTCGAGGCCCTCGTCCTGGAGCTCCTCGCCGTCGACCGAGCGTTGGGCCGGTTCGCTCGATGCGGGATCGGCGCCACGGTAGTACGACGCGAGCTGGGTCGGGGAGAGCTGGTAGAGGACTTCGCCGATCAGCGCCCTGTCCGGGCGAGCGTGGACGGTCCGGCCCAGCTCGGCGAGGTGGGCGCGCGTGACCGGTGCGCACAGCTGGAAGCGCGAGGCCGCGAGGTAGTCGTCCGCGGCAGCGGTTTCGGGCGGCTCGTCGCGGAAGTGGGGGTCCTTGCCCAGGAAATCCGCCATGTCCAGCCGGAAGCCGTCGACACCGCGGTCGAGCCAGAACCGCAACACGTCGTTCATCGCCTCCCGCACCTCGGCGTTCGCCCAGTTCAGGTCGGGCTGGAAGCCCGAGAACGAAGCCAGGTAGAACTGGCCGGTGCGCGCGTCGAAACGCCATACGCTGCCCGGCGTGTCCAGCGCGTCGACGCCTCGCCAGTTCGTGGGGGGCGAGCCGTCGGGCTTGGCGTCGCGCCAGATGTACCAGTCGCGCTTCGGATCGTCCTTCGAGCTGCGCGAGCGCTCGAACCACGGGTGTTCGTCCGAGGTGTGGTTGGGCACCACGTCCAGCACGAGGCGCAGGTCGCGTCGGTGCGCCTCCTCGACGAGGGCGTCGAAATCGCTCAGATCGCCGAACAGCGGGTCGACGTCGGTGGCGTCGGTCACGTCGTAGCCGAAGTCGCGCATGGGGGAGGGGAAGATCGGCGAGAGCCAGATCGCGTCGACCCCCAGCCACGCCAGATGGTCGAGGCGCCCCACGATGCCTCGAAGATCGCCGATCCCGTCACCGTCGGCGTCCTGGAACGAGCGCGGGTAGATCTGGTAGACGACGCCGCGCTGCCACCAGGGGCGGGACGGCTCGGGAGCGTGGCCCATCGGATCGTTACCCCGCGTGGCCCGGCGCGCCGAGGAGGTCCACGATGCCCTCGGCGAACAGCTCGACCGCGAGCGGCAGGGCGGCCTCGTCGAGATCGAAGCGAGGATGGTGGTGCGGCCAGGAGCTGTCCTCGCCGCCGTTCGCGCCCACGAAGAAGTAGCAGCCGGGCGCACGCTGCAGCCACAGCGCCATGTCGTCGCCCCCCATCAGAAGCGCGTTCTCGTGGACGTGCTCCGAGCCCGCCACCCGCTGCGCCACCCGTCGCATGCGGGCCGTCGCGGCGACGTCGTTCAGCAGGGCCGGCGAGCCGGCGCTCCAATCGATCGTCGTCGTGGCCCGGTGCGTGGCGGCGACGCCCTCCGCCACCGCGCGGATGCGGCGCTCCATCGTCTCGCGCGTGGCGGCCTGGAACGTGCGCAGCGTGCCGGCCAGCTCCACCGATTCTGGAACGATGTTGAACGCGCTGCCGCCGTGAACGCGGGTCACGCTGATCACGGCCTGGTCGACCGGGTCTCGCTCCCGCGAGACGAGGGTCTGCAGCGCCAGCACCAGGTGCGCGCTCACCACGATCGGATCGACCGTCTCGTGAGGCTTCGCCGCGTGCCCGCCGCGCCCGTGGACGGTGATGGTGAACGTGTCGGTCGCGGCCAGGGCGGGCCCCTCGCGGATCGCCACGTTCCCGGTGGGGTGCATCGTGCTGAGGTGAAGGCCCAGCACGTGATCGATCTCGAGCCCGTCCAGCGCGCCGTCGGCGAGCATCGCCTGGGCGCCGCGCACGATCTCCTCCGCGGGCTGGAACACGAACACCATGCGGCCCCGCAGACGCGACTCTTCTGCGCGGAGCGCCTCGATCACGGACAGCAGCACGGCCACGTGCCCGTCGTGGCCGCACGCGTGGTTGGCCCCGGTGCGGGTCGAGCGGTAGTCCACCTGCTTCTCGTCGGGGACGGGCAACGCGTCCATGTCGGCGCGGGCCAGTACGGTCGGACCGGGCCGGCCCGTGTCCCAGACCGCCACGACGCCCGTGCCGCCTACCTCGGTACGCGGGGTGAGGCCCAGCTCGCGGAGCCGATCCGCGACGACGCCCATGGTGCGGACCTCCTCGAACGCGATCTCGGGGTTGCGGTGGAGGTCGCGGCGGGTGGCGACCGTGCGGTCCGCGAGGGCCGTGGCGCGGTCGTGCAGGGAGTTGGTGGGACTGGGCATGGGTCTCCTCCGGAGGGCGCGAGCCGGCTGCGGCTCGCTCGGCGATGCCGAGAACGTACCGCGGACGCCGGCTCGGGTCACACGCCTCCGGTCGGTGTCCCGTCCGCCTCTGGGCCCGAGCCCAGCGGAGCGCGGCACGATCACCCGAACGGACCGAGCAGCGCGAACACCAGCGGCAGCCACGCCAGCGCCGCGATCGTCTGGACCGCCAGGATCGCGGCCATCAGATCCCCGTCCCCACCCATCGCCGTGGCCAGCACGTACGACGCAGGCGCGGTAGGCAGCGCCTGGAACAGGATCAGCGGCCCGGTCGTAGCGGGTGGAAGCCCGAGGACCGTCGCGAACGCGAAGGTCGCGGCCGGCAGCAGCACGGCCTTGAGCGCGCTGGAGGTCGCGATCGGCCGAACGCCGGCGCGGATCGTGCCGAAGCGGAGGATGGCGCCGACCGACAGCAGGCCGCTTGCCAGCGACGCCTGCCCCAGCGTGCTCAGGGCCGCCTCGAACGGACCCAGCGGCACGGCCAGGCGGGCGGCCGCCACGCCCAGCAGCGACGCCAGGATCAGCGGATTGCTCGCGACCGACGTCAGCAGCGTGCGCCACCGCAGGGGAGCGCTCGACGCATGGCGTGCCAGCACCACCACGCACGCGACGTTCACCACCGGCACCGTGAGCGCCACCATCAACGCGGTCAGCGCGTCGCTGCCGGGGAACAGCGTGGGCAGAACGATGAACGCCACGTAGCTGTTGAACCGGATGCCGCCTTGGAACACGCTGGTGAGCGCCGGGCCGTCCTCGACGACGTGGGGTCCCAGCGACAGCGCCACGCCGCCGGTCACCGCGAGCCCGCCCCACACCGCCAGCCCGACGGGCCCGGTGCCCGTCAGGCCCTGGTCGGCGCCCGCCAGGCTGACGAAGATCAGCGAGGGAAAGAACACCCAGTAGTTCAGCCGGTCCAGGCCCGGCCAGAACGGCTCTGGGAGGAACCGGCTTCGCCTGAGCACGAGCCCCATGGCGATGAGCAGCACGATGGGGACGAGCGCGCTCGCGACGAGGGGCATGCGGCCGATCGTACCGTCGGGACGGTGCGCGTCTCACGCCTGGGCGTGCGCGAACGTCGTCTCAGCCGAAGATGCGGAACGCCAGGAACGCCGCCCCGTAGGCGACGGCCAGCTGATAGCCCACCGAGAACAGCGCGTAGTGCGTGCCGAACGCCTTGCGGATCGCGGCCAGCGTCGCGACGCAGGGGACGTAGAGCAGGGTGAACACCATCAGCGCGACCGCGCCGCCGGTCGAGACGGCCCCCGACAGCCGGGCGCCCAGCGTGCCGTCGGGCGCGTCCGCTGCGAGGGCGAAGCCCCAGAGCGAGGTGATGGTGCCCTGGACGGCATCGACGAACGCCTGGCCGATCGCTACGAGGCCGGACGCGAAGCCCAGCGCGGCGGTCGTTTCGCCGCCCGTGAACGTCAGCGCCAGGCTGCCGATCACGACCTCCTTGGCGACCGCGCCCGGGATCAGGGCGCCCACGACGCGCCAGTCGCCGAAGCCCAGCGGCGCGAACAGGGGAGCCAGCGCACGTGACGTGGCCTCGAACACGCTGGTGCCGCCCGGCAGCTGCAGCGTCAGCAGGGCCCAGACAGCTACCACCGCGACCAGGATCGGACCGCCGGCGCCGGCCAGGAACGCTCGGGTCCGAAGCCACGCCAGGCGGAGCACCAGCCGGAAGGGGGGCAGACGGTAGGCGGGAAGCTCCATCGCCGCGCTGCCCGAGTCGTGCCCCAGCAGATGCTTGAACGCGAGCGCCGAGAGGACCGCGACCACGAAGCCCAGCAGGTACAGGCCGGTGAGCACCAGCCCGGCATGCTCGGGAACGAAGGCGGCGGCCAGCAGGACGAACACCGGTAGGCGTGCGCTGCACGGGATCGAGGGCAGCGACAGCGCGACTCGGAGGCGATCGCCGCGCTGATCCAGCATGCGGGTGGACTGAATCGCCGGCACCGTGCAGCCCAGCGACAGCACCATCGGCAGTACGGCCCGGCCGGGAAGCCCGATCGCCCGCATCAGGCCGTCGGCCAGGTAGGCCACGCGCGAGAGCACACCGGCGTTCTCCAGGAAGCCCAGGATGGCGTACAGCGTGAACAGCACCGGCACGAACGCGACGACGGTGCCGACCCCGTCCACCACCGCGCCGCTCAGGAAGCTGCCGACCAGAACCGGCAGCGGCAGCGTCGCGATCCAGCCTGAGAGCACTTCCTGGACGCTGCCCAGGAAGCCGACCCAGGGGTCGGAGAGCGCGAAGGTGAAGTGGAACGTGGTCGCGAGGCCGGCCAGGAGGACGAACGGTCCGAGGAAGGGGTTCAGGAGGATCCGGTCGATCCGCTCGCTGGGGTCTTCGCCGCTGGACCCGGTGCGGGTCGCGGCGTCCGCGAGGGCGTGGGCCGCCTGATGGCGGGCCTCGGCGATCGCCAGGAACGCGTCCAGCGAACGGTCGTCGTGGAGCGCCGCCCGCTCGGACGCCCCCACGGACGCCAGCGTCGCGGTGGGCGCCTCGACCGGACCGCCGGCGGGAGGACCGCCGCCACGTCGGCGTCGCGGCGCGGGCGGGGCAGGGCGCGCGGGCAGCTCGTCGGCCAGCGCGGCGACCGCGTGCCAGCGGTTCGGGGCCAGCTCGTCCAGGCGTCGAACCGCGGCGTCGAGCCCCGCGGGGTAGGTCACCATCGGCCGGGGCGCGGTCGCCCGCGAGGCGGCGGCGACGATCTCCGGCACGCCGGTCCCGACGTGTGCGCGGATCGCTACCACGGGCACGCCCAGGCGTCGTTCCAGCGCGGCGGCGTCCACCGCTCGGCCTTGCGCGGCGGCCTGATCGACGAGGTTCAGCGCCACGACCATCGGCATGCCCAGCTCGGTCAGCTCCAGCGTCAGCGTCAGGTCGCGCGACAGGTGCGTGGCGTCGACGACGTTCACGACCAGCGCGCCCGGGTCCGCCGTGAGAGCGGGCAGCAGCACCTCCTCGTCGGGCGCCGTGCCGGCCAGGGTATAGGCGCCGGGAAGGTCGATCAGCGTGACGTCGCCACAGCCGAGCCGGGCGCGCGCGCTCTTCACTTCGACCGTCGTGCCCGGCCAGTTGCCGACCTCCAGCCCGCTGCCGGCCACGGCGTTCACGAGGCTGGTCTTGCCGACGTTGGGCGTGCCCACCATGTACCAGCGCGGCGGGCAGGCAGGGACGTGGGCGGGTCCGTCGCCGGGTGCTCCGCACCCTGCGGCGCAGACCCCCTTCAGCTCACAGCGACGACACGACATGCGAGATCTCCGTACCGTCGTCCCGCTCGATCAGGACGTCCGCCGCCTCGTCGGCCCGCAGCATCAGGTGCACCGAGCCGGCGCGGACGTGCAGCGGTCCGCCGCTGGGGGTACGGCCGAGAACGTGACAGCGGGTGCTGGGCCGGATGCCCAGCGCCAGCAGGCGCCGGACGATGCGTGGAGCGCCGGACAGCCGCACCACGCGGCCCCCGTCTCCGCAGCCCAGCGCATTCAGCGGGCACAGCTCGCAGCGATCGCCGGCGGCCGTGGCGGCCGGGACGACGCTCGATACTGGAGTCGGCCCGTCGGGTTTCATGCGGCGAGTTTCGCCGCTCCAGGCGTCGCTCGCCAGGGACATCCTTCCCTACGGACGCGCGGGTGGAGGATCGAGAAACGCCCCGCGCGGATGCCTGCGACAATGAAGCAGCCGTCCTTGCTCCAGGCCAGAACCCGGACGCTCGAGAGGGGAGAAACGACATGCGAGAACCGCTCACGATCGACATCAACGCCGATGCCGGCGAGTCGTACGGCCTGTGGCGGATGGGGGCGGACGAGGAGCTGTTCCCGTCGCTGACCAGCGTCAACGTGGCGTGCGGCTTCCACGCCGGCGATCCCGTCGTGATGCGTCGAACCGTCGAGCTGGCACGGGCGAACGGCGTCGCCGTCGGAGCGCACCCGGGATTCCCCGATACGGGAGGGTTCGGACGCCGTGACCTGGCCATGACCGGGGACGAGCTGTACGCCGCCGTGCTGTACCAGCTGGGCGCGCTCGAGGCGTTCCTGCGGCCGGCGGGCGTGCGGCTGCATCACGTCAAGCCGCACGGCGCGCTGCACCACCGGATCGTGCGGGACGAGGCGGCGTCCGACGCCGTGGCCCGGGCCGTTCGCGACTTCGACCCCGAGGTGCCGTTCGTCGTCCTGGCCGGGCCGGCGGGCGCCGGGATGCGTCGCTCGGCCCAGCGGCACGGACTTCGCAGCGTGCTCGAGGCGTTTCCCGATCGCGCCTACCTGGCCGACGGTCGCCTCGCGCCGCGCGGAACGGAGGGCGCGATCGTGACCGATCCCGGCGCGGTCGCGAGCCGAGCGGTGCGCATGGTCACGCAGGGCGAGGTCGTGGCCACGGACGGCGCCGTGACGGCGCTGGAGGTCGACACGCTCTGCATCCACGGCGACAACCCCGGATCGCACGAGATCGCCCGGGCGGTGCACGAGGCGCTGACGGCGGCGGGCGTGGACGTCACGGCGTTTTGACCAGGCTCGCCGGCCGCTACCTTCGCCTCGGCGAGACGATCGACCCGGACGTGAACCGGCGGGTGCACGCCGTGGCGCGCAGTCTGATCGACAGCGCGCCTGCGGGCGTGACCGACGTGGTGCCCTCGTACGCCTCGGTCTACGTCGAGGCCGACCTGGACCGTCTGGGCGCGTCCTCGCTCGGTGCGTGGCTGGAGACGCACGCCGACGCCGACGATCTCGACGTCGGGCGGACGGTCACCGTCCCCGTCCGGTACGACGGCGCCGATCTGCACGAGGTCGCCGGCGAGCTCGGCCTCGAGGTCGCCGAGCTCGTCAGGCGGCACGCGTCGGGTCGGTACCGCGTCTACGCGCTGGGGTTCACGCCCGGATTCCCGTTCCTGGGCGAGGTCGATCCCTCGATCCGACGGCCACGCCTCGGCGTTCCGAGGAAGCTGGTGCCGGCGCACGGCGTGGCGATGGCGGGCGCCCAGACCGGCATCTACCCGCTCCCCTCGCCCGGCGGCTGGCGCCTGCTGGGGACCGCGCTCGAGGCCGTGTACGACCCGCATCGCGACCCGCCGTTCCTGTTAGGGCCTGGCGACACGGTCACCTTCGCGCCGGGCGACGGACCGACGCCGCCGGCGCCGACGCCGCTGGAGCTGCTTCCGGCCGAGCCGCTCCGCCCCGTCCTGCATGTCGAGGAGCCGGGGCTGGTCGACCTGGTCGTCGACGCGGGGCGGTTCATGGCGGGGCGCTTCGGCTTGGCGCGCTCGGGACCGCTGGACGCCCGCAGCGCCGCGCTGGCCAACCGTCTGGTCGGCAATCCCGCGGGCGTCCCGCTGCTCGAGATCAACGTGCGCGGCCCCACGCTCCGGGTCGTGAGCGACGTCGTCGTCGCCTTCGCAGGCTGGGGCGTCGTCCCCCTCCTGGACGGCCGGCCGGCCCCGGCGTTCACGACGCTGGGGCTGCGGCGCGGCGAGGAGCTCCGCTTCGCGCCCGGCGAGCGGGGGGTGCGCGGCTACCTGGCGGTCGCAGGCGGGATCGAGAGCCGACGCTTCCTGGACTCGGCCTCGACGGACGTACGCGGCCTCGTCGGGCGGCCGTTGCGTGCCGGCGACCTCCTCGGCGCGGCCGGCGTCCGTGCCGGGCGGGAGGGGTTCACGTTCCGGCCGTACGGTCGCCCGGGCGGGCGGGCGCGCGAGACGCTCGCGCGTATCGTGCCCGGCCCCCAGGCCAGGGAAGAGGCGCTCGATGCGCTCACGCGCGACCGCTTCACCGTGCGGTTCGGCGATCGCATGGGGCTGCAGCTGGACGGCGTCGACGTGCCCGGTGGCGAGATGGTGTCGGAGGCGACGCCGCTGGGCGGCATCCAGATCACGACCGGAGGCCGTCCGCTGGTGCTGCTGCACGATCGCGGCTCGATCGGCGGATACGTGAAGCCGGCCGTGGTGGTGCACGAGGACCTCCCGAAGCTCGCGCAGCTGCGCGCGGGCGACGCGCTGCGGTTCGTGCTCGACCGGCGCGCGCGCCGGCTCGGCTGAGCGGCGGGTCGGCTGGCCGGCTCCACCTGCGGGCAACGCGGCGCGGCGTCCCGCGCTACGCTCGAGCCGGTGCTCGTCTACCTCGATCAGAACCACGCCTCCCGGATCGCCAAGTACCTGCGGGGCCAGCCCTCGCACGAAGCGTTCGGCGAGGCGTACCGAGCCCTGCGCGACCTCGACCCGATCGTGCCCCCCAGCCCGTTCCACGTGTTGGAGACGCGCGGCGGCTACCTGCTGCCCACCCTCCGCACGCTCTTCGGCCGCCTGTCGCGCGGGACCTGGGTGCGTCCTTGGCAGGAGGTGGTTCGCCGGCAGGCGCTGCGGGGGGCGTTGGACCGTGCCGACCTGCTCACCGCGTCCGGCGACTGGGAGACGCCCGCCACGCTCGATCCGCTGGGGCCGCTCCTCGACGTGCCGCTGGCGGGAACGATGTTCGCCCGCCGTCGCACGGTCCGGGGCTGGGCAGCGCTGTGGCTGGACGTGCCCCTGCGGGACGCTCGCGGCTTGCCGTTCTTCGATCTCCTGGCGCGGCTGGTGGCGTTCCGCTCGGTCGACGAGGAGCGAGCCGGCCGCCCCAGCGACCTGACGGACCTGGTGATGGCCGCGACGGTGGCGCCGTACGTCGACGCGCTCGCGACCGACCGCTACGTCGCGGAGGTCCTCGGACGCGTGGGGCACGACGGGGCGGTGTTCTCGGGTCGACGGCCGGACGTGCTCCGCTTCGCGCGCTGGCTCCGGGAGCGACGCTCTCGGCCGGGCGATCCACGGCAGGAAGGGGAACGATCATGGACCTAGGCACGCCCACGATTCGACGGTTCGGCGATCTGCGGGTCGAGATCCACGACGACGCGGCCGCCGCGGGACGGGCCGCCGCGGCCACGGCGGCGGCGGCGCTTCGCGACGCGATCGCGCGCGCCGGCCGAGCACGCGCGATCTTCGCGACCGGCACCTCGCAGCTGGCCTTCTTCGCGGCGCTGAGGGAGGTGGGGGACGTCGCGTGGGGCAAGGTCGAGGCGTTCCACATGGACGAGTACCTGGGGCTGGACGAGGCGCACCCCGCGAGCTTCCGGGGGTTCCTGCGGCGCGAGCTCGTCGCTCCGCTGGGCATCGGCCGCTTCCACGGCATCGACGGCGACTCGGGCCGCGCCGACGCCACCATCGCGGCCTACGCGGCGCGGCTCCGCGAGGCGCCGATCGACCTGTGCTGCATGGGCATCGGCGAGAACGGCCACCTGGCGTTCAACGATCCGCCCTTCGCCCGGTTCGACGATCCGGAGCCCGCCCGGGTCGTGCGTCTGGACGAAACCAGCCGCCTGCAGCAGGTGGGCGAGGGCCATTTCGACGAGCTCGCGGCCGTCCCGACGCACGCCATCACCCTCACGATCCCCACGCTGCTGGACGCCGGCCGGCTGAACGTCGTGGCACCCGAGGAGCGCAAGGCCCAGGCGGTCCGGGCGGCGCTCGAAGGCCCCGTCGACCACGGCTGCCCCGCCTCCGTGCTCCGGCGGGCGCCGCACGCGACGGCGTACCTCGATCGCGCCTCGGCGTCGCGGCTCTCTCCGGGCTGAGCGCCGGCCCCCGCTGGGTCATGCGTCCCGCAGGCCCGTGCTACCGTCGGGAGCGAACCGTGTTTCGAGGATCGACGAGCCGACCGATCGAGGATGGTGCGATGCCTGGTATCGTTAACGTGATCGTATCGAACGTTCGTCGCCGCGGCGGGGCCGCCTCATGATCCCGCTCGGCATCATCACCGACGAGGTCGGCGACGACCTTCAGGAAGCGTGCCGGCACGTGCGCTCCTGGGGTCTGGACCTCGTCGAGCTCCGGCTTGCGTGGGGCAAGAACGTCGTGCAGTGGAGCGACGAGGAGGTGGACCGCGCGGCGGAGATCGTCGCGGGGACCGGCCTCTCGGTGACGGCGATCGCCTCTCCGGTGTTCAAGTCGCCCATCGACGAGCGTCCCCGCCGACTCGCGGCCGACTTCGCGCTCGAGGGCGTCGAGTCGATCGACGCCCAGCTCGAGCTGCTCGACCGGGCGTGCGCCGTGGCGACGAGGATGGGCGCGCCGTACGTGCGGGTGTTCACCTTCTGGGACGAGCCGTGGACCGCCGAGGTCGACGACCGGCTGGTCGACGCGTTCGCCCGCGCCGCGAGCGTCGCGGCGGCTCACGACGTCACGCTCGCGATCGAGAACGAGCCGGTATGCCTGGTCGGGACCGGCCGTGAGCTGGCCCGGATCTGCGCGCTGTTGAACGAGCGGCTGCCCGGCGACCTCCGCGCCCGCGCCGGCGCGCTCTGGGACCCCGGAAACGCGCTGGCCGGCGGCGAGCGCGATCCGTACCCGGGGGGCTTCGACGCGGTCGGCGCCTGCCGGCTGGTGCACGTCCACCTGAAGGACCTGGTGCTGGACGCCGACGGCGAGCCGTCGTTCGTCCCGCTGGGGGAGGGCGACGTCGACTACGACGGGCAGCTGAGGGCGCTGTCGCAGGGCGGCTACGCGGGATCCGTCGTGCTCGAGCCCCACTACCATCCGGCGCACCTCGCCAGGCACGAGGCCGCCCTGGCGTGCGTCGAGGCGGCCCGCGCAGCGTTGGCAGCAGCGGCGAAGGGGGCCGACTAGATGGCGACCGCAAGAACGCACGGCGTCGCGGTGGTGGGGGCGGGGAACATCGCCGCGGCCCACGTCGACGCCGTGTCGCGTCTTCCCAACGCCCGTCTCGTCGGGATCGCGAGCCGCACGCACGAGCGCGCCCGCGCGTTCGCGCAGCAGCACGGGACCGAGGCGTACCCGGACCTGGACGCGCTGCTGGCGGACGACGCCGTCGACGTCGTGGCGGTCTGCACGCCCAGCGGCGCCCACATGGAGCCGGCCGTGGCCGCCGCGCGCGCCGGCAAGCACGTCGTCGTCGAGAAGCCTCTCGAGGTCACCAGCGAGCGCGCCAAAGCGATCGTGGACGCCGCCGACCAGGCCGGCGTGCGGCTCGCGACGATCTTCATGAGCCGCTTCGCCGACGCGAACGTCGCGCTCAAGCAGGCCGTCGAGGCCGGCACGCTGGGACGCCTGGTGCAGGGCGACGCGTACGTCAAGTGGTACCGGAGCCAGGCGTACTACGACTCGGCCGACTGGCGCGGCAGCTGGCGCCTGGACGGCGGCGGCGCGCTGATGAACCAGGCGATCCACCAGGTCGACCTGCTGCTCTGGCTGATGGGACCGGTCGAGGAGGTGTTCGCCTACGCCGCCACCGCTACGCACCAGCGGCTCGAGGTCGAGGACACCCTCGTCGCCGTGCTCCGCTACCGGAGCGGCGCGCTGGGCCAGATCGCGGCCGCCACCTCGCTCTGGCCGGGACGTCCGAAGGAGCTCGACCTGCACGGCGAGCTGGGCTCCGTCACGGTCCGCGACGATGCGCTGGTGCGCTGGGACGTCCAGGACACGGACGAGGAGGAAGCCGCGCGGATGTTGCGACGTTACGGCTCCGCCGCGACCGGCGGCGCGGCCGACCCGATGGCGATCTCGTTCGAGAACCACCGGCGCCAGTACGCCGACGTGCTGGCCGCCATCGACGAGGGCAGACCCCCCGCCATCGACGGGGGCGAAGGCCTCCGCTCCGTCGAGCTGGTCGAGGCGATCTACCGCTCGGTGCGCGAAGGCCGGCCGGTCCGCCTGGAGGACGCGGAGGCATGAGCCCCCGTGGCCGGGCACGCGCGCCCCCGCGACGGCGCCAAGCGTGCCGGATCGAACGCCCCTTCGTCGCACCGTTCTGGAACTGGAGAACCGCATGAAACGACTCGTGAGCTTCCTGATCGTTCTGCTCGCCTTGGGCGCGGTCACGACCGTCGCCGCTCAGGACGGCTGGACCCCCGACGGCCCCATCACCATCATCGTGCCCTGGTCCGCCGGCGGCGCGACCGACTCGATGGTGCGCGTCGTCGCGGCCGAGATCGAAGACGCCCTCGGCAGCAGCGTCGTCGTGGTGAACCAGCCGGGCGCGTCGGGCGCCATCGGGACGAAGAACGCGCTGGACGCGCCGCACGACTGCACGACGTGGGCCTCGGGCGCCGCGTCCGACGTCGGCACCTACCCCGTTCTGGGAACGCTGGACACCAGCCTCGACGACTGGCACCTCTACCTCACCGTCGCGAACGTGTCCGTCGTCAGCGTGAACGCCGACGCCCCGTACCAGACGTTCGAAGAGCTGCTGGCCGCATTCCGTGACGAGGACACCACCGTCACCGTCGCCACCGCCGGCCAATCGTCCGCCGGGCACAACGCGATCGAGCTCATCGCGACCGAGGCCGGCTTCGAGTACCGCCACGTCACCTACGAGGGCGGCAACCCGGCCGTGATCGCCACCGTGGCGGGCGAGACCGAGGTCACCACGCAGCTCGCCGGCGAGCAGGCCGACATGATCCGCGGCGAGCGCCTGCGCCCGCTGGCGGTCGTCGGGAGCGAGGCCCTCGAGATCGACGGCTACGGGACCATTCCGCCCATCACCGACTGGCTGCCCGAGCTCCAGGCCGCCACGAACTACTTCGGCATCTGGGTGCCCAAGGGCGTTCCCGAGGCGTGCGTCGAGACGTTCAACGACATCTGGGAGAACGAGATCGCCGAGTCCGAGGTGCTGCAGCGCTTCGCCTCCGAGCGCGGCTCGCTGTTCGATCCGCTCTACGGCGAGGAGGCCCGCGAGGCCGCCTTCCCGATGGTGCAGAGCAACGCCTGGACGCTCTACGACGCGGGCGAAGCTCCCAACGATCCCTCGACGCTGGGCATTCCCCGCCCCGGCGAAGGTCAGTAGACCGGCGCACCGGAAAGGAGGCGCCCGAGTCCGATCATGGCGCGCGCCGATCTCACCACCTCGCTGATCCTGATCGCCCTCGGTGTGGGCGTGCTCGCCGAGTCGTTGCGCATGCCGCGCTTCGAGAACCTCGGGATCAATCCGTACACCGTGCCCGGCATCGTTCCGGGCGTGCTGGGGGTGGTCCTGGCGCTCTTCGGCGTGATCATGCTCGTCCGGACGCTGCGGACGCGGGGGGCGGCGGAAGCCGCCCCCCCTCCCAGCGCCGAGGCCCATCCCGTACGTCTGGCGCTGGCGATCGCCACGACGCTGGGCTACGGCTTCGTCCTGGTCGGCTGGCTCCCCTTCCGCTGGGCCACCTTCCTGTTCGTCACCGGCTTCGTCGTGCTGTTCGAGTCCCGCTCGGCGCAACGCCGGCAGAGCCTGACGCGCATCGTCGCCTTCGCCGTTCTCGAGGGGGCGGTGGTCGCGCTTGCCGTAGGCTTCGTGTTCGAACGTATCTTCCTGGTCCGTCTTCCCTAGGAGCGCACGCGTGTTCGAAGGCCTGACGCACTTTTTCGGCGCGATCGTCACGATGGCCACCTGGAGCACCCTGTTCAGCGTCGCATGGGCCACGCTCCTGGGCATCGCCGTGGGCATGCTGCCCGGCCTGACCGCGACGCTGGGGCTGGCGCTGCTCACCACGCTGACGTTCAAGCTCGCCGCCGGCGACGCCATCCTGATCCTCATCGCCATGTACGTCGGCGCGATCTACGGCGGCAGCCGCTCCGCGATCCTCCTGAACATCCCAGGCACCCCCGCCAACGCCGCGACGTCGCTGGACGGCTTTCCGCTGGCTCGGCGCGGCCTGGCCGGCAGGGCGATGGGCATCTCCACCGCCGGCTCGTTCCTGGGCACGATCATCGGCATGATGGCGCTGGCCGCCTTCGCTCCGCTGCTGGCCGAGTGGGCGCTGAGCTTCCAGTCGTACGAGTTCTTCTGGCTGGCGGTGTTCGGCGTCGTCGTCGCCGGCCGCCTGACCGCCCAGGGCGACCCGCTGAAAGGCTGGGTCTCCGGCTTCCTGGGTCTGCTGGTCGCGATGGTCGGCCAGGAGGCGATCTACGCCTACCCGCGCTTCGCGTACGGCGTCACCGACCTGGCCGGCGGCTTCGGCCTGCTTCCGGTCCTGGTCGGCGTGTTCGGCTTCACCGAGGTGCTCTGGGTGATGAAGAACCCTGCGTACCAGGCGGTCAAGAACGC
The DNA here is from genome assembly GCA_964561595.1 of uncultured bacterium. Classification (GTDB taxonomy): domain Bacteria; phylum Deinococcota; class Deinococci; order Deinococcales; family Trueperaceae; genus SLSQ01. Next base: position 18,234 of record CAZLQH010000012.1, on the reverse strand, counting down.
CACCGACTCGGTGGTGCCCCGCCTGCGCGAGGTGTTCCGCCACTGGGTCACGATCATCCGCTCCGGCCTCACCGGCACGTTCATGGGGCTCATCCCCGGCGTCGGAGAGGACATGGGGTCGTGGGTGAGCTACGCCCTGGCCCGCAACTTCAGCCGCAAGCCCGAGGAGTACGGCGACGGCTCGATCGAGGGCCTGATGAGCGCCGAGACCGGCAACAGCGCCGCCGTGCCCGGCGCGATCATCCCCGTGCTCACCCTGGCCGTTCCCGGCTCGGCCCCCGCAGCGGTGTTGCTGGCGGCGCTGTTCATCCACGGCGTTCGTCCCGGCCCGCTGATCATGATCGAGAACCCCACGTTCGTGTTCGAGGTCGTCGCGATGGTGTTCTTCGCCTCGCTCGCGATCCTGATCTACGGCCTGGCGCTCACCAAGCCGCTGCTGCTGATCCTGCGCGTGCCGTACCTGAAGCTGATGCCGATCATCTTCGTGCTCTGCGTCGTCGGGGCGTACGCGATCACCAGCCGTCTCTTCGACGTGTGGGTGATGCTGGGCTTCGGCGTGCTCGGGTTCTTCCTGCGCCAGCTGGGCTTTCCGATGGCGCCGCTGGTGCTGGGCGTGGTGCTGGGCCCGATCCTCGACGTGAACCTGCGTCGCGGTCTGGTGCTGTCCGACGGCGACCTGACGCCGTTCTTCACCCGGCCGATCAGCGCGGCGTTGTGGATCCTGATCGCGATCACCTTCCTGCTGGGCAGCGACTGGTTCGTGCGGCGCATGCGGAAGCTGGCCGACAGGGTCACGCCCAAGAGCTCCGAGGACGGGAAGGGGTGAGGCCCGCGTGACGATGAAGACGCTTCTGTGCAACGAGGTCGTGCGCGAGCTCCCGTTCGCCCGGCAGTGCGCCCTGGCGGCCCAGCTGGGGTTCGACGGTCTGGAGCTCGCTCCGTTCACGTTCGGCGAAGAACCGCACCGCATGCCGGCCCGTCAGCGGCACGAGATTCGGACGGTCGCCGCCGACGCTGGGCTCGAGATCGGCGGGCTGCACTGGCTGCTGGTCACGCCCGAGGGCCTGTCGATCACCGATTCAGACCCGAAGGTGCGCGCCCGCACGCTGGAGGTGATCGACGGCCTGATCGAGCTGTGCGCCGACCTGGGTGGACGTGTGCTGGTGCACGGCTCGCCGGGGCAGCGGCGCCTCTCGGAAGGCGACGCCAGCGGCGACCGGGAGCGGGCCCGCGACGCGTTGGCGCGCGCCGGCGAGGCGGCCGGCCGGGCCGGCGTCACCTACTGCCTGGAGCCGTTGGCGCCGCCGGAAGCGAACTTCGTGACGACCGTGGCGGAGGCCGCCGAGCTGGTCGAGGCGATCGGCCTGCCGTCGCTCCGCACCATGATCGACTGCAAGGCGGCGCGGGGCGCCGAGGCGGACGACGTGCCTACGCTGCTGGAGCGCTGGCTGCCCACCGGGCTGATCGCCCACGTGCACCTGAACGACACGAACCGTCGCGCCCCAGGGCAGGGCGACGACCGTTTCGCAGGCGTGCTGGACGCCCTTTCGCGGCTGGAGTACCGCGGCTACGTCAGCGTCGAGCCGTTCGCGTACGTGCCCGACGGACCGACCACCGCGGCCTGGTCGGCCGGCTACCTGGCCGGCCTGCGCGAGCGCCTGGCGTAGGGACGCCGCCCGCGGAGCGGGCCGATCTGTCCCTTGCCGGCGGGGAGCGACGCGGGCACGCTGGGACGATGCACCCGTACACGTTCTTCGCCCTGGTCGAGCGCGACCTCGATCTGCAGAACCCCATGGATCCGGGCGCCCTCGACGTGCTGGCGACGGCGTGCGGCGTAGGCGCCGACACGCGCGTCCTGGACGTCGGGGCGGGCAAGGCGGCGCTGCTGCGACGGTGGGCCGTGCTGCACGGCGCGCGCGGAACCGGCCTGGAGGTCAACCCCGCGTTCGTGGCCCAGGCTCGCGAGCGCGCGCGCCGCGACGGCGTCCACGAGCTGGTCACGATGATCGAGGGTCCGGCCGACGCGTTCGCGCCCGATCCCGCCGGCTACGACGTCGTGGCGTGCCTCGGCGCGCCGTTCGCGCTCGGAGGGTTCGACGCCGCCGTCCGCTGGATGCGGGCCGCGCTTCGGCCGGGAGGACGGCTCGTGGTCGGCGATCGCTACCTGGCCCGCCCGTTCGAGCGCGTGCCGGCCGACGCGGACGCCGAGATCGCCGAGCTTCCCGACCTGTCGGGCGTGGGACGGCGATTGGCCGGCGAAGGTCTGAGCGTGACGGCGATGATCGGCTCGTCGCGCTCGGACTGGGATCGTTACGTAAGCGCCTGGTGGACGGCGGCGCACGACTGGGCCGAGGCGAACCCGGGCCACCCCGAGCGTGCCGAGCTGCTGGCCGGCATCGCCGAAGGTCGCGACCGGTACCTCCGCTGGGAGCGCGATCACGTCGGCTGGGCGGCGTGGGTGGCGCGGCCGGAGGTCTGAGGCCAGGGTTCTCGTCACGTTCCTCCAGCCGACGGAGCAGGGCGCGTGGCTGCCGCGACGCTCCCGCTGGATGCTGGCGCAGGTGCGCGGGCCTGCGCGTGCCGGCTGGTCTACGCTGTGCACGTGAATGACGCGACGCGTTCGAGCTCACCGCCGCCCTCCTCCCCGGCCGCCCGCGTCGACCAGCCCGACGCACCACGCGAGCGCCTGGTCTCGTGCGTCGGCCTCACGAAGCGCTTCGGTCGCACGACGGCCGTGCAGGACGTATCGTTCCAGATCGCCCCGGGAGAGGCGTACGGCCTGCTGGGGCCCAACGGCGCGGGGAAGACGACCACGATCTCGATGCTCTGCGGGCTCCTCGAGGCCGACGCAGGCGTGGTCACGCTCGCCGGAGCCACGCTGACCGAAGCGCCGATGGCCGTCAAGGCCGGCATCGGCTACGTTCCACAGGAGATCGCCCTCTATCCGGACCTGACGGCGCGGGAGAACCTCCGGTTCTTCGGGCGGCTCTACGCGATGCGAGGATCGGAGCTCACGGCGCGGGTCGAGGAGGTGCTCGAGCTGGTCGAGCTCCAAGACCGTGCCGACGAGCGGATCGACACCTACTCGGGCGGCATGAAGCGACGGATCAACATCGCCGCGGGCTTGCTCCACCGCCCCCGCCTGCTGGTGCTGGACGAGCCCACCGTCGGCGTCGATCCGCAGAGCCGGAACGCGATTCTGGAGCGGGTCACGCAGCTCAATCGGGAGGGCATGGCGCTCCTGTACACCTCGCACTACATGGAGGAGGTCGAGCGCGTCTGCGACCGCATCGGCATCATGGACGGCGGCCGCCTGATCGCGGAGGGGTCGCGCCGTGAGCTGGTGGACAGGATCGGGCAGGCGGACCGGGTCGAGCTGGACGTCGACGGTGACGCCGTCGCGCTGGCGGAGGCCCTCGGCGAGCACGAGGCGGTCCACCAGGCGCGGGCAGTCGACCGTCGCGTGATCCTCCTCGCCGACGACGGTCGTGCCCTGTTGCCCGCGCTGCTGGACCGGGCCGAGGCGGCCGGCGTGCGCGTGAACGGCGTCCAAGTGATCGAGCCCGACCTCGAGGCCGTGTTCCTTCACCTCACCGGCAAGGCGCTGAGGGACTGAGGGTGAGCCCGAGGTTCGGCCTGAGGGTGAGCGTACGGGTGGCCCTCCTCGTCGCAGGACGCGACCTGCGAGGTCGCCTTCGGGATCGCTCGGCCCTCGTGGTCGGGTTCTTGGCGCCCGTGGCGATGGCGGTGATCATCACCGTCGCGACCGGCGGCGGCGGGGACGCCTTCCGCGCCGACGTCGGGGTGGTCGACCTCGATGGCGGGGAGATCGCGGCGCTCTTCGTCGACGACGTGCTGGGCTCGGAAGACCTGACGCGCGTGTTCACGACCGTTCCCCTGGCAAGCCGTGACGAGGCGGAGGCGGCCGTCGCCCAGCGATCGGTGAGCGCCGCGTTCGTGATTCACGACGGGATGGAGCGCATCACGGTGCTGCGCTCGCCCACGGCACGGATCGCGGGGGAGATCGCGACGTCGGTCGCGCAGAACTTCGCGGCGCAGGTCGCCGGGGTGGGACAGGCGGTCGGACTGAGCGTGATGACGACGATGTTCGGTCCGGAAGCGTTCGACGCGAACGGGTTCCGGCCCACGAGCTTCGATGGCCTCGACCTCGACGCGAGCGACATCGAGGCGATCGACATGGGCGCGCTGGCCGAGGAGGTCGCCGCCGCGCCGATGCCGATCGAGCTGGTCGACGCCTCGACCGGGCCCAGCGCGCTTTCCTCCGCCAGCTACTTCGGGCCCGGCATGGCGATGCTGTTCGTGTTCTTCCTGCTCGGCGCTGCGCCTCGCAGCCTGCTGGCCGAAGCGGAGGCGGGAACGCTGGCACGGTTGCGTGCCGCGCCCGTCCCCGTCGCGGCCGTGATCGCCGGCAAGGGGCTGGCCGTGGCGGTCCTGGGGTTCGTCAGCATGTGCGTCGTCTGGGGCGTGACGGCGCTGGCGTTCGGCGCCACGTGGGGAGATCCGTTCGCCGTGGTGGCGTTGCTGCTCGCGTTCGTTGCGGCCGCGTTGGCCATCACCACGGTGGTGTCCGTCTACGCGCAGACCGAAACCCAGGCAGACGGGTTCGTCTCCATCGTGGCGTTCGTGTTCGCGATGCTGGGCGGCAGCTTCCTGTTCGTGGGCGACCTGCCGCCCGCGCTGCAGCAGATCGCGCGCCTCACGCCCAACGGCTGGGCTCTCCAGGGGTTCATGACCCTGACGGCCGACGGCGGCGGGGTGCTCACCGTCCTCGGTCCGGTGTCGGCCATCCTCGTGTTCGCGGCCGTCGCGTTCGCCGTGGCGGTCCCCGGCCTGAGACGGTGGACGACCACGTGAGCCGGCGAGGCGGGGCACGCACGCCGGCATCGCGGGTGATCGGCGCGTTGCTCGTGGCGAACCTTCGGAGGCTGGCCCGCGACCGGACCGGTCTCGTGTTCATCGTGGCGGTGCCGTTCCTGCTGATCCTGATCATCGGCGTCTCGACCCCGGGCGGTGCGGGCGGCGACGGTCGACCGGTCGCCCTCGTGGCGCCCGCCGTCGAGGACGGGCCGGTCGCCCGGCTCGTGGCGACGCTCGAAGCGGAGCCCGGTTTGGACCTCACGCGACTCGGCGACGTGGACGCGATGACCTCGTCGATCCGTCGCCGCATCCACGTCGCTGGCGTCGAGATCCCGGCCGACGCGGACGTGCGGCTGAGCGCTGGCGAGACGGTCGAGGTGGCGTTCCACGTCGACCCGTCCGGAATGCCTCCGCTGGAGGTGCGCACCGCCGTGGCGCAGGCGATCGCGCAGGTTGGCGCGTCGCTGCGGAGCGTGCGGGTGGTGGCGAATCGTGCCGGAATCGCTCCGGAGGCAGTTCTCGCGGCCAGCGAGGCGATGCCGACCTTCGGAGGGACCGAGGTGGTCGCCGAGACGGTCGGCGTCGCCGGACGCACGCTGCCCAGCGGCTTCGCCTACTCGGCGCCCGCCTACCTCGTGCTGTTCATGTTCATCAACACGCTCGTCGCGGCCTGGGGCCTGCCCGCCGACCGGGAGCGGGGCGTTACGCACCGCGCCTTCGCGGCGCCGACGGGAGCCGCCGCCGTCCTGCTGGGCGAGTGGGGCTACCGCCTTCTGGTGGCGCTGCTGCAGGCCGGCTTGATCGTCGTCGTGGGAGCCGTCCTGTTCGGCGTCGACTGGGGCCATCCCGTCGCGGTCGCCGCCATCGTGACGTCGTTCGCGCTGACGGCGACCGGGGCGTCGATCGTGTTGGGCTCGCTGGCGCGCACGCCGCAACAGGTCACCGCGCTGGCGCCCCCGCTCGGGATCGTGCTGGGCATGCTAGGCGGCTGCATGTGGCCGCTCGAGATCGTGGGACCCACCCTGCGGTCGATCGGCCACGCCACGCCGCACGCGTGGGCCGTGGGTGCCCTGATGCGGGTGGTGGGCGCAGGCGCCGGTCCGGCGGACATCGCCGTGGAGCTGTGGGTACTGACCGGATTCGCGGCCGGCCTGCTCCTCCTGGCACTTCTGGTGTTCCGGCGGACGTTGCTCAGCGCGCACGGTTGACGGCACCGTTCGCGTGGTCCCGGTGGGGCCCAGCATCGTCCGTCGCCAGCGCGGACAGCCTCGTGACGGTGCGCCAGTTGCGGGCGGTGGCCGTGACGCCCAGGAACCGCTCGACGCTGGCAGCCAGCTTGGACCGGCCGATCCCGTCCGGTGCGTGGAGGTAGAGAAGCTCTCCACGCGAGGCGAACGCTTCGGTCGGCGCCGCGACCTCCGCGAGCCGGCGGAGGCCGTCGTCGGATGGCGACCCCGACAGGAAGAACAGGTGCAGGCTCGTCGGCCGCTCTTCCGCCGTAGGGAACGGATCGTTGTCGATGGCGTGCTGCAACGCGGCCGCCTCGAGCACGCGCACGACGACGTGGCTACCTGTACGTGCAGCCACCGCCTCGGCGATCCGCGTCGCGGCATCGTCGGGGGGCATGGCGGTGGACGCGTCCACGACAGCGTTTCCACTCTGCAGGTAGGTGCGCGCGCCGGGGAAACCGGCCACCGCGAGGGCGTCGCGGAGATCGGCCATGGCGACGCGGTTCGCTCGGCCGACGTTCAGCCCCCGGAGCAGAACGACCCACCGGTCGCTGGCCACGCCGGCCACTACTCCCGCTTGTACGTTCCGACCAGCCGGTTCATGCCCAGCACGTGCGGCTCGACCTTGTCGAGGAACGTGCCGAGGTCGAGGCCGGGCTCCAGCTCCAACGCCTCGTCCAGCGCCACGATCCAGAAGTAGTAGTGATGCGTGCCGTGCCCTTCGGGCGGCATCGGCCCGCCGTAGCCGTCGTCGCCGGAGTCGTTGCGACCGCGGACGCCGACGTGCGTTCCTTCGTCCAGGCTGCGGGCATTGCCCGGAATGCCGTACAGCAGCCAGTGGACGAACCCGTGGCGGCCGTTCCGGATCAGCGGGGCGTCGGGATCGAAGCAGAACACCGCGAAGCCGGCCGTGCCTTCGGGCGCCGCGCTCCACTCGAGCGGAGGGGAGACGTCTTCGCCCTCGCCGCTGTGTCGTTGCGGAATCCGTTCGTGGTAGCCGAACGAAGGGCTTCTGAGCCGGATGTCGGACTTCGCGAACGCCATGGGCGCCTCCTTCTGGTTCCGAGCCGGAACCGGGTCGGGCGTTCGCGACCGCGAACGCCGACGTCGTCTCCATGGTGCATCGTGCCGGCCGCTCCGCCGAGTCGGGCGGGTCACGTACGGACGCTGTCCCCTCCGTCGTGGCCGGAGGGGGCCAAGGGGCCGTGGCGAGCGGTCGGGACGCACGACGAGGCCCCGCCGGTCGGCGGGGCCTCTCCGATTCGCTCTCAGGCGCACGATCGCGCCGGTGTGGCCGTGTTCAGAAGACGAAGTCCTCGATCACGTACGCTCCGCCTCGCGAGCTGCGCTCGTGACGGCGGTCGAGGTCCATCGTCGTGCCGTGCGCGAACGTGACGAGCATGGTCTCGCCGGGGACGATCACGGCGTCGGTCTCTTCGCCGGTGTTCAGCGGACGGGCGAACTCGACGGTCCACATCTCGCCCTCGTACGTGCCGGCGAACTCGGCGACGCTATCGGCCCCACCGACGTCGCTGTCCATCACGGGCTCGCCGCGTGCGTCCTCCTGGTACATGTCGTGCGCCGTGGGCGTGCCGTCCACCACGTTGAACATGTACTGGTCGTAGCCGGCCTTGCCGCGAGCGACGTCGTCCGGCTGCGCGAAGCCGACGCCGGTCCAGCCGCTGGACTCCATCGTCATGCCGAAGTAGAGCATGTCGCCTTCGACGGTCCAGTACATGTTCGTGCCCGACTCCTCGTGGGCGACGGTCGAGGCGTATTCGCCGTCGGCGATGGTGCCGTCGACGGTGGGCTGCGCCATCCCGAGCGAAACGAGGAGGGAGAGGGCGAGGATCGCGAGAAGCTTGTGCATCTTGAAGTCCTTTCGTGAGCGGGCGTGTCGCGTCCGGCGGACGCGAGCGACGAGGTGGTCCTACTCTTCGTCGGCCGACTCGTCCTGGATCGTCAGGCCGACCATGATTCCGACGGCGCCGATGTTCACGTGCGCCAGGGCGGCCAGCACGGGGCGGAAGGGGTCGGTGAACGCTTCGAAGAAGCCCGAGATGGAGAACACGCTCACGCCGGCGTCACCGGCGTTGTAGAGCAGGTGGTAGAGCGCGCCCAGGAGGCCGACCCCGATGGTGACCGCCATCCACACCGTATACGGAAGCCGGACCGCTTTCCGCGTCGTGAAGAACAGCGCGAGGCTCAGCGGGAAGCCGACCAGCGCCACGTAGAACGGGATCTGCGATCCGAACGAGTCCAGGAAGTGGTCGATGACCCAGTGCTCGACCGCGAAGTAGAAGAACCCGAACGCGGTCCAGAACAGGAAGAAGAGCTGGAGGAAGACGAGGAGTCGCTGATTCTCGGTCTTGGCTTCCATCAAGCGGTTGATCATCGCCGTCTCCTATTCCGCCCGGTAGATGCTGGCAAGACCGGTGATGCCCATGTAGGTGTAGGCCATCGCCGCGAGGACGGGCCTATAGCCGTGGAACTCCTCCATCGCGTAGCCCCAGTTCCACTGGACGCCACCGACGTCCAACATGTTCCAGATCCAGTGGTAGTAGCCGCCCAACAGACCGACGAAGATCGAAGCCCACATGGTGAGGATGAACGCCGTGCGGAGCCACGGGGTGGACCGGTCGAAGAAGAACACCCAGGCGGTGAACAGCAGTCCCGGCACCGTCAGGATGAACGGGATCAACGACTGGAACGTGTCGAGCCAGTGCCCGATGATGAACAGCTCCACCGGATACATGGCGAAGCTCATGAGCAACAGGAACATCATCACGACACGGAGCCACTCGATCCGTCGAGTGGTGGGGGTTTGTGCGCTCCTGAGCGCTGGAATCACGTCGCACCTCCTGCGGACGAGACGAGCGGTGGCCAGATCCCGTTCGTCGGACACGGCGGGAGATGGCAGCTTCGGCCACGATTCTTGACGCGATCGGTATCGCTTGTCAATGACGAATCGTCCCTTGTCTATGGGGACGCGGATCTGGTAGGCGCGGCTCCTGACGTGCCGACACGCCGTGCGTGACGCCCGGATGGAAGGATATCCGGGCGTCACGGATCGCTCAGCGAGCGGTCTTCAGGTCGATCGAACGGTCACTCGCCTTGCCATTCCTGCAGGAGCTGGTCGTACGGCACCGTCATGCCCTGCTCGGGGCCGCGCTCCGGTTTCGGCGAGCCGGGCTGGGACAGCCAGTATTCCGGGTCCCGCTCCTCGTTCATGATCGGTCCGCAGGTAGCCATGCCGGCGCGCTCCAGGCGGGCCATGACGGCGTCCTGCTGCTCCGCGAGGCGGTCCAGCGCGACCTGCGAGGTGACCTCGCCCGTGATGGCGTCGGCGATGTTCTGCCACCACAGCTGAGACAGGCGCGGGTAATCCGGGACGTTGGGACCGGAGTCGGTCCACAGCGACTCTTGGGGCGAGCGGTAGAACTCGATCAGGCCGCCGTACTCGTCGGCGTGGTCGGTCAGGTAGTCGGAGAAGACGGTGGACTTCCGGACGGGCGTGCGGCCGACCAGGAACTTCTGGAGCGACACGGTCTTCGAGCTCGCGAACTGCGCCCAGAGCCAGGCGGCCTTGCGGCGGTCGCCCTCGACGTTGCTGAGGATCGTCCAGGAGCCGGCGTCCTGGTAGCCGACCTTCATGCCCTCGTCCCAGTAGCGTCCGTGCGGCGTCGGAGCCACGCGCCAGAGCACGTTGCCCTCGTCGTCCGTGACGGCGCTGGCAGGATCGTTGAAGGCCGGGTCGGACAGGAAGGTGATGTACTGGAACACGCGCTGGGCGACCTGTCCCTGCGAGGGGACGGGGCCGGCTTCGCTCCACGTGAGCGATCCCGCTTCGGGCGGGGCGTAGTTCTCGAGCCAGTCGATGTAGGTCTGGAGGGCGTACACGGCGGCAGGCGAGTTGATGGCGCCACCGCGCGAGACGGACGAGCCCACCGGGTGGCACTGGTCGACGCGGATGCCCCATTCGTCGACCGGCACGCCGTTCGGCAGACCGGTGTCGCCCATACCGGCGATCGACATCCAGGCGTCCGTGAAGCGCCAGCCCAGCGACACGTCACGCCGTCCGTAGTCCATGTGCCCGTACACGGCCCGGCCGTCGATCTCCTGCACGTCGTTCGTGAAGAAGTTGGCGATGTCTTCGTACGCTGCCCAGTTGACGGGCACACCGAGCTCGTAGCCGTAGATCTCTTCGAACTGAGCCATCAGATCCGGATCCGTGAACCAGTCGTAGCGGAACCAGTAGAGGTTCGCGAACTGCTGGTCGGGCAGCTGGAGCTGATTGCCTTCGTAGTCCTGCCCGAACTCCGGGTTCAGCCAGTCGTCGAGGTCGAGGTACGGGTTGGTGACGTCCGCACCCTCGCCCGCCATGAACTCGGTCAGGTTGAGCGTGCTTCCGTACCGCAGGTGGGTCCCGATGAGGTCCGCGTCGTTGACGTAGATGTCGTAGATGACCTCGCCCGAGTTGATCTGAGTCTGAAGCCTCTCCACGACGTCGCCTTCGCCGATGATGTCGTGCGTCACCTCGATGCCGCAGATGTCGGCGAACGCCTCCGTGAGGACCTCCGACTCGTACGCGTGCGTCGTGATGTTCTCGGCGGTCGACGTGATCTGCATGCCTTGGAACGGCTCGCACGCTTCGGCGAACCAGCGCATCTCCTCGAGCTGCTGTTCACGGTCGATGGCGCTGATCGCGAACTCGCTGTCGATCCAACGCTCGGCCGCCGCCATCCGCTCGTCCATGGAGCTCTGGGCGGCTGCGAAGCCGACCACGAACGCCACGAGCGCGGCGAGGAGAGAGGTTCTGGCGATTCGGTTCATGATGAATGGGACTCCTATCGGCAAGGTGAACAAGGAGATCGCTTCGACGGTCTGGCGTACCACCTCCTCTCAGGCGCGGGTCGGTCGTCAGCCGTAGCGCGCGACGACGAAATCGACGACGAGCCCGATCGCGACGGCGATCAACGGCGAGGCGTCGGTGACGGCGAGCCAGATGAGCATCACGGCGATGAACAGGACGACGCTGATGAAGAAGCGTTCGCCGCGCGTGAACGGAATCGGAAGGAACCCTTTGACCTTCACGGAGGGGGACCGGACGTCCCAGATCGTCATGAACGTGATGGCCAGCGCGAGGCCGATGAAGAAAGCGGCCGACGGCCATGTCCAGAACATCCAATCGAGCGCCATCTCAGACCCTCCCGAGGGCGAAGCCCTTGGCCAGGTAGTCGCGGACGAAGTAGATCAGCAGCGCGCCAGGCACGATCATCAGCACGCCGGCAGCGGCGATGACGCCCCAGTCCCAGCCCTCCGCGCCGAGGCTGCGCGAAAGCTGCACCACGATCGGCTTGGCCGCGGTGGACGTCAGCGTCCGCGCGAAGAGCAGCTCCACCCAGCTGAACAGGAACGAGAAGAAGGCTGCGACACCGATGCCCGGGCCTATGAGCGGCATGAAGATCCGGTAGAAGAAACGGGGGAAGCTGTAGCCGTCGACGTACGCGGTTTCGTCGATCTCCATCGGGATGCCCGACATGAATCCCTCCAGGATCCAGATGGCGAGAGGGACGCTGAACAGCGTGTGCGCCAGCGCGACCGCGAGATGCGTGTCGAACAGGCCGATGTTGGAGTAGAGCTGGAAGAACGGCAGCAGGAACACCGCACCGGGCGCCATGCGGTTCGTGAGCAGCCAGAAGAACAGGTGGCGGTCGCCCCGGAAGGTGTAGCGGGAGAACGCGTAGGCGGCGGGAATCGCGACGATCAGGGTGATCACGACGTTCATGGCCACGTAGATCAGCGAGTTCACGAACGACTCCCGCCACGCGGGCTGCGTGAAGATCTCGGCGTAGTTCTCGAGCGTGGGCGTCTGCGGGAACAACGCCCGGGTCTCGAGGATCTCGGCGTTGGGTTTGAACGACATGCTGAGCATCCAGAGGAGCGGCGCCGCGAGGAAGATCAGGTACACGGCCATCAGCACGTTGCGTGGGGTGAACACGCGTCTCATGCGTCACCTCCCTGCATCTGGCTGGACGTGCCCACGTTCGTCAACACCAGGAAGAACAGATAGCTGATGACGATGATGATGAAGAAGTAGATGAGCGACAGGGCGGCGGCGTAGCCGAACTCGAACCCGCCCACGGCGCGGTTCACCAACAGGTCGCTCACGAACGCGGTCGTTCGCCCCGGTCCTCCGCCCGTCAGCAGCGAGATCTCGATGTAGATGCGGAAGCTGTCCATGAAGCGCAGCAGGATTCCGATCGTCAGGACGTTGCGGAGGCGGGGAAGGGTCACGACCCAGAACGTTCGCCAGCGTGTCGCGCCGTCGATCCGGGCTGCCTGGTAGAACGCGTCAGGGATCGCGTTGAGACCGGAGTAGGCCAGCAGCGCGATCAGCGGCGTCCAGTGCCAGACGTCCATCATCACGACCGTCCAGTACGCGTCGGCCGGGCTGTTGGCGATGTTGTAGACGTAGCCGAAGCGGTCGAACAGGAACGGGACGATGCCGATGTCGCTTCGCGTGAAGACACGCCAGATGATGCCCACGACGTTCCAGGGGATCAGCAGCGGCAGCCCGATCGTCACGAGCGCGGCGGTGGCCGGCCAGCCCTTCTTCGGCATGCCCAGCGCGACCAGGATGCCCAGCGGCACCTGGATGAGCAGGATCAGCGCCGAAAAGCCGAGCTGGCGGGTGAGCGCCCCCCGGAACGAGGGGTCGCGCAGCACGTTCTCGAAGTTGTCGAATCCGACCCAGACCGCTCCCAGGCCCGGCAGAATGTCCTGAACGGAGTAGTTCACGACGGTCATCAAGGGAATGAACGCGTTCAGCGACAGCACCACGAGGGCAGGAATCAGGAACAGCCATGCGCGCTGGTCGACGCGTTTCATGCGTTCACCTCGATCCGCTCTCCAGCCGCGTACAGGTTGACGTGCTCGGCGGGGAAGCGGATCCAGAGGCTGTCGCCGCTCGCGACCGTGGCGGCTTCGTCCATCGTGACCTTGAGGGGCGCCTCCCCCATACGAGCGTGCACGATCAGGCTGTGCCCGGTCGTGTCGACGTCCTCCACCATCGCTTCGGTGCCGCCTTCGAGAGGGCGCGACGAGGCCTCGACGTACTCGGGGCGGATTCCCAGCTGCAAGGCCTCCTCACCCGCGAGGCGCTTCGCGACGCCGGGCTCGTAGGCCACCGTCAAGGGGCCGACCCTGACGCCGTCTTCGCCCACCTCGGCCTCCAGCAGGTTCATGCCCGGGCTTCCGATGAAGTAGCCGATGAACGGCCGGCGCGGTCGCTCGTGCAGCTCCGTCGGGGTGCCTGTCTGCACGACCGCCCCGAGGTTCATGACCGTCACCTGGTCGGCGAAGGTGAGCGCTTCGTGCTGATCGTGGGTGACATAGATCATGGTGATCCCCGTCCGCTCGTGGAGCGCCTTGAGCTGACGCCGGAGGTGCCACTTCGCCTGCGGGTCGATGACCGTCAGCGGCTCGTCGAGGAGGACGGCGCTGATGTCCTTTCGGACGATGCCGCGCGCGAGTGAGACGCGCTGTTGCTCGGCCGCTCCGAGCCGATGCGCGTTCCGGCGCAGGAGGTCGGTGAGACCCATCAGCTCGGCCGTCGCCTCGACGCGCTGCCGCACCTCGGCTTCGGGCATCCTCTGATTGCGAAGAGGGAAGGCGAGGTTATCGAACACGTTGAGGGTCTCGTACATCACGGGGAACTGGAACACCTGCGCGACGTTGCGCTCGCGGGCGTTCAGGCCGGTTACGTCGCGTCCGTCGACCAGGACACGCCCCTCGGTCGGCCTAAGAAGCCCGGAAATGATGTCCAGAACGGTGGTCTTTCCGCTCCCCGACGGCCCGAGGAGGGCGCTTGCGACGCCGTCTTCCCAGACCACGTTCACGTCGCGGATCGCCCACTCGTCGTTTCCGTAGCGGTGGGACACGCCTGACAGCTCGATCCTAGCCACGGGCGTCCCTCCCCCGGACCGACGCGCGGACCAGATCGCCGCTCCGAGCGTCGAACAGGTACACGTCGTTCGGGTCGACGTCGACCTTCACGGTCTCGTCGAGGTGGTACGAGCGGATCTTGTCGCTCAGCGCCAGTACGGTGTGCTCTTCGTACGCCAGACGCAAGGTGACGTCGGACCCGACGACCTCCGCGAACTCCAGACGGGCCTCGATGCGCACGGAGCCAGGCTTGGGAGGGCCATCCTCGAGGATCCGAAGGTGGTGCGGGTAGATGCCAAGAAGAAACGCCCCATCGGACGGGGCGTCGGCCAATCGAAACCGGAACGCGTCGCCTGCGCTCACGTGCCCGTCCTCGACCCGGCACGCGAGGAGATTCATCGGCGGCTCGCTGAATCGGCGCCCCACCTCGGCGTGCTGCGGAACGGCATGGACCTCGCGGGTACGACCGTACTGCACCACGCGTCCTTCGGAGAGGACGGCGACGTGCGACGCCATCATGAGCGCGTCGATCGGCTCGGGGGTGGCGTAGACGAACAGGGCGTCGCGTTCGCGAGAGAGCTCCTTCAGGTCGGAACGCAGCGCCTCGCGAAGCTTGTAGTCCAGGTTCCCGAGGGGCTCGTCGAGCAGGACGAGATCGACCTCCTTCACCAGCGCGCGCGCCAAGGCGACGCGCTGGCGCTGCCCACCCGAGAGCTCCTGAGGATAGCGACGGAGGTACATGTCGATCCCGAGCTTCTCTGCGATGGCGTGCACCCGGCGCTCGATCTCCGCCTTCGCGATGCGCGGACGCGCGACCTGCAACGGCGAGGCGATGTTGTCGAAGACGCGCAACGACGGGTAGTTCACGAACTTCTGGTAGACCATCGATACGTTGCGCTTCTGGACGTGGACACCGGTCACGTCCTCGCCGCGGACCTTCAGCGATCCCGAGTCCAGACCGTCGAGGCCGGCCAGCACGCGCAGCAGCGTCGTCTTGCCGGATCCCGTGGGCGCGACGATCGCGACCATGTCGACATCGTCCTGGACCTCGAGCGTGAGTCCATCCAACGCCGTGGCGGTCCGGAACCGCTTCACGGCGTCACGGAGTTCGAGTTTCAACGGAGACACCCTCCATTCGGACGAAGCTCACGTGCGCTTCGCTCGAGGCCGAGCGATTTGTCGATGAAGCGACCATACAACGTCGCGATGCGCGGTGAAGACCCGTGGGTCGGAGACCGGACGCGTGTCCGGATTCGGGCCAGCGCCAACGGAGCTGCCGGCGCCCGAGCGCGCGCACCGATGCGAAGGCGGTCGACACGGCGCACGATCGGCGCGTCCGGGAGCGGCTGGGAGCCGCCCGGCTCCTACTCGATCGGCTCCGCGTTCACCACCTTGCTGGCCGCCTCGGTGTCCTGCTCGCGGACGTAGACGACGTAGCCGTAGCCGCCCTTCCCGTCCGTCACGCCGGTCGAGGCGAAGATGTTCACGCCGGCGTCGCGCAGGTCGTGGTGAAGCTCCGACAGGGCTCCCAGGCGGTCGTCGCCCTGGACCAGCAAGGCGTGGTAGGGGCCCAGGAGCTCGGTGTCGTGCGCCAGGCTGGAGCGCTCCAGCGCCTTCGGATCGACGGGGAAGATCGTCAGCTCGACATGGTTCGGCCCGTAGGGGACCGCGCTGAACGCCAGCAGGTCGACCTCGGCCGAGGCGAGCTCCTCGAGCCAACCGTACGCGGCGTCCGGATCGCCTTCCACGCGGGCGTAGTAGTAGGGGACGGAGCGGATTCGGGCGTTCATGGTCGCCTCCGATCGGCAGCCTCGCAGATCGCTCCGGCCGGCGGGCGGCGCCGGCCGAGGTCGGGTCCTTCGCCCCTCAGCGCAACACGGGGAAGAGCCGGTCGGGTCCGCGAAACTCCTACCCGAACGGCAGCGACCGCAGTCCGTTCATCCTCCGTCGGGCTCGGCGGATCCTGGGCGTTTGCTGGTCGATCCGCCACCACGCCGGGCCCCCGCCAGGGCCGCCTGACCCAGCGCGATGCCGCCGTCGCCCAGGGGCACCGCTCGGTTGGCCCACACCTCGAAGCCGGCTCGGCGCAGGTCCAGGGTGGCCAGCTCGTGCAGCAGGCGATTCTGCCAGACGCCTCCCGACAGCGCGACCGCGTCGAACGCGCGGTGCCGCGCCGTGCGCTGGACCGCCGTGGTCACCGCGCGGGCCAGCCCGGCGTGGAAGCGGAGCGCGACGCGCTCGGCCTGGGCGCCGTCGCGCAGCTCGTGCAGCACGGTCTCGAGCAGGGGCGCAGCGTCCCACACGTCGCCTTCGAACGGCAGCTCGTAGCCGTCGTCCAGCGCGCGCGCGGCGGTGGCTGCCTCGATCTCGCCGTGCGCGAAGCGGGGCGCTTCCGTCGCGCGCCACGCCTTGGCCTCGAGGTCCATGGCCGCCTGGCCCTCGAAGCTCATCGTGCCCCTGAAGCCGCACAGCGCGGCGACCGTGTCGAACAGGCGGCCGACGCTGCTGGTGCGGGGGGTGTTCACGCCGGCGTCGATCAGGGCCTGCGCCACCCAGGTGCGGCGCTCGTCCAGGAGCGGGTGCCACAGCTCCGGCTCGCACTCCTGAAGGAACCCGACCGCGGCCTGCTGCGGCGTCCTGGCGGCCGCATCGCCTCCCGGCAGCGGTACGGGGCGTAGGTGGCCGATGCGCTCGAACCCCTCGAGCACGCTGCCCGCAAGGAGCTCACCGCCCCAGACGGTCCGATCGTGCCCCAGCCCCGCACCGTCGAACGCGACGCCCAGCAGGCGCGTGCCCCACTCGCCGTGCTCGGCGGCGACCGACGCGATGTGCGCCTCGTGGTGCTGGATCGCGATCGTCCGTCCGCCCAGCTCCTCGGCGTAGCGGGTCGACGGATAGTCCGGGTGCAGATCGTGCGCGATCACGGCCTCGCGGGGATCGACGTCGTACATCTCGGTCAGATCGGCGATCGCCTCGCGGAACGCCAGCAGTACGTCCAGATCGTCCAGGTCGCCGAGGTGCTGGCTGACGAACGCGTAGCCGCCGGTCGCCAGGACCACGGCGTTCTTCAGCCCCGCTCCCAGCGCGAGCAGCGGCCGATCCCACGTCTCGTGGCGCGCCACGGGGGCGGGCGCGTAACCGCGCGCCCGCCTGAACAGGGTGGGCCGCCCCGCCATGACGGTCGCGACCGAGTCGTCGACGCGTCTCGCGATCCCGCGGTCGCCCACCAGGAACGCGTCGGCCAGGCCGCCCAGCCGCTCCAGCGCCTCGTCGTCGCGGTAGGCGATCGGCTCGCCCGCTCGGTTGGCGCTGGTCATCACCAGCAGCGGTGGCGCGCCGGCGTCGTAGAGCAGGTGATGCACCGGCGTGTACGGCAGCATCACGCCCAGGTCGCCGCTGCCAGGAGCCAGATCTTCCGGCAGGCCCGCGTCGAGGCGCGGCGCCAGAACGATCGGCGTCGGGGTGCTCGTCAGCAGGGCCCTGCCTTCGTCGCCCAGCACGACCGTGTCGTCCACGATCGCGAGGTCGCGCGCCATCAGCGCGAACGGCTTGTCCTTACGGACCTTGCGCTCTCGCAGGTCGCGCACGGCCGCCGCGTTGCGGGCGTCACACGCCAGGTGGTACCCCCCCAAGCCCTTGACCGCCACGATCTTGCCGGCCGAGAGCGCCCGCGCGCAGGCATGGATCGCGTCCTCGCCCCGGCTCGCCTGAGTCCCGTCCGCGTCCAGCCAGCGGACCGTCGGCCCGCAGTCGGGACATGCCACCGGCTGGGCGTGGAAACGACGGTCCGCAGGGTCGTGGTACTCCGCCGCGCAGGCGTCGCACAGCTCGAACGCCTTCATCGTGGTACGCGGCCGGTCGTACGGAAGCGACTCGATGATCGACCAGCGGGGGCCGCAGTTCGTGCAGTTGATGAACGGGTAGCGGAAGCGACGGTCGGACCGGTCGAACAGCTCCCGCAGGCAGTCCGGGCAGATCGGCAGGTCGGGCGAGATCAGCGTCGTCGGATGGCCGCGCTCGCCGCTGGCGCGGATCACGAAGGAAGGACCGTCCGCCTCGCTGCGCGCCTGGTCGTCCGCGGCACGCCGCTCGAGCTCCGCGACCGACTCGACGTCGGCCGCGAAGGGGGCCTCGTCGACCAGGGCGGCGATGAACCTGTCGAGCTCCTCGACGCTTCCCG
>CAZLQH010000011.1:0-48169 GCA_964561595.1 uncultured bacterium | reverse complement strand
CCCACCGGCGGCCTGGGGCTCGGGATCGACCGCTTCGCGATGCTGCTGGCCGACGTCCCCAGCATTCGTGACGTGATCCTGTTCCCGCTTCTGCGGCCCGAGTGAGCGACGCGCCCGCGGATTCAGCCGCCGTGGGCCGGTGCGTCGTCGTCGGAACGTAGTCGCGGCTGCGCACGGTCCCAGATCAGGCGATAGAGGCGGTCCTGCAGCACGGCGCGCTCCGCTTCGTCGAGCTCGCGGTCGCGATCGATCTCGTGGAGCAGATCACCGAGGTCCTCGACGCTCCAGGCTCCGCAGCGCGACACCAAGGTTTCGTACTCCCGAAAGCTGCCCACCGATTGCCGCTCCCTTCCGCTGCGTGCGGCTCGCGCACAGCATAGGTAGCGACGGCGGCCGTCCCCCACAGGCAAAGGTCCCGGTAGGCTGAAGCCATGACGCGACGAGGGAGTTCGGACGACCCGCCTGCCTGGATCGGCGACGCCGTGATCTACCAGATCTTTCCCGACCGGTTCGCGCGCAGCGACGGCGTGCCGAAACCGAGCGGTCTGGAGCCTTGGGGCGAGGCGCCGACGACGTTCGGCTACAAGGGGGGCGACCTGCTGGGGATCGTTGCCCGGCTCGACTATCTCGCCGAGCTCGGCGTGACCGCCGTCTACCTCAACCCGATCTTCCAGTCCGGGGCGAACCACCGCTATCACACGCACGACCATCACCGCGTCGATCCGATGCTGGGTGGCGACGCCGCGTTCCGCACGTTGCGTGACGAGCTGCACGCACGGGACATGCGCCTGATCCTCGACGGCGTGTTCAACCACGCCAGCCGGGGGTTCCTGCAGTTCCACGACGTGCTCGAGAACGGGCGAGACTCGGCCTATCTCGACTGGTGGCACATCGAGGGCTTCCCGCTGGACGCGTATGGGGAGGGCGACGACGGACACCGCTACCGGGCGTGGTGGGGCATGCCGGCGCTGCCGACGTTCAACGTCGCGACGCCGGCCGTGCGGGAGCATCTGTGGGGCGTGGCGACGCGATGGCTCGAGGAGGGAGCCGACGGGTGGCGGCTCGACGTGCCGGAAGAGATCGACGACCGGTCGTTCTGGAGCGAGTTCCGACGCCGCTGCCGAGACGTCCGGAGCGACGCCTATCTGGTGGGCGAGATCTGGGACGAGGGTCGATCGTGGGTCGGCGGCGACCCGTTCGACGGCACGAGCTACTACCCACTGACCCGAGCGATCCTGGGACTCGTCGGTCGTGCGCTGGACCACGACCTCGCCGCGCAGAGCGGGCTGGACCGCATCGCTCCGTTGACGGTCGCCACGTTCGCCGAACGGCTCGAGGAGCTGGTGGTGAAGCGACCCGCGTCGGAGCGCGAGGCGCGCATGACGCTGCTCGGCTCGCACGATACGGCGCGGGTCCGTACGCTTCTGGGCGGCGACCGGGCCGCGGTGCGGCAGGCGTACGGTCTGCTGCTGGCGCTGCCCGGCGCCCCGTGCATCTACTACGGCGACGAGATCGGGCTGGAAGGGGGACACGACCCGGACAACCGTGCGACGTTTCCCTGGGACGCGCCCGACCGCTGGGACGGCGAGCTGCTCGAGGAGATCCGAGCCCGGGTGGCGGTCCGGAAGCGCCACCCGGCCCTGCGACGCGGCGAGACCGAGGTGCTCCGGGCCCACGAGCGCACGCTATGGCTGGGCCGCGAGGCGGGCGACGATCGGGCGCTGGTCGTGGTGCGGCTGCCGGACGACGCCGCGACACCCCAGGCGGAGTCCGTCCAGCTGCCGGAGCGCTGGCGTGGACACTGGTCGTCGGCGTTGGGGAGCGGGGGGCTCGAGGTGACGTCGGACGGCTCGGCGCGAGGCGATCCGATCCCGGGACGGAGCACCGCCTGGTTCGTTCCCGGCTGAACGGACGGACCGATGCCACCGCACGCCGACGCCCGTCGCGCTAGAGTGCGACCAGGGCGTCGGCGTACTGCCTCCCAGGAGGGGTCGACGGACGGTCCGTCCGTCGGCGTTCCCGAACCGCTCGCCCATCCTCGAACGGATCCGGTACGGGACCGACGCCCCTATCTTGGTCCGTTCCGCTCCCCCGCGATGCGAACGATTTCCTACCCGGGAGCGGATGTGGAGGATTCCACCACGATCGCCGCTCGCTGCGGGTCGCAGCGAGCGGCGATCCGCTTGGCGCGCGGTCAGCGCTCGACGGGCGTGAGCGCCTCGGTGTCCTCTTCGCCGGTTCGGATGCGGATGACCCGCTCGAGCGGCTGGACGAAGATCTTGCCGTCGCCGACGTTGCCGGTCCGGGCCGCCTTGACCAGGGCGTCGACGGTGGGGTCGACGAACGGGTCGGAGACGGCGATCTGAACCTGGACCTTCTCGTGGAACTCGACGACGTACGGGCTGCCCCGGTAGGTCTCGACGACGCCGCCTTGGCCGCCGTGGCCGCTGACGCGCGAGATCGTGATGCCTCGCACGCCGGCTGCGAACAGCGACTCCTTGACGGCGGGAAGGCGTTCGGGACGGATGACGGCGGTGATCAGCTTCATCGCGATGCTCCTCAGTCGCCCGCGCCGACCACGACGGGATCGCGCAGGCGGTCTTCGCTGCTGTAGCCGGGCAGGCCGTGCTCGACGATGTCGAGGCCCCGAACCTCTTCGTTGGGGCTGACGCGGATGCCGATCGTGACCTTCAGGGCGAGGAAGACCAGGTAGCCGGCCACGAACGCGCCGGCGGCGTAGGAGAACGTGCCCAGCAGCTGGACGCCGAGGTTCGCTCCGCCGAAGACGCCGACGGCGGCGGTGCCCCACAGCCCCGCGACGCCGTGGACGCTGATGGCGCCGACCGGATCGTCGACGCGCAGGCGGTCGAACATCACCACGCTGCCGACCACCAGCGCGCCGCCGATCGCGCCGGCCGCCACGGCGGAGAGGCCGGTGACGACGTCGGGGCCGGCGGTGATCGACACCAGGCCTCCCAGCACGCCGTTGATCGTCATCGAGATGTCGGGCTTCTTGAACAGCGCCCAGCTGACCAGCAGGGCGGCGACGCCTCCGGCGGCAGCGGCGAGGTTCGTGTGGAGGAAGATGTCCGCGACGGCGGTCGCGTCCGCCTGCGTCGAGAACGCCAGCTGCGAGCCGCCGTTGAACCCGAACCAGCCGATCCAGAGGAGGAACAGCCCCAGCCCGGCGTACGCCAGGTTGTGGCCGGGCATGGCGACCGCGCGGCCGCCGGCGTAGCGGCCCAGCCGCGGTCCGATGGCCAGGACGGCGCCGAGCGCGGCGAATCCGCCGACGGCGTGCACGACCGAAGAGCCTGCGAAGTCGGCGAAGCCGAGCTGCGAGAGCCAGCCGCCACCCCACTGCCACGCGCCCATCACGGGGTAGATCAGCGCGGTCATCACCACGGAGAAGATCAGGTAGGCACCGAACTTCATGCGGCCGCCGATCGCCCCGGACACGATCGTGGCGGCCGTGGCGGCGAACACCATCTGGAAGAAGAAGTCGGCGGAGCTGGGCACGTTCATGCCGGTGACGTAGTTCCGTAGGAACAGCCCGCCGCCGTACATGATCGCGAAGCCCACCGCCCAGTACGCAAGGGCGGCGACGGCGAAGTCGGCGATGTTCTTCATGAAGATGTTGATCACGTTCTTGCTGCTGTGAAGGCCGGCCTCGAGCAGCGCGAAGCCGGGCTGCATCAGGGCCACCAAGAGCGCGCTGAGGAGCAGGGCGACGGTGTCGAGAGCGAAGGCGACGTCCGCGACGGACTCGCCTTGGGCGACGGCGAGGGCGAACGATGCCAGAACGGCCGTAGCCGGAACGAGCCTGGGAAGCGTCTTCACGTGGACCTCCTGGGGGACGCCGCGACGCACGTGCCACGGCTTGGGGCCACAGCATAGGGCTGCTTCTGCAAACTGTCAAGACAAAAACGGCCGAACGGCAAGAAAATGGTGAACAGAATGCCCCCAGGAGGATGGGTCTAGCCGGTTTGGGACTTCTGGAAGGCGGAACGTAAACCATTCGATGGACAACGTGAACGCTCGACCCCGTCGCGACGAGGTCGAGCGTTCACGTTCCGGCGCGGACCGAGCCGCGGCGGGGAGCTGCGCGGCGCGCCGGTCCCGACGCCCCGGTGTCGACGCGCGATCAGGACTCGGACAACACCAGCCGACTCTTGTCGCCCACCGTGAGCTGATGGGTGCTCGGCCTGCGGCCGGCGTTCGTGATCTCGACCTCTTCGCCGATCAGGCTGGCCTGGATCCGGGCTCCGACGTGATGGATCGAGCTCCGCGCGCCCACGACGGCGTACTCGATCTCCGCGTTCTCGAGCCGGACGTCGTTCCCCAGGGTCGTGAACGGTCCGATGTAGGCGTCCTCGACCACGCTTCCCGCTCCGATCAGGGCGGGACCGAACACGGTGCTGTTCCGGACGGTGGCGCCCTGCTCGAGCACCACGTCCCCGACGAGCCGCGAGTCCTCGACCGTTCCCGCGATGTCGCGCCGCAGGCGTAGCAGCTCGAGCCGGTTCGCGTCGAGGATGTCCTCGGGCTTGCCCGTGTCCTTCCACCAGCCCACGACCTCGACCGGCGCGACGTGCAGATCCCGCTCGATCAGTCGCTGAATCGCGTCGGTGATCTGGTACTCGCCCTTCGCACCCGGCTCCAGGCCACGGATGGCGTCGTGCACGTTGGCGTCGAAGACGTACACTCCGGCGATCGCGAGATTGGAAGGCGGATCGCTGGGCTTCTCGACCAGGCCGACCACGCGGTCGCCGTCGAGCTCCGCCACCCCGAACGCGCGGGGATCGTCCACGGGCACCAGGGCCAACACCGCGTTCACCCCCTCGTCCGGACGGAACGCGTCGACGAACGGCCGGATGCCGTGCTCGAACAGGTTGTCCGATAGGTACATCACGAACGGATCGTCGGCCAGGAACTCGCGTGAGACCTCGACCGCGTGGGCCAGGCCTTTCGGCGGGTCCTGCAACAGGTAGGTGAACGAAGCTCGGTCGCCGTACGGCTCCAAGGTGCGCTGCAGATCGGACCGCGTATCGGTCGAGACGACGACGCCGATCTCGTTCACGCCGGCGTCCAGCAGGTTGTCGACCGCATAGTGGATCAGCGGACGGTTGGCGACGTTGATGATCGGTTTCGGACGCAGGCTGGTGATCGGCCGGAGACGCGTCCCAAGGCCGGCGGCGAGAATCAGACCCTTCATGCACCACGCTCCTTCGCCGGACGATACCGCAGCGCGCCGACCCGACCGAACCGGAGGCTCGCCTCGGATAGCATGCCGCCATGAGCCGTACACGAAGCGACATCCGGCTCTCCGTCGGCATGGACGACGGGGGCGTGACCGACATCGAGTGGGAGGCGGACGACGCGCCGGAGCCCGGGGTCCAGGAGGCCAAGGCGATGCTCCTGTCCCTGTGGGACGCGCAGGCGCGCAACGCTCTCCGCATCGACCTGTGGACGCAGGACATGACCGTCGAGGACATGAACGACTTCCTGTTCCAGACGCTGCTCACCTTGGGCGACACGTACAAGGGCGCCACGGGCGACGCCGATCTGACGGCCGAGATCAAGCTGTTCGCGCGCGACTTCGCCGAGAAGGCGTCCGCGCGAGAGCGGGAGCGGCAACGGTCGGGACCGGCGTGAGGATCGTGGTCGTCGGATGCGGCTGGCTGGGGCTCCCGCTGGCCGCCTCGCTGGCCGCCGACGGGCACGACGTGATCGGAACGACCACCCGGCCGGCGCGCTTCGACGAGCTCCGCAGGAGCGGGGTCCGCCCCGAGCGGCTGGTGGCGGCCCCCGGCGCGGACGGCGCCGTCCGGATCGACGGGGACGCCCGGATCTTCGACGGCGCCGACCGCGTCGTCGTCGCGGTGTCGCCGTCGGGCGACTACGAGGCGTACCCGAAGGCGATCGCGGCCGTGGCGGACGAGGCTGTCCGATCGGAGGCGGCGCACCTGACGCTCTGCTCGTCCACGGGCGTCTATCCCGGATCGGCGGAGCACCCGCTGGTGCGGGAGGAGGACGCCTCGCCGTCCGCCTCGCGCCGCGCGCCGTTCCTCCTCTCGGCCGAGGCGGCGGTCCGCGAACGGGCGGTCGCCGCCACGATCGTCCGGCTGGCTGGGTTGTGGGGACACGGAAGGCACCCGGCCCGAAGTCTGGCCGGACGGGAGCTGGACGGTCCGGACGTGCCGGTGAACCTGGTCCACCGCGACGACGTGATCGCGGCGATACGGACCCTGACGCTGCCGACGCCCACCACCGGCACGTTCTCGGTGGTCGCCGAGGCACATCCGCCACGCGGCACGTTCTACGTGAACGAGGCGCGCCGCCTGGGTCTGCCGGCGCCCACGTTCTCAGGAGCGGCGAAGCCGGGCAAGCGGGTCTCTGCGCAGGCGCTGAGCGACGCGACCGGATTCCGGGCTCGCTGGCTGCCCGGCGATCCGGAGGCTCCCTGAGGTTCGGACCGTCCGGGAACCTGCGCCGCCGAGCGTGAGCCGGCGAGCGGTCCGTTCAGCGTCGCGACGCTACATTCGCCTCGTGTCGTCCTTCGGCCGCATGCTCGCGGCGACCCTCCTCCTCGCATTCTTCGGCGACGGCCCCACCGCAGCGTGGGCGCAAGACGTGCCCGACGCAGCCGCCACCACGCTTCCGAGCGACCTCGCCTTCGTCGCGCCCGACGGACGTCTCGCGTGGCTGCCGGCAGGGGAGGAGCGGATCCGCACCATCGGATCGCCGACGGGGCGCCACGCGTTCCCCGCCTGGTCGCCCGACGGACGACGTCTGGCCGTGATCGTGCGGGACGTCTCCGGCGCGCGGGCCGTGGTGGTGGACGTCGGCGACAGCGACGACGGCGCGCGCAGGGGGCCGCGAGAGACGGTCTGGTTCGACGAGCCGGACGAACCGGTGATCTACCTGGACTGGGCGAACGACGGCGCCTCGCTCCTGCTCCTGGTCGCCGACGCCGGATCGGGGTTCCGGCTGGTTCGCGCGAGCGACGACGGCCGTCGGACGCTGGCTCGCGGAGCGCCGCTCTACTGGGACCAGCGTCCCGGCGGCGGCGTGGTCGTGCACGCCGGCGGCTCCGCCGCATCGCGGCTGACGATCTTGGACGCCGCCGGCCGCGAGACGGGCGAGCTTCCGCGGCCGGGAGCGTTCCGGAGTCCGGCGGTCTCCGCGAGCGGCGACTGGCTCGCGTACGGCAGCGAGGCGCGCAGCGGCGATCGGCGCGCCGTCGTCGTTCCGGTGGCGGACGCCGAGCGCACGGCGTCGCGAGGCCCGGACGGAACGGCCGTGCCGGACGACCGGAGAGCGCTGGGCTACCGCGGCCTCACCGCCTTCGCCTGGCATCCGACGCGCGATCTGCTGGCGCTCACGCGTCCCCTGAGCGACGTGCCGCATTCGTTCGGGCCGCTGGGCGGCCTCGATGCGGTCAGCGGCCTGTTCGAGCCGTGGATCGACGAGCCGGTGGTCGCGTTCTGGTGGTCGCCCGGCGGGCAGCGCGTCGCCGTGCTCGCCGTGGACGCGCCAGGGGGCGACACCGTCGCCGGCCACGACCGTGCGGTCGGGACGACGGTCCTCGCGTCGGCCCGCCCGCCCGGCCTGCCCGCGCCCCTCGAGCCGCGACGCGTCCAGGGCGACGGTGCGCGGCTCCGGCTGGGGATCGTGGACGTCGATAGCGGCGCCACCCGTTGGCTGGCCACCGTCACGCCCAGCCGGACCTTCCTGAGCCAGGAGCTTCCGTTCTTCGATCAGTACGCGCGCAGCCACGCCCGCTGGTCGCCCGACGGCACGATGCTGGCGCTTCCCGTCCGGAACGCCACCGGGCGAGAGGCGATCTGGATCGTCGACGTCGCGACCGGCACGCTTCGCGAGCTGGCGCCGGGCGCCATGCCCGCCTGGCCGCCCGCCCGGCCTCCCGCCCGGCCACCGGGCTAGCGCTCGTCGCGACCGTCCAGCGTCAGCAGCGCGCCGTACAGGTCGGGCCGCCGATCCCGGAAGAAGCCGAAGCCCGCCCGGAACGCGCGCGCCTCCGCCAGATCCAGCTCGGCGTGGATCACCGTCTCGTCGTCCCGGCCGGCCTCGCTCAGGACCTCGCCGCGCATGTCGGCCACGAACGAGCTGCCGTAGAACGTCGCGGCCCCCTCGCGGCCCACCCGGTTGGCGGCCGCCACGTAGACCGAGTTCGCGACGGCGTGCCCGATCATCGCGCGGCGCCACATGTCGCGCGTGTCCAGGCCGCCGGTCTCTTCGGGCTCGCTGCCGATCGCCGTGGGGTAGAGCAGCAGGTCGGCGCCCTGCAGCGCCATGGCGCGCGCCGCTTCGGGGAACCACTGGTCCCAGCAGATCCCGACGCCGATCGTTCCGTAGCGGGTGCGCCACGAGCGGAAGCCGGTATCGCCGGGCACGAAGTAGTACTTCTCCTCGTAGCCGGGACCGTCGGGAATGTGGCTCTTTCGGTACACGCCCAGCACGGCGCCGTCCGCGTCGATCATCGCCAGGCTGTTGAAGTACGTCTGGTTCGCCTTCTCGAAGAAGCTGACGGGCAGGACCACGCCCAGCTCGGCGGCGAGCGCCGCGAAGCGGTCCACGAACGGGTGGCCCTCGACCTCGTGCGCCAGGGCGAAGAGCTCCTCGCGCTCGAGCTGCGGGAAGTAGAGGTTCTCGAAGAGCTCCTGCAGAAGGACCACCTGCGCGCCGTCGGCCGCCGCGCGGCGCACGAGCCGCTCGGCCTTGGCGAGGTTCTCCTCGAGCCGGTCGCTGCACGCCATCTGGATCACGGCGAGCCGCAGCCGGTCGGACCCGCGGTCCGCGGCCGGACCGGAAGGAGCGGCCGTCACGAGGGGGTCCCCGCTTCGGGCTGGTGCTGCGTGGCGCAGTGGAACGCGCCCCCTCCGGTGATCATCGCCGTCGCAGGAACGCCGACGACCTCGCGACCGGGGAAGACCCCTTGCAGAATGCTCAGCGCTTCCTCGTCGCGCGGATCGTTCCAGATGGGCACGATCACGCCGCCGTTCACGAGGCAGAAGTTCGCATAGCTGCGGGGAGGACGTACGCCGTTCACGCGCGAACGGTCGTGCGGCAGGGGCAGCTCCACGACCCGGTACGGCGAGCCGTCCACGCGGCGCAGCGCCTCGAGCGTGGCGCGGTTCGCTCTGAGCGAGGCGAGATTCTCGGCGTCGTCGGCGTCGGCCGCGACGCACACGATCGTGTCCTCCGCCGCGAAGCGCGCCACCGTGTCCACGTGGCCGTCGGTATGGTCGTCGACCAGCCCGCCGACCAGCCACACGATCCGGGTCGCGCCCAGGCCGTCCCGCAGCAGCGAGGTGTAGCCGATCTCGTCCAGGCCCGGGTTTCGAACGCCGTCGAGCAGGCAGCTGCGCGTGGTGAGCACCGTTCCGTCGTCGCCCATCTCGATCGCGCCGCCCTCGAGCACCGCGTCGAACGCGAAGCGCCGAACGCCCAGCGTCTCGGCCATCGCGGCCGGCACCCGGTCGTCCAGGTCGGCCGCGTACTTGCCGGCCCAGCCGTCGAAACGCCAGTCCGTCAGCGCCAGCCGGCCGTCGCCGTCGACGACGAAGAGCGGCCCGGCGTCGCGAAGCCAGACGTCGTTGGAGGGCACGTCGTGGAACCGGACCGCGGCGTTCGGTACGCCCGCGCGTCGCAGCCGATCCTCGGCGTCGGCGCGGGTGTCCGGGTCGCGCACGTTCACGACCACCGGCTCGAAGCGCACGATGGCGGCCACCATCGCGGCCATGTCGTCGCGGACGGGCTCCAGCAGGCCTTCCCAGAGCGCGTCGTCCGCGGGCCAGGTGGTCCACGTGGCGGCGTGGCGCCCGCGCTCGACCGGCATGCGGAAACCCAGCTCGCGAGGGGTGGGGGAGGGTCGTGTCACGCGGGCCTCCTTCGCCCGGGCATGCTAGCAGAGCGCCGACACCGGGCGGTCCCCGCGCGTGCTACCTTGACGCGCCGGTCGGCATCCGACCGTGCGCTCCGCCCCCACTCCGGAAGCGTCCGCTCCTCCGGAACGTCGCGTCCCTGCCGAGGTGCACCGTGGCCAAGTCTTCATCCCTCGAACCGTTCGGCCCTGCCGACGCCACCGAGCTGTACAACGTCGATGCCTGGTCCAGCGGCTACCTCCGGGTCGGCGACGACGGACACCTGCGGGTCCGTGTCGACGGCGCCGAGGCGGCGCTGAGCGACATCGTGGCGAAGATCCAGGCCGAAGGCCGTCCGCTTCCGACGATCCTGCGGTTTCCCCAGATCCTCGAGGATCGCCTGGCGCGCGTCAACGGCGCGTTCGAGCAGGTCATCGCCGAGGCCGGGTACCGCGGCGCGTACCAGGGCGTGTACCCGATCAAGGTGAACCAGCGAAGGGTCGTCGTCGAGACGCTCGCCGAGGCCGGGGCCCGCTGGCGCACCGGGCTCGAGGCAGGCAGCAAGGCCGAGCTGGCGTTGATCCTGGTCCAAGACACGCACCCCGCCGCGCTGATCCAGTGCAACGGCTTCAAGGACGACGACTTCGTCCGGCTGGCGCTGTGGGGTCGCAAGCTGGGCAAGAACGTGACGATCACGCTCGAGAAGGTCGGCGAGCTGGAGCGGGTCCTCCGCATCGCGCGCGAGCTCGACGTCGAGCCCGCCATCGGCGTGCGGTTCAAGCTTCACGCGCGCGGCAGCGGCGCCTGGGAGTCGTCGGGCGGCGACGACGCCAAGTTCGGGCTCACCGCCAGCGAGCTGCTGGCGGTCGCGGATCGCTTGCGGCGCGAAGGGCTCGGCCACACGCTCACGATGCTCCACACGCACGTGGGCAGCCAGGTCACCGACGTGCGCAAGATCCGCGTCGCCGTTCGCGAGGCGGCCCAGACCTACGTGGAGCTGGTCGAGTCGGGGGTGACGCCCGCCTATCTGAACCTCGGAGGCGGCCTGGCGGTCGACTACGACGGCTCCAAGACGACGTTCCACGCGTCCGCGAACTACGGCCTGCGCGAGTACGCCGAGGCCCTCGTCTACACCGTCATGGAGGTGTGCGACGAGGCGGGGACGCCCCACCCGACGCTGGTCACCGAGTCCGGGCGGGCGCTCACGGCGCACCATTCGGTGGTCGTTGCGCCGGTCATCGACGTGATCGGTCGCACGCGCGACCCGGTCGCGCTGCCACCGCTTCCCGACGATCCCCACGCCCTGGTGGGGGACATGGAGGAGCTGCTGGGCGACGTGACGGTCAAGACCTACCGGCAGGTGTACAACGAGGCGGTCTCGAACAAGGACACGATGCACCAGCTGTTCGACCTGGGCTACCTGAGCCTGGTCGAGCGAGCGCACATCGAGCGTCTGTACAACCGCGTGCTGGAGCGCATCCAGAAGGTGATCGCCGGCCTGGACTACGTGCCCGAGGAGCTCGAGGACCTGTCGACCTGGCTGGCCGACACGTACGTCGTGAACTTCAGCGTGTTCCAGACGCTGCCCGACCACTGGGCGATCGGCGCGCTGTTTCCGATCGTGCCCCTCGCCCGCCTGAACGAGCGGCCCACGCGCCGCGCCACGCTGGCCGACATCAGCTGCGACAGCGACGGAAAGATCACGAAGTTCGTCGACCTGCGCGACGTGGCGGCCACCCTGCCCGTTCACGAGATCCGTGAGGACGAGCCGTACCTGCTCGGCTTCTTCCTCACCGGTGCGTACCAGGACGTACTCGCGAACGCGCACAACCTGTTCGGGCGCGTCGCCGAGGCGCACGTGCGGATCGGCTCGGACGGCGAGATCGTGATCGAGCGCTTCGTCGGCGGTCAGAAGGCCCGACGCGTGATCGAGAACATGGGGTACGAGACCGAGGAGCTGCTGGCCTGGCTGGGTCAGGAGATCGGCGAGGCCGAGGCGGCCGGCAGTCCCCTGCGCGCCGACGAGGAAGCCGCGCTGCGCGAGCTGTACGGACACGAGCTCGTCGGCTACACCTATTTCGAGTAGCGATCGGCCTCGGCGGGTCGGTACGCCGGCCGACGCCGCGCGGGCCGGCGACGCTCGCCCCGGACAGGAGTAGGCTGGACGCGGAGGTGATGCGTGTGAGCGAGGACTCGGGGACCACCGACGTCAAGGCCGTGGAGATCGGCGCCGCCTCGACCGTTTCGCTGCAGGTGTACGGAGACCTGGTGCTGCGCCAGGGGCCGGCGCCGTCGCTGCGCATCGTCGGCGATCCCGAGCTGGTCGCCAAGGCGCAGGCCGAGGTGCGCGGCGAGACGCTGGAGCTCACGCTGGGACGCGACTGGGTGGACCGGCTGGCCAGCGGGCTGGCGATGTTGGGCAATCGCCCGCTCCGCTACGAGGTCACGCTCCCCGCGCTCCGACGGATCGAGGTCGCGGGACGTGGACGCTTGGACCTGGACGGACTCGAGGCCGAGGCCCTGACGCTCCGCGTCTCCGGTCTGGCGGACGGGACGCTGGCCGGACTGGCGCTGGCCTCGCTCGAGGTCGAGATCGCCGGCAGGGCCGAGCTGACGTTTTCCGGTCGCGCGGCCCACGAGCGCCTGCGCGTGTCCGGCTCGGCGCAGCTGGACGCCTGGGACGTGCAGGCAGATCGGGCGGAGGTGCGCATCTCCGGCCACGGCGAGGTGGGACTGGCGGTGTCCGAGCGGCTCGAGGCCCGCATCGCCGGGTACGGCAACGTCACGTACGACGGCGATCCGGAGGTCGACCAGACGGTGTCGGGCGGGGGCGCCGTGCGCCGCGGTCAGCGGCCCTCGGACGCTCAGAACCGGTAGCGACCGAGCTCCTCGCCGATCTCCAGATCGGGGCGGACCCGCCGTGCGGCGGGCAGCTCGCGCGCCAGCGCGTCGGCCCGCGGCAGGTGCACGAGAACCAGCCGTTTCGCGTTCGCCTGCCGGGCCGTTCGGGCCGCCTGCTCCGCGCTGCTGTGCACCGGTCCGGCTCCGGTCGCTTCGTGAAGCAGCAGATCGGCGTCCTGCGCGAGCTCGGCGATCGCGGGGGCAGGCGCCGTGTCGCAGCTGTAGCTCGCGACCCGTCCGCTCGCGCGGTCCTCGAAGCGGAGACCCACGACGGGCACCGCGTGCCGGCCCGGCGAGGCGAGCACGCGCCAGCCGTGGGCGTCGAGCACGACGGCGTTCGCCGCCTCATCCACCTCGTGCGCCGTCCAGCCGGGGTACCCCTCCCAGCCCGACACGTCGAACGCGTCGTGCACGCGCTGCACCTGACGGAGGGCCGCAGCGATGCCGTACACGGGAAGCGGATCGCGGCGGCCCATCAGCCACAGCCGCTCCATCATGAGCGGGAACCCCGCGACGTGGTCCGCGTGCTCGTGCGTGATCACCACGCCCGCCAACGCGGTCGGGTCGAGCCCCGTCGCCTCCAAGCGTGGAACCACGTCGCCGCCGCAGTCGACGAGCAGGACGCCGCGACCGTTGTCGAGCGCCATCATCGTGGTCGTGCGCTCCGGGTCGCTGACGACCGCGCCTGCGCCCAGCAGGTGAAGCGTGGGCATGGGGACCGGGCCTCCTCCGCCCCGCGCGGGGGCCGAACGCCATGATAGAGGCCCCGCCGCGGTCCGTCGCGGCCAGCCGTCACGCCCGTTCGGCGGGCGCCGTACGGGTGGCCTCAGTACAGGCGCGTACCGTCGGGAACCGGTCGCTCGACCGTCGTCAGCACCACGCCTTCCGGCGTGTCGAACCCCGTGACCAGGCACTCCGACACGAACGGGCCGATCCGACGCGGCGGCACGTTCACGAGCGCCACGACCTGCCGGCCGCGAAGGTCGTCGGGAGCGTACAGCTCCGTCAGCCGGGCGCTCGAGGTGCGCTGGCCGATCGTCGGGCCGAAGTCCACCCAGAGCTTCCAGGCGGGCGTGCGGGCCCCGGGAAACGGCTCGACCCGGACGATGGTGCCGACCCGCAGGTCCGCGCGGAAGAAGGCGTCCACGTCCGTGGGCGGCGCCGGTGGGGAAGAGGTTGCGTCGTCCACCGGATCAGTCCGACGATCCGGCGCGGGCGGTCGGCGGGACGTGGCCTCGGTCCGAGCCGGAAGCGCGGACGCGCGCTCCCGTCTGGACGCGCCACAGGCCGGCGTACACGCCGCCGAGCTCGAGAAGCTCCTCGTGCCGCCCCGACTCGACGCGGCGCCCCTGCTCGAGCACGTGGATCACGTCGGCATGACGGATCGTCGACAGCCTGTGGGCGATCACGACCGTCGTGCGGCCGGCCGTGATCCGCTCCAGCGATCGCTGGATGGCCGCCTCGGTCTCGTTGTCGACGGCGCTGGTCGCCTCGTCGAGGATCATGATCGGCGGGTCCTTGAGCAGCGCACGCGCGATCGACAGCCGCTGCCGCTGGCCGCCGGACAGCTTCTGTCCGCGCTCGCCGACGACGGTGTCGAACCCTTCGGGTAGCGCACGGACGAACTCCAGCGCTTCCGCCGCGTCCGCCGCGCGCTCGAGCTCCTCGTCGCTGGCGCCCGGTCGCCCCAGCAGGAGGTTGTCCCGCACGGTGCCGTGGAACAGGTAGACGTCCTGCGAGACGAGCCCGATCGCGGAGCGCAGCTCGGCGCGCCGCAGCTCGCGCAGGTCCGTGCCGTCCAGCGTCACGCGGCCGGCCTGCGGGTCGTGGAAGCGGAGCATCAGCTTGACCAGCGTGGACTTGCCGGCGCCCGTCGAGCCCACCACCGCGGTGGTGCGTCCAGCGGGTACCTCGAGGTCCAGATCGTGCAGGACCGTGGAGGACCCTTGGTACGCGAACCGCACGCCGACGAAGCGCAGCTCGCCCCGAGGCCCCCCGGGCGGCAGCGGCGCGGGACCGTCGTGCATCTCCGGGCGCGTGTCCAGCACCGCGAAGATCCGTCGCGTGGACGCCATCGCCCGCTGGTACAGGTCGAACGTCTGCCCCAGCCGCGTCAGCGGCCAGAGCAGGCGCTGCGTCATGAACACCAGCGTGCTGTAGATGCCCACCGAGATCGTGCCCGCCAGGGCCAGCCGGCCGCCCCAGACGAGCGTGGCCATGAACCCCAGCACGATCGCCATCCGGATCAGCGGCACGAACGCGGACGACAGCCGGATCGCGTGCCGGTTGGCCTCCAGGTAGCGGCGGCTGGCCTCGGCGATGCGCTCGGCCTCGCGGTCCTCGGCGGTGAAGCTCTTGATCGCCACGATCCCGCCGAGGTTGTTCGCGAGGTCCGCGTTGATCGCGCCGACCTCCTCGCGGACCGCGGCGTAGCGGGGCGCCATCCTCTTCTGAAAGCGCAGCGACCCCCACAGGATCAGCGGGATCGGGAGGAACGCAAGCCATGCCACGCCGGGCGCGGCGATGAAGAAGAACACGCCCAGCAGCGCGACGGTGGTGACGAGCTGCAGGATGTCGTTCGCGCCGACGTCCAGGAACCGTTCGAGCTGGTTCACGTCGTCGTTCAGCACGCTCATCAGGCCGCCGGTGCTACGCGACTCGAAGTAGCTCATGTCCAGCCGCTGGACGTGGTCGTACGCCTCGCTGCGGAGCTCGTGCTCGAGCGCCTGCGCCAGCTCGCGCCACTGCACCTGGAACAGGTACTCGGTGATCGATTCGAACGCCCACACCGCGAACGTCGCGGCGGCCAGCACCCACAGCTGGCCCGGCGCGTCCAGCCCGAGCCAGCGCCCCAGCGCGGACCCGTCGCCGGCGACCACGCTGTCGACTGCGATGCCGATCAGGAACGGCGGGGCCAGGTCGAACGTCTTGTTCGCGACGCTGAACAGCGCGGCCAGCACGATTCGCGGACGGAACCGCCCGGCGTAGCGCCAGAGTCGGAGGAGAGGAGGCACGGAGACGGGATCCACCTCGCGAGCCTACCTCGGTACGCCTCCGGGGCCACACGCGCGGCGGGCGTCGAAGGGTACCTTGTCGCCGACGCGGTCCGAACCGCCGCTTGGAGGCTCCATGATCGACGCACGCACCTTTCGTGACGCTCTCGGACGTTTCGCCACCGGCGTCACGGTGGTGACGATGGACACCGAAGACGGGCCTCGCGGCATCACCGTCAACGCGTTCTCGTCGCTCTCGCTCGATCCGCCGCTGGTGGGCGTGGCCATCGACCACGGCGCGGGCGCGCACGGTGCGCTGGTCCAGGCGGAACGGTACGGCGTCTCGATCCTCACGCGGGCGCAGCAGGACCTGTCCGATCGGTTTGCGGGGCGGGACATCGACCCCGAGATCGGCTGGGAGCGGCTGGGCGAGGCACCGGTGTTGCGCGGGTCGCTGGTCCAGCTCTCGTGCGGGATCGTGCAGCGCGTGACCGTCGGGGACCACACCCTGTTCGTCGGGCAGGTCGAGGCAGCAGCGACGCGCGAGGCCGACCCGCTCCTCTACCACCGCGGAGGCTACGGTCGCTACCGCGGCGCCTGATCGCCCCGCAGGAGGGCCGCTCGGAGTCGGCGGCGCTGGTCAGGGGAGGCGGCTGGCGAGGCCGGCCGCGCGCCGATAGAGGGTCGCCTGACCGACGTGATAGCTCTCGTGCCAGACGAGGAACGAGAGCCAGTCGCCGACGGTGCCGTCGCCTTCGCCGCGCGGCGAGGGCAGGATCTCGGAGCTCTCGGCGAGCCCCGATGCGAGCGCCCGTTGCTGCGCGTGGAGGAGTTCGAGCAGCTCATCCGTGGGCACCGCACGCTCGGCCGAAGGGGGCGCCGCGCCGCGCCGATACCGTTCCATGCGCGGGTCCGTAGCGTACGCGGGGCGATCCAGCGCGCCGAGCATCGCGTCTCGCGAGACGGCGAGATGCCCCAGCAGCCAGTTGAGGTGGCTCGCGCCCTCGAAGAGTGGGCGTAGCGCGGCGTCATGGTCGACGTCCCGCGTCTGCTGTTCCAGGACGCTCAGGTTTCGACTCAGAATCGTGACCAGCTCGGTGACGTCGAGCATCGTGCCTCCCCGCGAGGACCCGCGACGCGCTCGGTCGCGACGCTAGCACGGGACCGAGCGCCTGGTCGCTGCGCGCCTGTCACCGCGCTGCCGGGCGCACCGGACCGCCCTCGCGACGCGAGCGCTCCGCGGCGAACGCCACCAGGTGACTCTCCAGCGACGTCGCCAGATCGGTCGGTCCCGGTCCCGCGTCCCCCCGGAGCCTGGCGATCACGTCGTCCAGGAGGGCGCGGTCGGCCGGCGCGTGGCCCTGGGCAGGCGCCACGTCCAGCCGCTCCGTGCCGCCCGAGGCGAAGTCGCGCAGCGCGATGCGGCCGCTCTCCAGGTGCCCCTCGAGCTCGCCGTGGCTTCCGAACACGCGGATCGTCCGGGTGTTCTCCTCGCTGAACGCCGTGACCGTGAGCGTCGCGACCACGCCGTTCGCGAAGCTCAGCGTCGCGACCTGATGGTCGACGACGTCGTTGTCGCAGCGGTAGACGCACCGTCCGTACGGTCCGGCCCGCAACGCCGCCGCGACGGCGTCGTCGCCGCCGCCGGGCGCGACGACCGATCGCGGCCAGCCGCGCCTCCCGGCGAAGCGCTCCAGGTAGATCCGCGGCGCCGAGTAGGGACAGTCGGTCTCGACCGGACAGCCGTCCAGACAGAACGGCGGCGCGTCGGCAGGCGCGTTCTCCTCCCGGAACCAGCGCAGCTCCCCGCGTGAGAAGACCTCGTCGCACGGCGCGTCCGCCAGCCAGCGCAGCAGGTCCAGGTCGTGGCACGCCTTGGCCAGGATCATCGGGCTGGCCACGTCCTCGCGACGCCACGCCCCCCTCACGTACGAGTGCGCGAAGTGCCAGTGCCCCACGTTCTCGACGTGATCGATCCCGATCGGGCGTCCGATCCGGCCGTGCGCCATCGCCTCGCGGATCGTGCGGAAGAACGGCGCGTGACGGAGGACGTGCGCGACGGTCACGGTCCCCTTCGCTTCGGCGGCCGCGGCGGCCAGCGCCCTGATCCCCTCCGCGTCCGGCGCGATCGGCTTCTCGAGCAGGACGTCGTAGCCCCGCGTCAGCGCCAAGATCGCCGGCTGGACGTGCGCCGCGTCGGGAGTCGCGAGGATGGCCAGGTCGGCGATCCGAGGTCCCGACAGGAGCTCGGTCGCCCCCGCGAAGCGGCGATCGGACGGCACGCCGTGGCGCTCCGCGAGGCGGTCGCGACGAAGGGGATCGGGATCGGCGACCGCGACCACGACGGCGTCGCCCCGTCCCTCGAGCCCGCGTCCGTACACGTCCGCGCCACGGTTCCCCGCTCCGAGGATCGCGACCCGGACCGGCCCCACCGTCATGTCGCTCCGGTCTCCTGGGCCGCGCGGCGGATGCGCACGCTCACGTCGTTCCGACCAGCGAGCGCAGCGTCGCCAGGTCGCGCGCGTGCCCCTGCTCGTCGTCCCCCAGCGGCGTCTCGAGGATCATCGGGAGGTGCGCGAAACGCGCGTCGTCCAGCAGCCGCGCGAACGGCTCGAGCCCGATCTCGCCGTCGCCGATGTTCGCGTGCCGGTCCTTGCGCATCCCGACCGGGAACTTCGAGTCGTTGAGGTGCCAGCACGCCAGCGCCGACGTGCCCGGACCGTCCGCCAGCTCGGAGACCAGCCGCTCGTAGCCGTCCGCGTCCGTCAGGTCGTAGCCTGCGGCGAAGGCGTGGCAGGTGTCCAGGCAGATGCCCAGGTCGTCGGCGTGCTGGGCCCGCGAACGGATCGCCTGGAGCTCGTCGATCGACACGCCCAGCGTGCTGCCCTGGCCGGCGGTGTTCTCGAGCAGCACCTTCACGCGGGCGTGCCCGAGCTCGTCGAGCACGGCGTCCAACCCTCTCGCCACCCGCTCGATCCCGACCTCGCGACCGTCGTCCTGCGGAGCGCCGGGATGGAGGACGAGACCCGGCACGCCCAGCGCGTCGCAACGGCGGAGCTCGTCCAGGAGCGCCGCGTGCGACTTCTGGACCACCTCCGGCTTGGGGCTCGCGAGGTTGATCAGGTAGCCCGCGTGCGCCACCACCGGTAGATCGGCGGTACCACGCAGCTCGCGGAACGTCGCGGCGGCCTCCGCGGACCTCGGCAGCGCGGACCAGCGGTTGGGGCTCTTGACGAAGATCTGGAAGGCGTCGCAGCCGAGGGCGACGGCTCGCGCCACCGCCTTCTCGGCGCCGCCGGATACCGATACGTGCGCTCCAGGCAGTCCCATGACGGCATGGTACCGGCCGCGGGTGACGCCCGGGCCCGGTGGTACCATCCGGGCCGTGATCGCAGCGCAGCTGTTCGAGCCAGGCCCCGGCGAGCTGCTCGCGTTCTTGCGCGAGCAGCTCGCGGAGCCGGGCCGCTGGCTCCAGATCGGCGGCGAGATGGAGGTCGTCTACCACGGGCGGGCGGCCAGCACCGCCGACGCCGGCGACTACCTGTTGCTGCTCAAGCCGGACCGCAGCCTGCAGGTGCACGCGTCGCGCGGCATCAAGCCGCTGAACTGGCAGCCGCGGGTCGACGCGGTGGAGCTGCTCGAGGAGGCGGGACGGACCGTGCTGATCGCGGAGCGAGCCTCGCCCTCCGAGCTGGTTCGCGTGGCGTTCCTCGACACCGCGTTCGCTCTGGCGCTGGCTCCACGCGACGAGGGCGGCCTGCTCTTGCACGGCAGCGAGGCCCAGATGCAGCGGGCGCTGGCCCGGCGTCCCGAGCTGATCGAGGACGGCCTCGTCCTGCTCGAGGTCGAGCTTCCCGTCGGCGTGGGCGGGATCGATCTGTACGCTCGCGACCGCGAGGGGCGTCTGGTGGTCGTCGAGCTCAAGCGGGGCCGAGCCAGCCACGACGCCGTCCATCAGCTCGACCGCTACGTGCGGCGGGTGCGCGAGGCGACGGGGTCGACGGTCCGCGGCATCCTGGCGGCGCCCGAGGTCACGGCCCCCGCGCGGACGCGTCTGACGGAGCTCGGCCTCGAGTACCGCGAGGTGACGTCGCTTCCGGCGCTCGGCGACGACGGTCCCGAGCAGCTGTCGCTGTTCGGAGCGCCCTGAGCGATCGCGCGCTCAGAAGGCGTTGCCGGCCGCGAACGGCGGACCGATCGGCCGTCCGTTCTGCGCGTCCTCCCACGATTCGCGCTCGAGCCGCGCGAGGAGCTCCGGCTGATCGGCCAGCACGGTCATGAACGCCTCCACGATCCGGGGCGAGAACCAGCGCCCGCTCTTGCGGCGGATCTCGGCGATCGCCGTCTCGAGCTTCCAGGCGGGTTTGTACGGCCGCGCGTTGATCAGGGTGTCGAACACGTCGGCGATCGCCACGATCTGACCGACGAGCGGAATGTCGTCGCCGCTCAGGCCGCGCGGGTAGCCGCTGCCGTCCCAGCGCTCGTGGTGGGTGAGCGCCACCTTCTCGGCGAGCACCATCAGCTCCGACTGTCCTTGCGCCAGCAGTCGCACGCCCACGTCGACGTGCTCGCGCATGGTACGGAACTCGTCCTCGTCCAGGCGGCCGGGCTTGAGCAGGATGGCGTCGGGGATGCCGATCTTGCCGACGTCGTGAAGCGGCGCCGCGCGGCGCAGCAGGTCCACCTCGGGGGCGGGCAGGCCCAGCTGCTCGGCCAGCAGACCGCACAGCTCGCCGACGCGCTGCGTGTGCCGCCCGGTGACGTAGTCGCGGAACTCCGCGGCCAGGGCGAGCCGCTCGAGCAGGTCCAGCCGGGCGGTCTCGAGCTCGAAGGTGCGCTCGCGCACCAGCTCCTCGAGATGGTCGACGTGGCGCCGCAGCGCCTCGTGCAGGATGCGCGTCCGCAACAGGTTCTCGACCCGCAGCTCGATCTGCGTGGCGCGGAACGGCTTCGTGATGAAGTCCTTCGCGCCGCGGGAGAGCGCGTCGCGCTCGGCGTCGGGCGACACGTCGGCGGTGATCACCGCGATCGGGAACCAGTCGTCCGCGGATCGCGTCCGCGTCACGGTCGAGATCAGCTCCAGGCCGTCCATCTCGGGCATGTGCAGATCGGTGATCAGCAGATCGGCGTCGTGCTCGGTCAGCAGCCCGGGTGCGGCCCGCGGATCGCCGCACGGCACCAGGCGGCGGTACCCTGCTCTCTCGAGGATCTTGCCCAACAGCGTGAGGTTCACCGGCTCGTCGTCGACGAACACGATCGTCGCGTCGAGCGGATCTCGCAGTTCGTTCATCCGTGCCTCCGAATCGGCATACGGTGCCGGCACCGCCGTCAGCATGCTGGACGCAACGGAGGAACCGGGTGCCAAAGCTCACAGCTCGCGGGGCTTGCTACACTTCCCCCATGTCCGACGACCTCAGGGGCGCGCCGTGAACGCCGCCGACGCGCCGACCCGGCGAGCGCTTCGGCTCCTGGGCGTCGTCGCGCTGGTCGGCATCCTGCAAGTGGGGTTCCTGACGTTCGTCGAGCTCGACCGGATGATCCGCCACCGGGCGGCGATCGCATCGCTCGAGGACGAGGTCCAGGCGGCCCGGGCCGAGGCCGAGGCGTTGCGGGCCATCGCCGAGCGAGCGGACGACGCGACGTTCCGCGAGCAGCTCGCCCGGGGTCAGGGGTTCGTCTACGAAGGCGAGACCCGCGTCGTCGTCCTGGACGGCGACCGCGCTCCCTGACGCGGACGCGATCGGCCCGATGCGGTCGGAACGCCGCGGGGTATCCTCCGATATGGACGACGGTGGCGAGGCGCGTATCCAAGAGCTGACGGCCGAGATGGAGGAGCGACGCAAGCGCATCGCGCGCGGCGGCGGGCAGGCGCGGATCGACCGGCAACACGACGCCGGAAAGGCGACCGCGCGCGAGCGGATCGCCCTGCTGCTCGACGAAGGCAGCTTCCACGAGCTGGGCGTGTTCGTCGAGGCGATCGACGGCGACGGGCACGTCGAGGCGCCGGGCGAGGGCGTCGTCACCGGTCACGGCCGGATCGACGGCCGACCCGTGTTCGTGTTCAGCCAGGACTTCACCGTCGCCGGAGGCAGCCTGGGCAAGATGCACGCCCGCAAGATCGCCCAGGCGATGGACCTCGCGGCGCGCAGCGGCACGCCGATCGTAGGGCTGAACGACTCGGCGGGCGCCCGCATCCAGGAAGGCGTCGACTCGCTGTCCGGCTACGGCGAGGTGTTCTACCGGAACGCGATCTACAGCGGCGTGGTTCCGCAGATCAGCGCGGTGCTGGGCCCGTGCGCGGGCGGGGCCGTGTACAGCCCGGCGCTGACCGACTTCGTGCTGATGGCGGAGGGCACGTCGTACATGTTCATCACCGGACCCGACGTGATCCGGTCGGTCACCAAGGAAGAGGTCGGGTTCGAGCAGCTCGGCGGCGCGACGGTGCATACGCGCCGCTCCGGCGTGGCGCACCTCGCGGGCGAGAACGACGCCGACGTGCTCCGCAAGATCCGCGAGCTGCTGGCCTACCTGCCCTCGTCCGCGCGCGAGGCGCCGCCCGACCGCGCGACGCGCGACCCGGACGATCGCGAGACGCCGGAGCTGCTCCGCATCGTGCCGCCCGATCCGAAACGGGCCTACCCGATGCGGCAGGTGATTCGGGCCCTGGTCGACGAAAGCCGGTTCCTGGAGATCCAACCGGACTGGGCGCGCAACCTGCGCGTCGGGTTCGCGCACCTCGGCGGAACGGCGATCGGCATCGTCGCGAACGAGCCGAGCCAGATGGCGGGAACGCTCGATATCGACGCGAGCGACAAGGCCGCGCGCTTCATCCGGACCTGCGACGCGTTCAACGTGCCGCTCTTGACCCTGGTGGACGTCAGCGGGTTTCTGCCCGGGGTCGGGCAGGAGCATGCCGGCATCATCCGGCACGGTGCCAAGATGCTCTACGCCTACGCCGAAGCCACGGTGCCGAAGCTGACGCTGATCACCCGGAAGAGCTACGGCGGGGCGTACCTCGCGATGAACTCGCGGGACATGGGCGCCGACGTGGTGCTCGCCTGGCCGACGGCGTCCGTCGCGGTCATGGGCGCCGAGGGAGCCGCGGCGGTGCTGCACCGGCGCGAGATCCAGGACGCGGCCGATCCGGCGGCGGTCCGCGACGCACGCATCGCGCAGTACCGCGAGCGCTACGACAATCCGTGGCGAGCCGCGGCACGGGGGTACCTCGACGACGTCGTCGATCCGGTCCGGACGCGCCGGGCCCTGATCGGGCACCTGCGCGCCCTGAACGGCAAGACCGAGACCCGCCCGTTCCGGAAGCACGGCAACCTGCCGCTCTGACGCCCACCCCGGGCGGGTATCCTCGACGCGAGCGATCCGTCGTTCGGATTCCGGGCCGCCGTTGTCGCGGACCGGTTCCGACCCTCGCCGCGAAGGAGACTGCATGAACCTCGACGACATCGGAAGCCTCGCCCTCGCCCTCGCCGTCGACGTGCTCGCCGGCATCGCCATCCTGGTCGTCGGCTGGATCGTCGCGAACTGGGCGTCCGGCATGGTCCGCCGCGCGGGAGAGCGCAGCGAGCGGTTCGATCGCACGCTCACCAGCGTGTTCGTCCGCTTCGTGCGCTGGACGATCCTGGCGGTCACGCTCGTCGCGGTGCTGGGCCGCTTCGGGGTGCAGACGACCAGCATCATCGCCGTCCTCGGCGCCGCCGGCCTGGCCATCGGGCTCGCGCTGCAGGGCGCGCTGTCCAACGTCGCGGCGGGCGTGATGATCCTCGGCCTCCGGCCGTTCCGGCTGGGCGACGCGGTGGATATCGGCGGCACGATGGGGATCGTGGAGGACATGGGGCTGTTCGTGACCAAGCTCAAGGCGTTCGACGGGGTGGTCATCCACCAGCCGAACTCGAACATCTGGGGCACCGAGATCAAGAACTTCTCGCAGGCCGAGCTGCGCCGCGTCGACCTCGTCGTCGGGATCGGCTACGGCGACGACGTGCGCAAGGCGATCGAGGTGGCGCAAGGCGTCCTGGACGGCGACGAGCGGATCCTGGACGAGCCGGAGACGCTGATCGCCGTCGACTCGCTGGGCGACAGCTCCGTGAACCTGCTCATCCGGGGATGGACGAAGGCGGGCGACTTCTTCATGACGAAGCTCGACCTGACGCGCGCCGTCAAGGAGGCGTTCGACGAGGCCGGCATCGCCATCCCGTTCCCGCAGCGGGACCTGCACATCGTCCAGGACACGCCGGTGGAGGTCGAGGGCCTGGGCTGAGCGCGCCCGGCGGGCCGCGGCGAGGCCGGGATCACGCCGAGGCGGCGCGCCTCAGCTCCGGAAGGAACGCCGCCACCGCCACGATCCCCACGGCCGCGGTCAGCGCGAACAGCGACCCGTGCCCGCCGAAGCCGGCGTCGAGCCAGAGGCCGAGGCCCCACTGCAGGCCGAACCCGCCCGTGAACATGAACAGGTTCACCGCGGTCACGGCCCGGCCGGTGAGCGCCAGGGGGAAGGCGTGGCGTGCCAATGCGAACAGCAGGGCCGACGTCGCTCCCGATACGCCCAGGACGGCGAACGTGCCCGACAGGACGCCTCCACCCGCGGCGGGTACCGCCGCGAGCACCGCTTGGGCCGCCACGAACGCGACGCCGGCCCCGACCAGGGTACGGGCGACTCCCAGCCGCTCACCGAGCGCGCCCAGCACCAGGTAGCCGACCGACACGCCCACGCCGAACGCCAGAAGGACGTTGCCGGTGGCGAGAGCCCCCAGGCCGACGCCGTTCGCGAGGTACGGCCCGGCCCAGAGACTCTGGAACGCGAACGTCACGCCCGTGGTCGCGAGGGCCAGGCCGGCCAGGCGCCAGAAACGCGGCGAGCGGAACACCTCGCCGAAGCCGCCGTCGGTCATGCCCTGGTCACGGTCCACGTCGGGAGCCGACCGGGCCCAGACGGCGATCGCGCCGGCCGACAGCGCCAGAAGCGCAGCGCCCGCGACGAACACGGCCCGCCAGCCGAAGGCCTGCGCCATCCAGGCCAGCGGCGTCGAGGCCAGCAGCGAGCCGGACGAGCCGATCGCCACCAGCGCGCCCGATACCGCGGCGAAGCGCAACGGCGCGAACCAGCCGGACAGCGCCTTGAGCCCGCCCATCAGGATGCCGGCGGTCCCTACCCCCATCAGCGCGCGGCCGATCGCGAGGGTGAGCAGATCGCGTCCCAGCCCGAACGCCAAGGCGCCCGCCACCGCGGCCAGCATCAGCACGGGCGTCACGAGGCGGGCGCCGTACCGGTCCAGAGCCATCCCGAGCGGCAGCTGCGCCGCCGCGAACCCCAGGAAGTAGAGGCTCGTCATCAGCCCCAGGTCGGCCGGACCCACCCCGACGTCGCGGACCAGGTCGCCCGCGATCACGGCGTTCGCGCTCCGCACGAAGTTGGAGAGGAAGTGGGCCGCCGCGAACACCGCGAACACCGCCGAGCGCGTCATGGCGACGAGCCTAGCAGCCGGCAGGCGCGCTCCTGCTCCTGCGCCGCCGGTGTCCCGTCGGTGGAGGTCGCGTGGAGCCACGCCCCCTACGCTGCTTCCCACGCCGCCCTCGACCCGGTCGTCGGGAGGGGACGGCGCGACCGGCGCTCCGCAGCCGCTCGCGTCGGCGTCGGCCAGCGCGCGGATGCGAGGAGACACCCATGGCCCTCGGACTGAACCACGCCCTCCTGATCGGTACGCTCGTACGAGAGCCGGACTTGCGCTACACGCCGGCCGGCCTCGCGGTGCTGCGGCTCGATCTCGGCGGCGACGATCACCTGCACGACGAGGACGGCACGCTTCGCTCCCGTCCCTGGTACCAGCGGGCCACCGTCTTCGGGGCGCAGGCGGAGCGCATCGTCGATCACGTTCGGACCGGCACGCCGGTGTGGCTCGAGGGGCACGTCGAGCAGCGCAGCTGGGAGACGGAGGAGGGCGCCGTCCGCTCGGCGCTCGACGTGATCGGACGACGCGTCGAGATCCTCGGACTGGGAGCGCGCGATCCCGACGACGCGTTCGCGGTCGACGCCCGCGACCAGCCTCGCCTCCGGGACGCAGTGAACCGGGTTCGGGTGATCGGAAATCTGGCTCGTGACGTGGAGCTTCGCCGCAGCGAGGGGGGCGTCGCGCTGGCGCGGTTCGCCGTCGCCGTGCGGGAACGGGAAGCGGGAAGCCGCGTTCGCGCCCGCGGCACCGCCGCCCGTGACGACGCCGCCCGTCCGGACGACGAGGCCAGGCCGCACTTCGTGGAGGTGCGTGCATGGCGCGACGTCGCGCTCGCCGCGGACGGCCTCGAGAAGGGGACGCCGGTGTACGTCGACGGCCGACTCGTGACCGACGCATGGACGGACGGCGAGGGATCGCGGCGCTGGGCGACCCGCGTCGAGGCGCTGCGGATCGAGACGATCGAGCGGCTTCCTCGCGGCGCGGAGGCCGCATCGCTGCCGGACCACGAGCCATCGACCGTCGGGGAGCCGGATGCGGCGGCCGGCGCCGTTTCGTCGGGCTCGGCCCGCAGCGGCGCCGAAGCCGGACCGCCGTTCTGAGCGAGGTGCGGAGCGCGGTCCACACGCTCGCCGCCACCGTTCCTGCCGGGGAAGCGGCGCTTCGGCTTCCCCGGTCCGCTCGGCCGACGTACGATCGGGGCATGGACGAGATCGTTCTGGTGCTCGGTGGGGGAGGCGCGCGCGGGCTCGCGCACATCGGCGTGCTGCGGGCGCTCCAAGAGGCGGGACTGCACGTCCGTGCCATCGCGGGCTGCTCGATGGGCGGCATCGTCGGCGCGTTCCACGCGGCCGGCTACACGCCCGACGAGATGGAGCAGGTCGCGCGCGGGATTCGGTACGAGTCGCTGCTGTCGTTCGGCGAGCTC
Source organism: uncultured bacterium (assembly GCA_964561595.1). Taxonomy (GTDB): domain Bacteria; phylum Deinococcota; class Deinococci; order Deinococcales; family Trueperaceae; genus SLSQ01. Next base: position 21,498 of record CAZLQH010000011.1, on the reverse strand, counting down.
GGCGGCATCGTCGGAGGCGAGGGCCTCGCGAACCTCTTGGCGGAGCATCTTCCGGAGCGCATGGAGAACCTCGACGTCGACCTGTTGATGACCGCGGTCGACGTTCAGAAGGGCGAGCTGGTGGTGCTCAACGACGGGGGGCTCGTCCAGGCGTTGCGCGCAACGAGCGCGCTGCCCGGTCTGATCTCGCCGGTCCGCCTGGGCGACCGGGTGCTGGTGGACGGCGGACTGCTGAACAACCTGCCCGTGGACCTCGCACGCACGATGGGCCACGGTCCGGTCGTGGCCGTCGACGTCGCCGCGCCCCCGGATCGTCAGCTGCGGTTCCAGGACGACCGGAGCTTCTGGGACCGCCTGAAGGACGTGATGCAGCCGCAGCGCGCGCTGACGGTCGAGCTGTTCATGAAATCGTTCGACGTGCCGCAAGCGCTGGTGACGAAGATGCGGCTGGCCATCTCGCCGCCCGACCTGCTGATCCGCCCAGACCTGGGGCGCGATTTCGGCGTCGAGCAGTTCGGTCGGATGGACGAGGCGTTGGAGAAGGGGTACGACGCCGGTCGCGCCGCGTTCGCGTCTTGGACGCCCTGAAGCCCGCGGGCGGCGCCTACGCTGGGCGGGCCGTGCCCCCATCACGTTCGTCGGCAGACGTCAGCAGCTCACGGAGATCGTCGCTCGCGCGAGCGAGGCTCAGCGTCCGGCGTGCACGCGTGACGGCCACGTAGAGGAGGTTCAGCTCGGCGCGCGCCGCTTCCGGATCGGGCGCGCGCGCCAGGGCGCCCGCGTCCACCGCCACGCGAGGAAGATCGCTCCAGAGCTCGACGTGGTCCCACTCTCGGCCCTTGGCACGGTGCACGGTCGAGACGACCACGCGCGCGTCCCGCTCGCTGGGCCGACTCGCGTCCAGCAAGGACCTGCACAGGCGGGGAACGTCGTCGCCGTGCGTCTCGACCAGGCGACCGAGCGTGCGCAGGGCGCCGCCCTGCACCTCCGCGGCTTCGGTCAGCTCGTCCCAGCTCGCGAAGCCGCCCCACGTCGTGGCGTCCGGTCGTCCGCCGTTCAGCGGCGTGTCTTCGCGAGCAGGGCGCGCCCCGCGACCGCGGTGACCACGACCGCCGTGGCCACGTCCGCGAAGGCCGCCACGACCGCCACGCGCGCGCGACCAGAGCGCGTGCGCATCGCGCAGGGAGGCGACGGTGCCGTCGAGCCCGCCGACCACGTGCACGCCCTCGTCGGCGAACGCCAGCGTCGCCTCGATCACCCCGAGGTTGGTTCTGCACAGCACGGCGCGACGAACGTCGCGGCCGATCGGATCGAGCGACACCTCGCCGGCCCGACCGGCGCCGACCAGCCTGGAGCCTGGCGCCAGGACGTGCAGGACGCGGAGCGCCACCTCGGCGATCTCGGGGCCGAAGCGAAACGACCTGGTCAGCCGCACTTCCGGGTATCCGGACGCCGCCATCGCGTCGACCGCACCGCGCCAGCCGTAGATGCGTTGGGCGGGATCGCCCACGAGCAGGCGTGCGGCATCCTGGCGCCCGAGAACGGACAACATCACCGGAGCGAGGTCCTGCGCCTCGTCGACGAGCAGCAGCTCCGCCGCGATGCGGGTGCCGCGAAGGTGGAACAGCTTCAGGTAGGCGTCGTGATCCAGGGCCGCCGGGTCGTCCGGGTCCGCCATGCGCTCCCACGCCCGCTGCACGCGGCGCACCAGCCAGCGTGTCCGCTCTGCCGCGCGCTCCCGCCCCAGCGTCGCGACGAGGCGCGTGCGCAGCGCGACGGGAAGGTGGCCGTCGTGAGGCGCGTCGTCGGCACTGGCGGCGAACCGGCTCAGCAGCATGCGCAACGCGTCGACGTGGCCGCTCATGCCCGGGTCGCGTGGGTCGAGGCGAGCCAGCTCGACCCACGTAGCACGCGTGCGCCCGCTCGCGCCGGCCGCGAGCTTCGCCCGCATCCGGGCGTCGGGCGCGACCACCGACCGGAACGCCAGGGCGTGCAACGTGGTGCTCCGCACGTGGGCTGGGAACGACGCGCGGGCCTCGGCGGCGATGGCCCGGTTGAACGCCAGCAGGACCGTGGGTCGGGGTGCGGTGCGCTGCGCGACGGCACGCAGCGTGTAGGTCTTTCCGCTTCCCGCCCGCGCGACGATGGCGCCGTCGCAGCGGGACGCAGCCAGGTCCACCGCCCGGCGCTGCTCGTCCGACAGCGTCGATGCGGCGGGCCGCGCGTCCGCGTCCACGGGCGCGCGGGAACGGAGCAGGACGTCGCGCCCGGAAGCGGCCACGCCGAACGGTAGCGAAACGAGCCGGGGGTGCACGGCGCTCCCGAGGCTCCGACCGGCCGTCGCGCGGCCGCTGCCAAGCGCTTCTGGGTCTCCAGGCCGTTCCCGCCACCGGGCCGGTGTCCCGCGCGCCCGCCCGGATCGGCCCTACGGACGCCGTGGCTGAGGCATCGTGAGCGCAGACGCGCGGTACGACCGATCGCCGGGCGCGAGGAGGCACGTCGATGAGCAAGGTCACGATCCAGGTAGCAGAACCGCACACGTTCGTTGCGGACGCGATGGTGGTGGTGCTGGCCGGTGCTTCGGCCCGGCCGTCGCAGCGCCTCCAGGAGCTCGACAGGGCTTTGGGCGGCGAGATCTCCGCACGCCGCGACCTCGGCGACCTCGCCGTCGGCGCGGATGCGCCCGTGTCGATTCCCGGCTTGGACCGGGTCGGCACGGCGCGGCTGGTGGTCGTCGCGGCCGGTGCGGACGCCACGCCGGACGAGGTCCGTACGGCTGCGGCGGCGGCCGGACGCGCCGTCGTCCGCACCGGCGCCGAGCACGTCGCGCTGTGGGTCGAGCCCGACGCCGCTGCCGCCCTCGACGCCGACGCAGCGGCCGCCCGAGCGGACGAGCAGCCTCACGTCACGATCGGGGCGGCCACGGAAGGGCTCCTGCTCGGATCGCACCGGATCCGGAGCTACGCTCGGGACGACGCTGGACCGGCGTCGCCCGACCGTGTGACGGTCCTCGTTTCCGATCACGCCTCCGGCCAGGCCTCCGAGTCGGCGGCCGAGCAGGCCGTCCGGACCGCCGCGATCGTGGCCGAGGCGGTCGGCTGGAGCCGCGATCTGGTCGATGCGCCGCCCAACCGCCTGACGCCGGTGGCGCTGGCCGAGGCGGCCGCCGCGGCGGGAGACGACGCCGGCATGCGCGTCACGGTGCACGACGAAGCGTGGATGGAGGCCCAAGGGATGGGCGCCCTCCTGGCGGTGGCGCAGGGATCGGCGAACCCTCCGCGCCTCGTGGTGCTGGAGCATCGGCCCGGCGAGCGCGAGCTGCCGAGCGTCGCGTGGGTCGGGAAAGGGGTCACGTTCGACTCGGGCGGCCTGTCGCTCAAGGACCGCGAGGCGATGCCGGCGATGAAGGGCGACATGGCGGGCGCCGCCGCCGTGCTGGGCGCAGCGCTCGCGGTCGCGCGTCTGGACCTGCCGGTTCGGATGGTGACGATCGCCGTGTGCGTCGAAAACATGCCTGACGGTGGCGCGTACCGGCCCGCCGACGTGGTGGTCGCGGGCGACGGCACGGCGATCGAGATCGTCTCGACCGACGCCGAGGGACGGCTGGCGCTCGCCGACGCGCTGCTCCACGCGCAGCGCTTCGGTACGGACGTCGTGGCCGACGTCGCGACCCTCACTGGCGGGGCGATCGTGGCGCTGGGGAAGGGAACGGCGGCCGCGGCGTTCGCGACGGACGAGCGCTGGCTCGAGACGCTGACACGGGCGGCGCAGGCGAGCGGTGACGCGATCTGGCCGATGCCGATGTACGACGACTACCTTCGCGCGATCGACAGCCGCGTGGCGGACCTCAAGAACGGCGGCGTTCGGGAAGGCTCGGCCGGCATCGGGGCGATCTTCCTGCGGCGCTTCGCGCCGCCTCGCTGGGCGCACCTCGACATCGCCGGCGTGGCGTGGACGGAGAAGCCGGCAGGCGTGTGGAACGCCGGGGCGACCGGGTTCGGGGTGCGGCTGGCGGTCGAGGCGACGCGCCGGCTGGCGAGCGGCGACGGAGGCGCCTGAGCCCGCTCATTCGATCGGTCGGAGGTCTTCCATGATCTGCCAGCCGACGCCCTCGGGGGTGGCCTCGAGGGCGGTCTGCAGCGTCTCGGCCAGCCACGGCACGAGCCGTCCGGCGCTCTCCTCGTCGTCGGCGAACGTCAGGACGGTGAGCTGGTAGACGTGCTGCGTAGCGGCCATCGTGCCGTCGTCGAAGAAGGAGAACGGCGGCCGCGGCAGCTCGTCCCAGAGCACGTGCACGTCCGGCTCCATGCGGCCAGGGAGGTAGCGGCCGAGGTCGACGTCGAGCTCCTTTGGGAACCACAGGTATCCCTGCAGCAGCTTGATGGCGCGCTGGTCGTCGTCGCTCACGCCTCGAGATCGATCCCGGTCGGAACGTCCGGGAGGAGCGCCCGCCAGTCCGCGAGGAACCCGCCGAGGTCGGTGAGGTGGATCGCCTCGTACCCCAAGGCGCGTGCGGCCCTGACGTTGCGCTCGGCGTCGTCGACGAACACCGTGGCCTCGGGAGGCACGCCCAGGGCGACCGTCAGCGCCGCGAACGCGGCGGGATCGGGCTTTCGTACCCCGATCTCGTTGCTGAACACGAACCGCTCGACGCGTTGCATTCGGGGGTCGTCTCGCACGCGATCGCACAGCTCCGGAACGTTGTTCGACAGCATGCCGACCGTGTAGTCGGCCGGAATCGCGCCGAGGACCGCGAACATCGCCTTCCGTTCCCGTACGGCGCCCAGGAACGTCTCGGCGAACGTCGCTTCGTCCAGGGTCACGCCGGTCGCCTCGACGAACCGGCGGTGGAAGCCGGAAAGACCGAACGCGCCCGTCTCGAACTCCGCCATCAGGTCCAGGTACGGGCGCTCGATCCGCGCGGAGTCGTGACCGGACCGGTCGGCCAGGGCCGCGATGGCGCTGGAGTCGAACGTGCCTTCGGTGAACACGCCGCCCCAATCGAACGCGATCGCGCGGATCATGGGGCCCTCACGGCGTCGCGGGGCGGTTGGACGCGCTGCTTCGTGGGGCGTGGGCCGACCTCGTCGCGGTACCAGCGGAAGAAGATCACGACGAACGGGACCCCGAACGCGATCAGCCCGCCGACCTTCATGATCGCGCCCGCCAACGCCTGCTCGGAGAGCGCGTCCATGCCCAGGGTCCAGGGTGCCGTGCCGTACGTGGGGTAGAGGACCTTGTCGGCGAACGTGATCGAGCCGAACACGGGAATCTGGAACACCGGCAACAGGAACAGGTAGATGAGGCGCAGCATGTGCGAGAGCCTGGGAAGCTCCGGGACGCGGCTCATCAGCGGCCACCACATCAGCAGGGCGGTCGCGAGGAAGAGCAGGTGCTCCGCATGGTGCAGGCTGGGGTTCCTGAGCGCGCCTTCGTAGATCGCCGGGACGTGCCAGGCGGAGAAGAAGAAGGTGAACAGGCCGATGGCCACGACCGGGTTCGTGAGCACGCGCGCGACCGGCGCGATGCCGGGCCGCAGGAGCCACGGACGGAGCATCCAGACCGGAACGCTGGCCAGCAGAAGCGGCGCCGCCAGGTAGGCGATCCCGAGGTGTTGGACCATGTGCGCGGTGAGGCTGTAGCGCTCGGCCAGGTCGTGCAGCGGGGAGCCCTCGAACAGGTAGAGCAGGCCGAGGGCGGCGTAGTAGGCGAGCGCCGATCGGACGGGGAACGGCCGACCTGGCGCGAGGCGGTGGCGGAGCGGCCCTGCCGCGAGGGCGTAGAGCGTCGCGAGGGTGATCAGGCCACCGAGGAGGACGGGATCGGCTTGCCAGCCGAGGTAGAGCTCAGGCATCGGACCTCCATGCTACGACGCGGGCCGGGGCGCACGCCCCGGCCCGCGAACACGGTTCTCGGCGCGGACGGCGCCGCCCGTCAGGGCAGCGCGAGCTCGCCCCTGAGGTCGTTCACGTCGCTTCCCGAGAGACCTTTGCCGCGCTCGGCGGCGACCTCGTCGGGGCCGAACGGGGCGAAGCCGTCCGGCAGGTCGGCGGCGTTGTCCCACTCGTACGACACGAAGCTCGCGACCGCCGCGATCTGCTCGTCGCTCAGGTGGCCCCAGGCGGGCATGACGCCGTTGTAGGTCTGACCCGAGACGCGGATCTGTCCCTGGAGGCCGTAGAGCAGGGTGTCGATCAGGTAGGTGCGGCCGCCCTCGGGCGCGAGGAGCTCCGGCACATGCCCGGCGAGCGGCGGGAACGCCCCGGGGATGCCCTGTCCGCCGGCTTGGTGGCAGGACGCGCAGTTCGCCGTGTACGTCTGCTGGCCGAGCTCCTCGTTCCAAGCGTCGTCTGAGGCCTGCGCGGCAGGAGGCGCCGCTTCACCCTCACCCTCGCCCTCGGCCTCCGCGTCGGCCTCGGCCTCCGCCTCGCCGGGCGCCGCCTCGGCGTCCTCTGCGGGCGCCTCGACGGCATCGCCCTCCGCAGCTGCCGGAGCGGCGACCGTGAGCGTCCAGCCTTCGGTCCGCGCCGCGGGCGGTGCGACGGACCAGGAGAGGTCCTTCGGTCGCGGGTCGCCCAGAACGGCAGACAGCTCGCGAGCGTAGCCGTCCGACTCGATCAGCGAGACCGTCCGCTCGTCCAGGCCGTGGTCGCCGCCGTGATCGTCCTCGGCTGCTGCTTCGCCGTGCAAGAACTTGCCTTCGGGCGCGACCTGCGAGCGGACGAAGCTGAGGCTGCTGGGCGCCGTCATCAGGAAGGCGAAGGCGACGAAAGTGCCCAGCCCGATCACCATGCCGCTCCCGAAGAAGCCGGAGTAGGTGACGTCGTCGTCCTTGAGGTGCATGAAGAAGAGGATGACCATCACGAACTTGACGACCGAGAGGATCATGAGCCACCAGAGCGTCGCCGTGTCGCCCAGCCAGGCGACCTCGTACTCCACGATCCAGAACTCGACGTAGGTGATGACGGCCAGGATCAGGGCGACGACGACGTACTCGCCGATGCCGTGCTTCTTGTGTTCGTTTCCGCCGTTTGCCATGACCGCCTTAGATGAAGTCCACGAGGTAGACGAGCGTGAAGATGACGATCCAGACGATGTCCACGAAGTGCCAGTAGAGGCCGGCGACCTCGAGGTACGTCGCGTCTTTGGCCTGCCAGTGCTGCGGTCGCACGTAGCTCGCGACCACGATCGACAGCAGCCACAGCACGCCGATCGCGACGTGGACGCCGTGCGTGCCCGTCAGGACGAAGAAGGTCGTGCCGAACAGGTTCCGATCCAGGGTGAGGCCGAGCTCGACGAAGTGCCTGAACTCGTACACCTGGAACCCGAGGAAGATCGCGCCGAAGAACGCGACGCCGAACGTCCAGAGCCGGAACCCCGGGATATTGCCCTGGCGAAGCGCGTGGAGCGCGATCACCATCAGGAACGAGCTCATCAGCAGCACGAAGGTGCTGACCGTGGTGAGGGGGATGTCGAGCACGTCGAGCGGATAGGGACCGACGATGCTGCGCCCCTTGTAGATCAGGTACGTCCCGATCAGCGTTCCGAAGAACATCACGTCGGAGGCCAGGAAGATCCACATCAACAGCTTCGTGTCGGGAAGCGTGCTGCTCCGCCAGCCGTGGCTCTGGGCGGGCGCGGGCGCGCCTACGGACGGTGCTTGGCCGGCCATCAGTCTCCCGCTCCTTCCTGCGCGGAGGAGCGCGGGTGCACGTGATGCCCGCCGACCCCTTCGAACGCCCAGCCGTAGGTCGAGGCCACGACGACGAGCCCCATCAGGATCGCGAGCGGCCAGTTGTCGTACATCACGCCGTAGCCGCCGATGAACACGGCGAAGGAGAGCAGGAACGGATACCAGCTCTGGCCGGGCATGTGGATGCCGCCCGCGTCGAAGTCGATCCCCTCGTACGCGCTTCCGTCGTCGGCGTGCGCGAGATCCGGGTACTTCTTCGCCCACCAGGCGTCACGGTCGGTGGCGATGGGCTGCTCGTCGAAGTTGTGGTGCGGGGGAGGGCTGCTGGTGCTCCACTCGAGCGTGCGGGCGTCCCACGGGTCGTCCTCGGCCGGCTCGCCGCTGCGGAAGGCGTGCACGAAGCCCAGCACGATCATGATCATGCCCACGCCCATCACGAACGTGCCGGCGGTGGAAACGAGGTTCCAGATCTCGAGGCCCAGCCCGGCGTCGTACGTCTGGATCCGACGCGGCATGCCCATCAGGCCCGCGAAGTGCTGCGGCATGAAGATCATGTTGAAGCCGATGAAGAAGAACCAGAACGACGCGAGCGCCCAGCGGTCGGAGAACATCTTGCCGGTCATCTTCGGGAACCAGTAGTACAGGCCGGCGAGGAACGCGAACAGCGCGCCGCCGCCCATGACGTAGTGGAAGTGCGCGACGACGAAGTAGGTGCTGTTCGCCTGCGCGTCGAACGGCGGCATGGCCAGCATGATCCCGGTGATCCCGCCGATGACGAACATGAACAGGAACGCGAGGGCGTAGACCATCGGCGTGGCGAAGCGGATCGCCCCGCCCCACATCGTGCCCAGCCAGTTGAAGATCTTGACGCCGGTCGGGATGCCGATCACGAAGCTGGTGAGGCTGAACGCCGTGTTCGCGACGGGTCCGAGGCCGGTGGTGAACATGTGGTGGCTCCACACCGCGAAGCCCATGAAGCCGATGAAGATGCCGGAGAGGATCATCACCGGGTAGCCGAACAGCGGCTTGCGCGAGAAGGTCGGGATCACCTCGGAGATCACGCCGAACGCCGGCAGGATGATGATGTAGACCTCCGGATGCCCGAAGATCCAGAACAGGTGCTGCCACAGGATCGGGAGTCCGCCCGCGGAGGGCACGTAGAACAGCGTCCCGAAGGTGCGGTCCATGATCACCTGGAACAGCGCGACGGTGAGGGGAGGGAACGCGAAGATGATCAGGAACGCGGTGACCAGGATCATCCACACGAACACCGGCATGCGCATCATCGTCATGCCGGGCGCGCGCATGCTGAAGATCGTCACGATCAGGTTCATCGCCGTCACCAAGGTACCGATGCCGCCGATGAACAGGCCGATCATGTAGAAGTCGATGCCGTTGCCGGGGTTGTTGCTGAGCGACGTGAGCGGAGCGTAGGCGAACCAGCCCGCGTCGGGCGCGCCGCCGAGGAAGAAGCTGGTGTACACGAACAGCCCGCCCAAGGCGTAGATCCAGTAGCCGAACGCGTTCAGCCGGGGGAACGCCAGGTCGCGCGCGCCGATCATCAGCGGGACGAAGTAGTTCGCGAACCCGGTGCCCAGCGGCATGATCGCCAGGAACACCATCGTCAGGCCGTGCATCGTGAACAGCTGGTTGTACACGTCGGGGCTGACGAGCTGCTGGTTGGGAGCGGCGAGCTGCAGGCGGATGATGAACGCCTCGACACTGGCCAGCCCCAGGAACGTCATCGACGTCAGGATGTAGAGGATCCCGAGACGCTTGTGATCGACCGTCGTGAGCCAGCTCGCGATGCCCGACGTCCCCTGGGGTCGCTGCAGAAGGCCTGCAGCGGGCGACGAGCCGGTGCCCTGTCTACCGATCGCCATGGCTACCTCCGAGCGAGGCCTGCGCCTCGGGTCCGGACTGGGCGCCGAGGCTCAGCAGGTAGCTCGCGATCGCGGCGATCTCCTCGTCCGCGTTCGGATCGTCCTCCTGCCAGAGCGCCGGCATGTAGTTGCCCGGCTTGACGGCCTGCGGGTCGCGCAGCCAGGCTTCGAGGTTCTCGCGGTCGTTCGGCACGATGCCGGCCGCGAGCGTGGTGCGAAGACCGAAGTTCGTCAGGTTCGGGAAGTCGGGCGTGCCGACGGACGAGCCGTCGCGGTAGCCCTGGACGGTGTGGCAGTTCGTGCAGCCCTTCGTGGCGAAGAGCTGGTACCCCTGCTGCACGTCGGGATCGCCCTGCACGGCGCGCGAGTCTACGGTCTGGAAGCTGTCGGCCCAGGCCTCGAACTCGGCGTCGCTCTCGGCGATCACGCGGAACTTCATGTAGGCGTGCGCGCCCAGGCACAGCTCGGCGCACTGCCCGTAGTACGTCCCGGGGTCGGGGGCCTCGATCCAGAGCTGGTTGTTCTGGTTCGGGATCAGGTCGCGCTTGCCCGCCAGGCGGGGGACCCAGAAGCTGTGGAGCACGTCGGCCGAGTCGAGGTTCAGGATCACGCGGCGTCCGGCGGGAATGTGGAGCTCGTTGGCGGTGACCACGCCCAGCTCGGGGTACTCGAAGCGCCACCACCACTGGTACCCGGTGACGTTCACGATCACGTCGCCCGCTTCGGGCGTGACGCGGGTCTCGGTCGCGAAGATCGTCCGAACCGTGGGCACGGCGACCGCGATGACGATCAGGACCGGCACGATCGTCAGGCCGATCTCCAGCGGCGCGCTGCCGTGGAACTGCGCCGGGATGCGATCCGGATCGTCGCGCCGACGCCGAAAGCGGATCAGAACGTAGGCCATCACGCCGAAGGTCGCGATCATCACGATCCAGCTGAGCTGGTACGACCAGATCAGCAGATCGTGCTGCGCTTGGGCGATCGGCCCGGCCGGGTCCAGCGTCGACTGGAGTCCCGTGAACTCGCAACCGCCGAGCAGGAGCATTCCTCCGACCAGGAATGCGGCTCGACGGAGCCATTGGGTCATGGGCACGGTTCGTTCCTCCTCATGTGCAGGGGTTCGCGCGAGGCCGGAGCGAGCAGGACGAGCGCCTCGCGGAGACGTGTCGGGGCCGAAGATATCACAGGCTCCCACCTCGCGACCTTGTGCACCGGTCACGCTGCGTGACCTAGGTACACCGAAGGGCGGATCGACCCCGGCGCAACGGCGTCTCGCAGCCTCGAGGGCCGCCGAGGGATCAGCTCGCGAGGTCCGGTTGGCGGAACGACGCTGCGGTGCGTACATGATCGGCCTGGACGACGACGGATCCGGCCAGGTCGGCGACGGTGCGCGCGACGCGCAGCAGACGGGCGTAGCCGCGCGCGCTGAGCCCGAGCTCGCCGATGGCGCTCAGCGCGACGCGCGCGCCGGCGTCGTCCAGCCCGGCGATCCGCTCCAGCCGGCCGGTTTCGAGACGGGCGTTCGCGACGCCTTGACGGACGATCGAGGATCGGCGGGCGGCCAGCACGCGGGCGGCCACCACGGCGCTGGTCTCTCCGGTCGCCGGTCCAACGAGCTCGTCCGCCGTGACGGGAGCGAGGCGGACGTGCAGATCGATCCGATCGAGGATCGGGCCGCTGATGCGATCGGCGTACCGCCTGCGAGCGGTCGGGTGGCAGCCGCAACGAGTCGGCTCGACGCCGAACCACCCGCAAGGGCACGGGTTGCGCGCCGCGATCAGCTGGAACGCGGCGGGGAAGCGCGTCCGCGCCCGGTGGCGGTCCACCGTGACGTGGCCGTCCTCGAGCGGTTGCCTGAGCGCCTCGAGGTGGCCGCGCGGGAACTCGGGCAGCTCGTCGAGGAACAGCACGCCGCGGTGCGCCAGGCTGATCTCGCCCGGTCGCGGCGAGCGGCCGCCGCCGATCAGCGCGACCTGGCTGGCCCGCGCGTGCGGGGCTCGGAACGGCGGCCGGCGAAGGAGGCCGTGCGGCGTGCGGGTCCCCGCGGCGGAGTGGATCCGGGTGACCTCGATCGCCTCGGGCGTGTCGAGATCGGGCAGCAGCCCCGGGAGTCGGCGCGCCAGCATCGTCTTGCCCGATCCGGGCGGGCCGGTCAGCAGCATCGCGTGGCCGCCCGCAGCGGCGATCTCGAGAGCGAGACGCGCCATGGACCGGCCGCGCACCTCACGAAGGTCTGGCGTGTCGGCGGGCGGCGGGCGCGGCGCGTCGTCGCGGTCGTGTCGGGGCGTGTCGGGCACGGCAGGGCGAGGGGCGCCGCGCAAGAACGAGACGGCCTCGGAAAGGCTCCTGGCCGGCCAGACGTCCAGGCCGCCCAGCGCGGCGAGCCCCGGCGCGTCGTCCGCCGGGACGATCAGCCGCCGGGGACCGTCTTGGAGCGCCATCAGGCCGACGGCGATCGCACCGCGCGCCGGCCGGAGCGTCCCGTCGAGGGCCAGCTCGCCCAGGCAGAGCGTACGCGCTGCGGCGTCGGCGGGAACACGCCCCTCGGCGGCCAAGAGCGCCAACGCGATCGGCAGGTCCAGCGACGGCCCCTCCTTGCGGAGATCGGCGGGCGCGAGGTTGATCAGCACGCGTGCCCGCGGAACCCCGAATCCGCTGGAGGTCAGGGCGGCGCGGACCCGGTCCCGCGCCTCGCGGACGGCCGCATCCGGCAGGCCCACGAGCGTCGTGCTGGGAAGTCCGCGCGCCACGTGCACCTCGACCCGGACCGGCTTCGCGTCGACGCCGACGAGGGTGGCGGAGGGCACGGCGGCGAACATGGTCGGTCAAGGGTCGCGCCTGCGAGGACGCATCGCGCTGGGTGGCGAGGCGCGTGCCGAGAGCACCCACCACGCTTTCCTAGGCGATCTGGAGCGTCGTCTCTACGGGAGCGACGTAGACGACCGTCGAGATCGAGGGTCCTCTCGGCGCGTGAACGATCGCCGCGGCGCGTCGAGCACCGTGGGCTACACTCGGCCCGTGGACCCAGGCACGTTCTCGGTCGTGGACCGAGTCTTCCTTGCCTGGCCAGAGGAGTCACCATGAATCGACGTTGGATCCAAGCCGCCGCGCTCGCCCCCCTGCTGATGGCGCTGGCCTCGTGCGCGCTTCTGAACACGTTCGTACCGCCGCTCGAGGACCCGCTGGGCATCAACGGCACCGAGGTCACCCTGCAACGGAGCGACTTGACGACGGCACGGTTGTCGCCTCTGCAGACGAGCGCAGCGAGCTTCACCGGCACGTTCGAGACCGACATCGGCGACCTGGAGGATCCGCCCCTCGATCCGAGGTCGCTGAAGACCGAGCTCGGCTTCGACCGTATCGCTCTGGTCGGTCCAGCTGCCGCGCTGACCGAAGTAGCGTTCCCCAGCACGATCACCGTGACCGCGATCACGCTGGAGGTCACGGTAAGCGACGACCAGGATCCCACCGGCGTGTCGTTCTCGTTCGACGCTCGCGATCTGTCGGTCGGCTTCGAGCGGTCGGAGTGCGACGTCGTGAACACCGACCTCGCGTGCACGTACGATCCCAGCGCCGATTTCCTTCGAGGGCTCGACATGACCTTCAGCGGAGACGCGTTCTTCACGCTGTTCGAGCTTCTGACGAACGGCACGACGCCGAACGTCGTCGAGGGCTCGCTCAGTGTCGCGTTCGACCCCGACCTGGACCCCGCGATCCAGATCGCTGTCGCGAGATTGGCGACGACGGACGGCAGGATCGCCGTCTTCTAGCAGGTTCGACACGGGACCGAGGGCTCGGGCGGAACCGCACGAGCCCTCGGCGTCTGCTGCCGGACGACGTGAAAGAGCGGACGGAAGCGGAACCCTCCGCTACATGCCCAACTCCGGCGTCTCGTCGGCCACTGCGTAGTAGCCGTACGTTCCGGGGCCGACGTGCACGCCGATCACCGCGCCCAGCTCGTACGTGCCCGCGTCGCGGAACTCGATCCCGGCGTCACGGATCGCGGCCCGAAGGCGGCCGGCCGCCTCCTCGTCCTGAATGTGGATGAACGAGAGGACGAGCTCGCCGCCGGGATGCTCCGAGCGGTACGCCGTCAGGCGCGACACCATCTCCTTGAGCGCCTTCTTCGCGCCGCGCGCGCGTCCGGCCGCTTCGACCGTCCCGTCCAGCAAGGAAAGCAGCGGCTTGATGTTCAGGATGCTCCCGAGCAGGGCGCTGGCCCGGCCGATGCGTCCGCCGCGCTGGAGGAAATCGAGCGTGCCGACCGTGAACAGCAGCAGGTTGAGGTCGCGAATCCGCTCCAGCGCGGCCACCACCTCGCTCATCGGGGCCCCGGCGTCGCGCATGGCCGCGGCGCGGCGGATCATGTACGCCACGCCGATGCTGGCGTGGCGGCTGTCGAACACCGTGACCGGCACCGGTGCGTCCTTCGCGGCCAGCGTCGCGGACTGGTACGTGCCCGACAGGCCCGACGAGATCGTGATCGCGATGACCTCGTCCGCGCCGTCGGCGACGGCGTTTCGGTACGCGGACGAGAAGTCCTCCGGCGTCGGCTGGCTGGTGGTCGGGGCCTCGGCGCCCTCCTGCATCCCGCGCACCAGCTCGCCGGGCGTGATCTCGATCCAGTCCTTGAACGTCTCGCCGCGGAAGTGGACGTAGAGCGGAACGCGCTGAACGCCCAGATCGGCGAGCTCCTGGGCGGGAAGGTCGCAGGTGGAATCGGTCACGATCGCAAACGGCATGGTGCGCCTCCGGGGTCGAGGATGTCGGGTCTGGAACGACGACCCGTCCGACTCGTGGTATCCCCGTGAGTATACGGGAGGTCGCCTCTGCCGCGCAGAGGAGGCCCGGAGGAGGCCAGCGTGAGCGACCTGACGTGGTGGGCGCTGCAACCGAGCGGGATCGTGATCGTGCTTCTCGCCGCGGCCTGGCTCGCGAGCGTGGCCGGGGCGCGACGTTGGAGCGGCGCGATCATCGGCCTGGTCGCGCTCGCCTGGCTCGCTGTGGTGGTGGCGCCGGTCGACGCCTGGCTGGCCGCACCGCTGGAGCGGCGCCATCCGTTGCCCCAGGCGCTTCCTGCCAGCGTGGACGGCATCGTCGTGCTGGGGGGCGCCGTCGAGTGGCGCGCCAGCATCGAGCGCGGCCAGCTGTCGCTCGGGGCGTCCGCGGAGCGCGTGATCGCAGGCGCGGCGCTGGCGCGACGCTACCCGGACGCCGTTCTGGCGTTCACCGGGGTCACGCCAGACGCGCTGTCCGCCGATTTCCGTCGGGCGCCGGAGCCGGCCTCGATGTTCTTCGGCGAGGCGTTCGCCGATCGCCGGCCGCTGGTGCTGTCGGCCGCCGCCAGCACGTACGAGGAGGCGCTGCTGTCGCTGGAGCGGTTGCAGCCGCGTCCAGGCGAGACCTGGCTGCTGGTCACCAGCGCCTGGCACATGCCGCGCGCCTGGTCGACGTTCCGGACCCTCGGTTGGACGACGGTGCCCTACCCCGTGGATCCGATGTCCGCCGGCGCGCGCTGGGGCTGGCCCGATCCTCAGGGAGCGGCGGCGCGTCTGGCCGACGTCGACCGGATCGTGCGCGAGTGGGGAGCGGTGCTCGTCTACCGACGGACCGGACGGATCGCGCCCGAGGCGTGGGACGCCTCGGCGGCAGGCGGACCGTGAGGCGCCGGACGGGGGCGCGAGAGCCCGCGGCGTCTCAGCGGTGCAGCGCCTCTGCGATCTGGACGGCGTTCAGCGCCGCGCCCTTGCGGATCTGATCGCCGGAAACGAACAGGGCGATCCCGCCGGGGCGGCTGGCGTCGGCGCGGATGCGCCCGACGAGGACCTCGTCTCGACCCGAGGCGTCGCGCGGCATCGGGAACACGTTCGCCTCGCGGTCGTCCACGACGCGCAGCCCGGCCGCGTCGGCCAGGACGCCACGAGCCTCGTCCGGATCGACGGGCACGGCGAACTCGGCGTGGATCGCCTCGCTGTGCGCCCGGTAGACCGGCACCCGTACGCAGGTGGCGCTGAGCCTCAGCTCGGGGATGCCCAGGATCTTGCGCGACTCGAGCAGCAGCTTTCGCTCCTCGACGTTGTAGCCGTCGTCGCCGACCTCGCTGTCGTGGGAGAACAGGTTGAACGCGATGTCGTGGTCGAACGTACGGGGGGCCTCCTGGAGTCCCTCGAGCGCCGCACGCGTCAAGCGTGTCAGCTCGTCGATCCCGGTCGCGCCGGCCCCGGACACCGCCTGGTAGGTCGCGACCGTCGCGCGCGTCAGTCCGAAGGCGCGGTGCAGCGGCGCGAGCGCCATCAACGCGATGATCGTCGAGCAGTTCGGGTTCGCGACGATCCCCCGGTGGCCGCGGGCCGCCTCGGCGTTGATCTCGGGAACGACCAGCGGCGTGCCCGGATCCATGCGCCAGGCGCTGGTGTTGTCGATCACGACGGCGCCGTGCGATGCCCACGCCTCGGCGTGCGCCTTCGACAGGCTCCCGCCGGCGGAGGAGAACACGATGTCGGCGTCCAGGTCACCGTCCGCGGGCAACGTCTCGATCGTGACCGGCGCACCGCGGAACGTCACGGTCCTCCCCGCCGAGCGCGACGACGCGTACAGCCGTAGGGCGCTCACGGGGAACGCCCGTTCCTCGAGCAGGGCGACGAGCTCCTGGCCGACAGCGCCGGTGGCGCCTACGATGGCGACGCGCATGGCTCCTCCTTCGCGCCCCGGCGTTCGGGGCGCGGGCGAGAGTCTAGCACGCGCCCCCGCCCCGATCGGACGTCGCCTCGGGGCGACGGGTAGCATGGACGCGATGAGCGCGACAGGAGCAGCGGCAGGCGACGGACGACGCGCGATTCGGCGCGTCGTCGTGAAGGTCGGCACCAGCAGCATCACCGACGCGTCGGGACGAATCCACCCGCCACGCATGCGTGCCATCGCACGCGGACTGCAGGTGCTGGAAGAGGCTACGGGCGCCACGCCGGTGCTCGTCTCGTCCGGCGCCGGAGCCGCCGGGCGGGAGCGGCTGGGCCTCTCGCTGCCCCTCACCCTTCCCGACAAGCAGGCGGCCGCCGCGGTGGGCCAGTCGCTGCTGATGCTGGAATGGGAGCGGGCGCTGGCGCCGCGTCCGGTCGCACAGCTGCTGCTCTCTGCGGACGACGTGCACGACCGCACGCGCTACGTGAACGCCAAGAACGCGTTGCAGGCCAGCTTGCGGCTGGGCGCCGTACCGATCGTGAACGAGAACGACAGCGTCGCGACGCAGGAGCTGAAGCTGGGCGACAACGACACGCTGTCGGCGTGGGTGGCCTACCTCGTCGACGCCGACACGTTGCTGATCCTGACCGACGTGGACGGGCTGTACGACGCCGATCCACGCCGCAGCCCGACCGCCCGCCGGATCGAGGAGGTGTACGACCTGGACGCTGCGGCGCGACTGGCGGGCGGGATCGGAAGCGGACGGGGGACCGGTGGCATGGCGACGAAGCTCCGTGCCGCCAGAATCGCCCGCGACGCCGGTATCGAGACGTGGATCGCGGGCGGCGGTGGCGTCGCGCTCGAGACGTTCGCGCGCGGCGAGGCGCCCGGCACGCGGGTCGTGCCCGCAGCGGAGCACGCGCCTGCGCGCAAGGCGTGGCTGGCGCAGCAACCCGTCGCCGGACGGGTGGTCGTCGATCCCGGAGCCGCGCGAGCCCTGAGCGAAGGCCGCAGCCTGCTTCCGCGAGGGGTCACCGGCGTCGAGGGGCGGTTCGGCTTCGGGGACGCGGTGGAGGTCGCCGGGCCGGACGGCGCGGCCTTCGCGCGCGGACTCGTCAACTACGGTCACGACGCGCTGGCGCGGATCGCCGGGCGGCACACCCGCGAGATCGCGGAGCTGCTCGGAACGAAGGACTTCGACGAGGTCGTGCAT
Source organism: uncultured bacterium (assembly GCA_964561595.1). Taxonomy (GTDB): domain Bacteria; phylum Deinococcota; class Deinococci; order Deinococcales; family Trueperaceae; genus SLSQ01. The sequence continues at coordinate 4,031 of CAZLQH010000011.1, read as the reverse complement.
CGCGACAACCTCGTGCTGCTCGCGCGTCGTCCCTGAGGCCAGGGCGCCCGTCGGGCCACCGGACGGGTGCTACGCTCACGACAGGAGGCATCATGAAGAGCGTCCGTACCACCCTCGCCTACCTCGCCGCCGCAGCCCTGGTCGTCTTCGGCCTGCTGGCGCTCCTGAACCCGCTGGTCGCCGCGCGACTCGTGGGACTCGAGGTGGTCGAGCCACGCGGCTTGAGCGAGATCCGGGCGTCGTACGGGGCGATGATCCTGATGCTGGGGGGCGTCATGGTCTGGGCCGTTCCGATGCGCCCGCGCTCGGCGCCGTGGATGCGGCTCGCAGGTCTGCTGTGGACGGCGGCGACGCTGGGACGTGCCGCGAGCGTGCTCCTGGACGGGGTATGGACCCCGGTCAACCTGCTGTTCCTGCTCGCGTCGGGGGTCATCGCGGTCGCGTTCGTGCTGGCCAGCTTCCAGACGCCCGGGCGCGAGCGTCGTCGGGGCCAGAGCCAGGAGCTCGACCGGGACCGGGACGCCGATCGCGCCTCCCGTCCGGTAGCTCGACGTGGCTGGCTGCGCAGGTCGAACGATCGATCGGCGAAGGGGCCAGGCGGCGGGGACGAGACCGCCGAGGACGACGACGACCCGCTGCGCGCCTACCGAAGCTGACGCCGCTTCGCGACCTGCCCGTCCGGTCGCCCAGGGTCGCTCGTCCGGTCGGCCGGTCGCGCCCTCGGCGGGGTAGGCTCTAGACGCCATGCCGATCCGTCCCGCTCCCGCTCCCCACCCCACGTCGACGTCGCGTCGGTTCCGGCCTCGCGTCGGTTCGGCGATCCCGGGCCCCGTCCGGTGAGGCACCTCCTCGCCGACGGCACCCGCGCCCACCTGCCGGCCGCCGCGTCGGCGCGCGACCGCCTTCGGCGTCGCCTGTCGGAGCTGTACGCCTCCTGGGGGTACGGCACGGTCGAGGTGCCTGCGCTCGAGCGCTACGACCCCGACCATCCGCGCGCCGCGCAGTCGTTCAAGCTGACCGACCGCGACAGCGGCCTGCTGGCGCTCCGTTCGGACTTCACGCCGGCGCTCGCCAGGCTGGTCCGGCACGCCTGGCCCCACCTCGCCGACCCCGAAGCTCGGCAGAGCGCGCTGCGGCTGCAGGTCGCCGGGCCGGTCTGGCAGGCGATCGACCCCGAGCTGGCACGGACACGCGAGTTCAGTCAGATCGGGGTCGAGCTGATCGGCGTGCGGCACCCCCGTGCGGATGCGGAGCTGATCCACCTGGCGCGCGAGTCGGTCCGCACGGTCGGCCTTCGGCCCCGCGTCGAGATCGGCTCGCCCGGCTTCGTCAAGGCGCTCATGGACGAGGCCGCCGTTCCCGAGGCGGCGCGTCCGGCCCTGGCGGACGCGATCGATCGCAAGGATCCGCACGACGTCGCCGCGATGCTGCGGGCCCTGGGGCTTTCCGGGGCTGCGGCCGACGCGCTTCGGGCAGCTCCCGACCTGTACGGCGGCACGGAGCTGCTGCGGCAGGCGCGGAGCGTGGCGACCGGTGCGGCGTCTGGCGCCGCGCTGGACCATCTCGCAGGCGTGCTGGACGAGTTCGAGGACGACAGCGAGCTGATCCTCGATCTCGGGATGGCGCGGCGGCTGTCGTACTACACCGGCGTGACGTTCCGGGCGTACACGGTCGATTTCGGGCAGCCGCTTCTTGGCGGCGGCCGCTACGACGGCGCGCTGCTGCCGTACGCGGCAGGCTTCTCGATCGGTCTGGAGCGGCTCGAGAGCGCCCTCGCCGACGACGAGGACGAGGTGGTCGCCGATTCGGCTGCCGTCGTGGCGCTCTCTACGGACGATGCCGCCGCCCGGCGGCTCCGCGCGGCGGGATTCGCAGTGGGCAGAGCCATCGCCACGGACGACGAGCAGGCGCTGGACGAAGCGCGCGACGCTGGCGCCCGCTGGGTGGTGGGGCCGGCCGGGCTGCGGCCCGTCGTCGGGCCCGGCGACGCGAGCGAGCGCGCCCGCCTGATCGCAGCGCTGGAGGCCGACGATGGCTGACGCCCAGGCCAGGCCGCTGGTCGTCGCGCTGCCCAAGGGACGGGTGCTGGACCAGGCGCTGGACGCGCTCCGCTCGGCCGGCCTGGACCTGCGACTCGACGCCGGTGACCGGGTGCTTCGTCACACGGGCCGGGCAGGCACGGTGATCGTGATGCGCAACGCGGACGTGCCCATCTACGTCGACCTCGGCGTGGCCGACGTCGGCGTCGTCGGCAAGGACGTGCTGCTGGAGTCCGGCAGCCGGGTCTACGAGCCGGTCGATCTGGGCTTCGCGACCTGCCGCATGTCGCTGATCCGGCCGCTCGGAGCGCGCGGGGTGGTACGACGCGTCGCCACGAAGTACCCGCGCGTGACGGCGTCGTACCTGGCTCGCGTCGGCAGCACGGCCGAGGTGGTCGCCCTGAAGGGAAACGTCGAGCTGGCGTGCCTCACGGGGCTCGCAGACGCCGTCGTGGACATCGTGGAGACGGGGTCCACCCTGGTCGCGAACGAGCTCGAGGAGGTGGACCTGATCCTGCGCTCGTCCGCCCGCTTCGTGGTGAACCGGGCCGCGCTGAAGCTGCGGGCTCGGGAGCTGAAGCCGCTGATCGCGAGGCTACGTCGCGCCGCGGCCGGCGAGGATCCGCCGGCAGAGTAGTCGCCATCCTCGATCGAGGGCGTCGTGACCTTATCGGGCCGTCACCACCAGCCGCGCCGCCGGAAGCCCTCGGCCAGCCCGAGCGCCAGCGCGATCATCGCCAGCCACAGCGTAGGGTAGGCCCAGCGCCAGCCGAGCTCGGGCATGTGCTCGAAATTCATGCCGTAGACACCGACCAGGAACGTGAGCGGGATGAAGATGGTGCTGATCACCGTGAGCACCTTCATCACCTCGTTCATTCGGAACGACAGGGTCGACAGCGTCGACTCCTGAAGGCCGGAGAGAAGCTCGCGCAGCGTCTCGACGGCGTCGACCGCCTGCACCGCGTGGTCGTGCACGTCGCCCAGGAACGTGCGCGTCTCGCGACCCAGCAACGACGTGTCGTCGCGCAGAAGGCCGGCCAGCAGGTCCCGCGTCGGCCATACCGTGCGGCGCAGCTGCAGCGCGTCCATCCGCAGGGCGTGGATGCGCTGCAGATGGGCGGGCGACGGCCGACGGAACGCCTCGTCCTCCAGCTCGGCGATGGCGTCGCCGTAGCGCTCGAGCAGCGCGAACGCCTCCTCGACGACGGTATCGACGAGCGCGTAGGCCAGGTAGTCCGGGCCGGAGCTCCGCAGCCGAGACCCGGGTCGCCGGATCCGCGCGCGCACGGCGTCGAAGGGGTCGCCCGGGCGCTCCTGGAACGTCACCACCAGACCGGGGCGGACCACGATCGAGACCTGCTCCGCCTCGAGCCCCGCCGGCTCCGGCCCGTCGGCGACGCGGAGCGACCGCATCACGACCAGCAGTGCCTCGTCGACGCTTTCGTGCTTTGGACGCTGCCCGACGTTGGCGATGTCTTCCATCCATAGCGGATGCAGGCCCAGCGCGCGGCCGAGCTCGCTGAGGAAGGCGTCGTCAGCGAGGCCGACGACGTCGATCCAGGTGAGCTGCTCGCCCGGCTTCGCGGCGAGCCGCAGCGCGGTGTCGGCGTCGATCGCGTGCTCGTCGAGCGAGGACGGCCCGAAGCGGAGCAAGTGCACGCGCGTCGCGACCGGCGGGTGGCGGCCCGTGTAGGTCGCCGAGCCGGGGGCGCCGGGCGTCGCGCGGCGTCCGGTCAGCCGCACGGGAGCGCGACGGGAAGCACGGCCCGATCGCCTACGGGGAGACTCGTCTCTGGCGTTCATGCAGCGAGCCTAGCGGACGAAGCGAGCAGCGAGGCGGCGCCGGCGACCTGGCGGCGGCGGGGTACGCTCCTGCCATGACCCCCTCCTGGATCGCCAAGGCCCAGGCCGAGCTGGCTCGTCAAGGGCTGGCCGCCTGGCTCCTCTACGACTTCCGCGGCAGCAACCCGTTCGCCGCTCGCTTCCTCGACT
>CAZLQH010000010.1:47480-51001 GCA_964561595.1 uncultured bacterium | reverse complement strand
CTGGCCGTGAAAGCCGCAGCAGACCAGGTCGATCCGCTCGGTCGCGTGCCGTGCCGCGTCACGGACCGCGGCGCCGGCGTTCACCAGCGACGCGAGCACGACGCGCCGGGCGCCCGCCACGTGCGGCAGCACCGCGGGGGCGTTCTCGGACACCATCACCGCGCGCCGACCGCGAAGGTCGTGATGCTGCAGCGTGGCGGGCGAATTGCCGTGGTTGAAGCCTTCGGGTGGAACGCCCCGCCTCTCGCCGATCAACAGCTCGCCGTCGTCGCTCGCGCAGAGGCGCGCCACGCGCAAGCTGGGCGAGAGCCGGACCCCCTCGAGGCCCCGGTCGAACAGGATCGGCAGCGTGGTCGTCGTTCGGAGCACGTCCACCACGACGACGACGTCGCGGTACGCAGCGTCGTCGCGACGCTCCGCGGAGGTCGGGACGAGATCGACGTTCAGGAGGGGGGGCGCGCCCGCGCCTGCTCGGACGGGGGTCGACTCGGACACGGCGGGGAGGATAGCACGGGGCGCCCCGTGCAGGCCTGGCGCCCGCTGTCGCGGCCCGCGACGTTCGTCCCTGGTCAGGCGGGCGCGTGCGCGCGACGCTGGGGCATGGTCGGACGAGAGTCCCCACCGGAAAGGGGAAGCATGCGCTACGACGTGATCATCGTCGGTGCGGGAGTCGTCGGCTGCGCGGTCGCGCGCGAGCTGTCGCGCTACCGCCTCGACGTGCTCCTGATGGACAAGGAGTGCGAGGCCGGCTTCGGCACCAGCAAGGCGAACAGCGGCATCATCCACGCCGGTCATCACGGCGATCCGGCGACCCTCAAGGGACGCCTGGAATGGGAAGGCAACCAGGCGTGGGACCGCCTGGCCGACGAGCTTGGATTCGGGTTCGAGCGCATCGGCGAGCTGACGGTCGCGTTCGACGACGACGATCGCCGGACGCTTTCGGAACTCGAGGCGCAGGGGCGCGACAAGGGCGTGACCGGCCTCGAGCGCTGGGACGCGGAGCGCGTCCGGCGCGAGGAGCCGGCCCTGTCGGAGGAGATCGTCGAGGCGCTCTTCGCGCCCACCGCCGGCGTCGTGAACCCGTACGAGGCGTGCTTCACGCTGGCCGAGAACGCGCACGCGAACGGCGTGGTCACCTCGTTCGAGGACCCGGTGATCTCGATCGACCGCATCGACGACGGCTTCCGCGTCCACGGCCGGAACGGCACCGTCGACGGCCGTTTCGTCGTGAACGCCGCTGGCCTGTTCGCCGACGAGATCGCGGCGATGGTGGGACTGGACGGCCCCACGATCCGCGCCCGCAAGGGCGAGGAGTACCTGCTGGACAAGCGCCTGCAAGGCTACGTGAAGCGCCTGATCTTCCCCAGTCCCACGCCGACGTCGAAGGGCGTGCTGATCATCCCGACGTACGACGGCACGCTGATGGTGGGCCCGACGGCGCACTGGGCGCTGAAGGACGACCTGACGACGACCGCGGAGGGGGCTGCGGAGGTGTTCGAGAAGGTCCGGCGCCTCGCCCCAGGCATCAGCGAGCGCGACTGCATCGCCGAGTTCGCCGGCCTGCGCGCCGTCGCGGAGGGGGAGGACTTCGTGGTGGGCGCGACCGCCGTGCCCGGCTTCGTGCAGGCGGCCGGGATCCAATCGCCGGGCCTGACGGCCGCGCCCGCGCTCGCGGAGATGGTCGTGCGGGCGCTGAAGGACGAGGGGCTCGCGCTCCAGGCGGACCCCGAGTTCGACCCGCGCCTCGCGCCGCCCGTGCGCTTCGCGACCGCGTCGGCCGAGGAGCAGGCCGCCTTGGTGGCCAGCGATCCCGGATACGGCCGAATCGTGTGCCGTTGCGAGATCGTCACCGAGGGCGAGGTGGTCGACGCGATCGAGCGCGGCGCCCGGACGCTGGACGGCCTGAAGTTCCGGACCCGGGCCGGCATGGGCCGGTGCCAGGGCGGCTTCTGCACCTGGCGCTGCATGGAGCTGTTGTCCAGCGAGGCCGACATGCCCGTTCCGGCCGTGACGAAGCGGGGCGGCGGCTCGTGGGTCGTGCTGCCCCGGGAGGAGGCCGGCCGTGGTCACTGACCGCTTCGAGCAGCTCGCCCCCGCCTACGACGTGATCGTCGTCGGGGGTGGTCCCGCCGGAATGGCGGCCGCCCTGGGCGCACGCGAGACGGGTGCGGAGCGCGTGTTGATCGTGGACCGTGAAGGCGAGGCGGGGGGCATCCTGCACCAGTGCATCCACGCGGGGTTCGGCCTGCACTGGTTCGGCGAGGAGCTGACCGGACCGGAGTACGCGCAGCGTTTCTTCGAGCAGGTCGTCGAGCACGAGATCGACATCCTCACCGACGCGTACGTCCTGGACGCCGAGGGCGACCTGGGCGTCCGGGTCATGTCCGAGCGCTACGGCATGCGGACCGTGGCCGGGTCCGCGGTCGTGCTGGCGATGGGCGCGCGCGAGCGGACGCGGGGCGCGATCCGCATCCCCGGCCAGCGCCCCGCCGGCGTGATGACGGCGGGGTTCGCGCAGAAGCTCGTGAATCAGGCGGGCTACATGCCGGGCAAGCGCGTCGCGATCCTGGGGTCGGGGGACATCGGACTGATCATGGCGCGCCGCCTGGTGCTCGAGGGCGCCGAGGTGGTCGGCGTGTACGAGCTGATGGCGCACGCGAACGGCTCGAACCGGAACATCGTGCAATGCCTCCACGACTTCGACATTCCGCTGCACCTGTCGACCACCGTGTCGCGGATCCACGGACACGAGCGTGTCGACAAGGTCACGGTCGCGCCGGTCGGGGAGGGCTACACGGTGCTGGAGGACCAGGGGAGCGACGTCGCGTGCGACACCGTGCTGCTCTCCATCGGTCTGATCCCCGAGAACGAGCTATCGCGCGAGCTGCGCCTCCGGCTCGATCCCGCCACGGGCGGCCCGGTCGTGAGCGGTTCGATGGAGACGTCGCGGGACGGCGTGTTCGCCTGCGGCAACGTCGTGCACGTGCACGACATCGTGGACCACGTGAGCGAGGAGGCGATCCTGGCAGGCCGCTCGGCGGGCGCATACGCGACCGGGCAAGCGCCCAAGCCGGACAACGTCCGCCTCGTCCCGGGGGAGAACGTGCGCTACTGCGTTCCCCACACGATCTCCACCGAGCGCGAGCACGTGGTGCACATGCGGGTCACGCGGCCGTTCGAGGCGTGCACGCTGAGGCTGGGCGACGTTCACGCGCGTCCGTTGCGGTACGCGTTCCCGGGCGAGATGGTGACGGTCAAGGTCCGCCCACGGATTCTGAAGGAGTTCCACGGCGACACCCTGAAGATCGACGTCGTACCCCGCGAGGAAGGAATGAGCGCGTGAGCGAGAACGCTGCTACCGAGACGCGCCACTACCTGTGCACCGGCTGCCCGCTGGGATGCCGGCTCGAGGTCGAGGCGCTGGACGACGAGATCGTCGAGGTTCGTGGCTTCTCCTGCAAGCGCGGAAAGACGTTCGCGTACCAGGAGTTCACCGATCCGCGCCGCTCGGTGTCGACCAC
>CAZLQH010000010.1:0-47380 GCA_964561595.1 uncultured bacterium | reverse complement strand
TGACGGTTCTCATGGTGGCCCTTCTGCAGCCCGCCAACGGCTCCGGCTCGCACGTAGCGGGCCCGCGTCCGCGGGAGGTCGAGGCGCGCAGGTCGACGCCTCACCCGTAGTGTACGAGCCCCCAAGGAACCTGTCGGTGCGTACCGACACGAGCGGAGCGCAGGGCCGGCGCCGAGTGGTCAGGGTAGGGTGCGACTCCCACCCCGACCGGCCAGCGGGGTACCGTCCACCGTGATCGACCACGCGACCGACGGCACCGCTTCGTTTCTCGACCGTTACAGGGCCGGCGCGCTGGACGATCTGTTCGATCGACCCGCCGGGGATCTCGAGGGAGGGCTTGCGCGGGCGCCGATCGAGGACCCTGGCGGACTTGCGGCTGCGCTGGCGGATCAGGCGCGCGAGCGCGGCGACCGGCCGGCCCAGCTCGCCGCGGTCGAGCGGCTGGCGGATCCCACGACCCGGGCGATCGTCACCGGCCAGCAGGCCGGGCTGCTCCTCGGACCCATGTTCACGCTGTCCAAGGCGATCACGGCGATCCGGCTCGCACAACGTCTCGATCGACCGGAGCGACCGGTCGTCGCGGTGTTCTGGGTGGCGTCGCAGGATCACGACGCGGCCGAGATCGATCACGCCTGGCTGCTTTCTCGCGACGAGGCGCTGGGGCGGCTGTCGCTGCCGTTCCCGGCGGACCTGCCGTCCGGCCGGACGCCGTGGCGAGGCGAATGGACCGACGTCGTGTCCGAGCGGCTTCGCGCCGTCTACGGCGACGATCCCCGGGCGGCCGAGGCGCGGGCGCTGGCCCGCTCGGCGTGCGAGGCGGGCGGCACCGTGGCCGACGTGTTCTCACGCACCATGTCCTCGCTGTTCGGCGACGACGGGCTCGTGATCCTCGACCCGATGCGTCCCCGCATCGCGCAGCGCTTCGCGGGCGTGCTCCGCCACGAGCTGGCCCACCCCACGGTCGGTCCCGACGCGATCCGAGACGCGGCGGACGCGCTCAAGGCGCGCGGGCTCCGGCCTCAGCTGGGCCGTGCCGAGGACGCGACGAACCTGTTCGTCCAGGACGGAGACGGGCCGCGGTTGCTGTTGCGGTTCGACGGCCGACGCTTCCATCCCGACGGGCGTCCCGACCTGCGCTGGACGGCGGACGACCTGTCGCGGCGACTCGACGACGATCCGGCCGCGATCACGCCGGCCGCCGGGCTTCGGCCGATCGTCCAGGACGGCGCGCTCCCGACCGCGGCGGTGGTCGTGGGCCCCGGGGAGCTGCGCTACTTCTCGCAGCTCCGCGGCGTGTACCGCCACCACGACGTTCCGATGCCGACCGTCTGGCCCCGGGCGCAGGTCACGTTGCTCGAGCCGCCGGTCGCGAGGATCCTGGAACGGCACGGAACGACGGCCGCGGCGTTCGCGGCGGACCCCGAGCGGGTGAAGCGCGAGCGGCTGCTGGAGCTGCACGGCGCGGCGGATCGCTTCGCGCGCGCGGCGGACCGGCTCGAAGAGGACGTGGGCGCGCTGCTACGCGAGGTCGACGCGGTCGATCCGACGCTCGAGGGCCCGGTCCGCCGGGGGCGGGCGGCGCTGGACCTCACCGTCGCGCGGCTGCGCGACAAGACCGCCGACGCCTTGGCGCGTCGCGACCGGATCACGAGCGATCAGTTCGCGCGGCTGCGGGTGCACCTGCTGCCGGAGGGACAGCCCCAGGAACGGGTGATCTCGCCGTTCTCGTTCTTCTCGAAGTTCGGCGTCGGTCCGGTGATGGACCGTCTGCGGGGGCTCGAGCCGGAAGATCCGCAGACGCTCTCGATCGATCCCTGACCCGCGTGCGTAGGCTCCGTCGCGAACGCGCGTGGCTCAGCGGCGCTGGTAGTTCGGGGCGTCCTTCGTGACGGTCACGTCGTGGGGATGGCCCTCGATCAGGCTGGCCTGCGTGATCGTCACGAACCGGCCGTCGCGCCGGAGCGCCGCGAGGTCGGGCGTTCCGCAGTAGCCCATGGCGCTCCTGAGCCCACCGATCATCTGGTGGACCACGTCGCCGACCGGCCCCTTGTACGGGACCATCCCCTCGATCCCTTCCGGCACGAGCTTCGTCTGGTTCTCCTGGAAGTAGCGGTCGGCGCTGCCGCCCTCCATCGCGCCCAGGCTCCCCATCCCGCGGTACGCCTTGTAGCGGCGACCGTCGCGAAGGATGTCCTCGCCGGGGGCCTCGCTGGTTCCCGCCAGCATCGAGCCGGCCATGACGCACGACGCGCCGGCGGCGAGCGCCTTGGGCACGTCGCCCGTCTGCTTGATGCCGCCGTCCGCGACGAGCGGGACGTCGGCGGCGGAGGTCACCTCCGCGACCTCCATGATGGCGCTTAGCTGCGGCATGCCGACGCCGGTCACGACCCGCGTGGTGCAGATCGAGCCCGGTCCGACGCCCACCTTGACGCCGTCCGCGCCACGAGCGATCAGGTCCCGCGCCGCGGCAGCGGTCGCGATGTTGCCCGCGACGACGTCCACCTCGAAACGCTCCTTCAGCATCTCGACCCCGTCGAGCACGCCGCGCGAATGGCCGTGCGCGCTGTCGAGCACCAGCGCGTCGACGCCCGCCTCGACCAGCGCGGCGGCGCGCTCCCCTAGGTCGCCGGCGGCTCCGACCGCGGCGGCGACCCGTAGGCGGCCCAGAGCGTCCTTGGCGGCGTCGGGGTACTCGAGCTTCTTCGTGATGTCCTTGATCGTGATCAGGCCGCTCAGCTTGCGCGCGTCGTCGATCACGAGGAGCTTCTCGACCTTGTGGCTGCGCAGGATCTCCTTCGCGCGCTCCAGCGTCGTCCCGACCGGGACCGTGATCAGCCCCTCCTTCGTCATCAGCTCCTCGACGCCGCGCTCCATGTCGTCCTCGAAGCGCAGGTCGCGGTTGGTGAGGATCCCGACGAGCGTGCCGTCCCGTTCCACGATCGGCACGCCGCTGATCCGGTACTCGCGCATCAAGCGCTCGGCGTCGCCCACGCGGGCGGTCCGCGGAAGCGTGATCGGGTCGACGATCATGCCCGACTCGCTGCGCTTGACCTTGCGGACCATGTCGGCCTGCATCTCGATGCTCATGCGCTTGTGAAGCACGCCGATCCCGCCCTGGCGCGCCAGGGCGATCGCCATCCGGGTCTCGGTCACCGTGTCCATCGCCGCGGAGACGATCGGGACCTCCAGCGGGACGCTGCGCGAAAACCGCGCGTTCACCCGAACGTCGCGCGGCAATACCTCGGAGCGGCCGGGGACGAGCAGGACGTCGTCGAAGGTCAACGCCGTGCCACGGATCTTCTCGGCGGCGACGGAAGCGGTCGGTTGGGGACGGGTCACGGTGGTGTCCACGCAGTCTCACCTCGCAGCGGCGCGCGCGGCGCCGGATCGAACCGGAGCATACCCGCCCCTGCTCGGGGGCGCCGTCGCGGGCTCAGGCGCCGTCGTCTCCTGTCTCCACGTGCGGAAGGAGCGCGTCCAGCCAGCCGCTCGGGAGCCGCACCGCGCGGCCACGGCGGTCGGTGGGGACGTGGTCGGTCGCGCCGCTCGCGACGAGCTCGTCCCGCTCGTTCAGGAGCCGGTAGGCGTAGCGACCGTAGCGACTGCGCAGCGCGACGAGGTGGCATTCGATGCGCAGCACGTCGTCGAAGCGCGCCGCCCGGCGGTAGCGGAGCTCCAGCCCCGAGACCGCCATCGATACGCCGGAAGCCTCGAGCTCGCGGTAGGAGAGCCCACGGTCGCGCATCCACTCGACGCGCGCGGCTTCGAGCCAGACGACGTAGGCGGAGTGATGGGCCACCCCCATCTGGTCGGTCTCGGCGAACCGTACACGGAACGTCACCTCACGAGGCTAGCAGCCCGGCTTGGCGGAGGTGGCGCAGCACCTTCCGATCGAGCTTCGAGAGCGGCAGCCGGGTCAGGGCGTCGGGCTCCGCCCAACCTGCCTCCCGGCCGTCCTGGGGCGGCGGCGGCGCGTCCCAGCTCACGACGGGAACGAGGCGAAGCGCGAAGTGGGTGTAGCGGTGGCGAATCTCGCCCAGGGGACGTCCGTGGGGCGGGGCGTCCTGCTGCGGGACGCCCCAGAGACCGCCCAGCAGGCCCTCCTCGGGCCGGCGCTCCAGCCAGATGCGGTCTCGGTCGAGCGCGACCAGCGCGAAGCGGCGACGGATCGGGACCGGCGCGCGGGACGTGCGCGCGGGGAAGGCGGTGGGATCGCCGGTGGCCGCGGCCGCGCAGCCGCGCCGTAGCGGACACGCCTGGCACGCCGGCGCACGCGGTCGGCAGACGGTCGCGCCGAGCTCGATGAGCGCCTCGGTCGCCCGGGCGGGCTCCGTCGCGGGCAGGAGGGGCTCCAGCGCGCTCCGAAGCTCGGCGTCGACGGGCGCCGGCTCCGCTCGCAGGCGCGCACCCACGCGCCGGACGTTTCCGTCGACCGCGACGGTGCGGTGGCCCAGGGCGAACGCGGCGACGGCCGCCGCGGTGTACGGGCCCACGCCGGGGAGGCTCCGCCAGCCCGCCTCGTCGCTCGGGAAGCGTCCGCCGTCGCCGGCCACGCGGCGGGCCGCCCGGTGCAGCGCGTGCGCCCGCCGGTAGTAGCCGAGGCCCTCCCACACCGCGAGCACCTGCTGGCTCTCGGCTGCCGCGAGGTCGGTCACGGTCGGGAACGCCCGCATCCAGCGCTCGTAGTAGGGGACCACGGTCTCGGCCCGGGTCTGCTGCAGCATCGTTTCCGCCACCCAGACCCGGTACGGCGTCCGGTCGGAGCGCCATGGGAACGGACGGGCGCCTTGCTCGAACCAGGCCACCAGGGCAAGGCCCAGCTCATGGGCGTCGGCGGGAGACGCCAGCGCCACCGGCCTGCGACCGGGGGTCGGAGCGTGGCCAGGCTCGGGAGCCGAATCGTCCATCGGTCCAGGGTACCCGGACCCTGGACGCCTGCTGGAGGCCGGCCGAACCGGAACCGTTCGAACGAGGCCACGTCCGGTCGAAGCGGTGCCGCTTCGTTCTTCGGTGGTGCCTACGATTCGAAAGCACAGAGCCGCGTGTGGCGGGGATTGCGAGGCGATCACGCCGGCGATCGCATCGCTTCGTCGGTCCGGAGCGAGATCGAGCAGCTGTTTCGGCATCCGAGAAAAGCCCGTCCAGGACGGGCTTGACGGATGCGCCGAGGCCGAGTAGCATGCACCTCGCACGCGCAGCGGCTGCGGATCCGGAGGTAGGCGCTGCGCATAGGGCCGTTTACGAATCGAAGGCGATCATCCGATCCGCCGACGACGTGGCAAGCCCGGAAAGGCGAACCCATGCAGACCCTGACCACCCCGTACGGCCGTCTGGACGTCGACACCGCCCGCCTCGAGCTCGGAGAGCTCCTCGTGAGCGACGACGGCGTCGAGCTCGAGGTCGTGTCGCTCGAGCCGCTCCGCTTCGAGCCCGCCCCCGAGGAGGCCGAGGACTGGGGCGAATGAGGCCTGCGGGCGGCTCCGTGTCCGTCGGCTCGGTTCCGCGGATCGCGGTGGTTCACGATCGTGTGCGACCGGAGGAGACGATGCTGTTCGCCGCCCTGGAACGCGCCGGCGTCGAGGTCGAGCGGATCTACGCCCCGAACTGGCGCTGGGAGGCGGGAGCGCGCCGCAGCGAGGGCCGGGTGGTGCTGCTGCGCACGCTCTCGCACGCACGCACGCTCGCCATCGCCAGGGCGCTCGAGGCGGAGGGCGCCGACGTCGTGAACAGCGCCGGCGTGATCGAAACGTGCGGCGACAAGGCCGCGACCAGCGCGGCGCTCGCCGCGGCGGGCGTGCCGCAGCCGCGGACGTTCCTGGCGTTCTCGGCCCGTACGGTCGTCGAGGCGTGCGAGGAGCTGGGGTGGCCCGTCGTCGTCAAGCCGGTCGTCGGAAGCTGGGGACGGATGGTCGCCCGTTGCCGCGACGTCGACGCGATCGAGGCGCTGATCGAGCACAAGCAGGTTCTTGGCGGGCCCTCGCACCAGCTCTTCTACGTCCAGGAGCACGTCGACAAGCCGGGACGCGACCTTCGGGCGTTCGTGGTCGGGGACCGCGTCGTCGCCGCCATCGCCCGCGAGGGAGAGGACTGGCGCACGAACACCGCCAGGGGCGCCGTCGTGCGGGGCGTGCCGGTGGCTCCTGAGCTGGAGCGGATCGCGCTCGCGGCCGCGCAGGCCGTGGGCGGTGGGGTGCTGGCGGTCGACCTGCTCGAGTCCGCCCGCGGGCTTCTCGTCAGCGAGGTGAACCACGGCCTCGAGTTCCGCAACTCGGTCGAGCCCACCGGCGTCGACATCCCGGCCGCCATCGCCGGCTACCTAGCCGGCCGGGCGCGATTCCACGGCTCGGCGGTCCCTGCAGGCGCGCGCGCAGAAGCCCCGCCGCACGCCGTACAGTGAGCGCCATGGCCTCGAGCGACGGAAACGCCGACGACACCAACGACGACACCACGGACGACACCACCGACGACATCGCCGGCCGGCCCGAGGGTCCGCCCGACCGGCTGACCGTCGGGATCGTCGGCGGATCGGGCTACGCCGGGGGAGAGGTGCTGCGGATCGCGCTGCAGCACCCCCGTCTCGAGGTCGTTCAGGTGACCAGCGAGCGCCACGCCGGCCAGCCGATCGGCAACGTGCACCCCAACCTGCGCGGCCTCTCCCGCCTCCGGTTCACCGCGCTGGACGCGCTGGAGCCGTGCGACGTCCTGATCGCGGCGCTGCCGCACGGGACGTTCCTGGAACGGTACGATCGCTTCTCCCGGACCGCGCCGCGGCTCGTGGACCTGTCGTCGGACCTGAGGCTGAACGATCCCGAGGTCTACCTCCGCACGTACGGACGGCCCCATCCTCGGCCCGAGCTCCTGGGCACCTTCGTCTACGGGGTTCCGGAGCTGAATCGGGCGCGCCTGCGCGGAGCGACGCGCATCTCGGGTGCGGGCTGCATCGCGACGGCTTCCGAGCTGGCGCTGGCCCCGTTCCTGCGCCACGCGATCCTTGCGAAGGGCGACGCGATCGTGGACGCCAAGATCGGCTCGTCGGCAGCGGGCGCCCGCCCCGGCCCGTCCGGGCACCATCCCGAGCGTGCCGGGGCGATCCGGACGTACGCGCCCGTCGGCCACCGGCACGAGCCGGAGATCGCCCAGGCGCTGGGAGGCAGGCTCCGCATCCACCTGACGGCCACGGCGGTCGAGCGCGTCCGGGGCATCCTGGTCGCCGCGCACCTGTTCGTCCAGGACGGGACCAGCGAGCAGGACGTGCTGATGGCGCTGCGCGAGAGCTACGAGGACGAGCCGTTCGTGCGGCTGGTGCTGGCACGCCGCGGCATCCACCGCGTTCCCGACCCCCGGATCCTGGACGGGAGCAACTGGTGCGACATCGGGTTCGCGCTCGATCGCGACAGTGGGCGGCTCGTGGTGATGAGCGCGATCGACAACCTCGTGAAGGGAACGGCGGGCCAGGCGATCCAGGCGCTGAACGTCTCGGTCGGCTGGGACGAGCGCAGCGGCCTGAGCTTCCCGGGCCTCCACCCGTGACGGCGGGTCCGCGCGTCGCGCGGCGGGTAGGAGCGCGCGACGCGCTGCGGGCCAGCCTCGCCTACCACTTCGCGCCGACCGACGTCGCCGGAGTGTTGGGGCGACACGCCAGCGTGCAGTACGACCCGCTGGCGCCGCTGGGCTGCAACCACGACCTCGTGTTCGCCGCCCGCGTGCCGGGCTACCGGATCGGCGACTGGCGCGGCCCGGTGTACGAAGGTCGCGTCGGCTACGACGGCTGGGACAAGCAGGCCAGCCTGATCGAGATCGACGGACAGCCCGCGAGGCGCGTCTACCATCGTTGGCACGGCGAGCGCTGGCACGACGAGGTCCTGCTCCGCTGGCCCGACGAGACCGCCGAGGTGGTCGGGCAGCTGCGCGATCGCGGGCCGCTCGACGCGGCCGCCATCGAGCTGGACACGCGCGTGGAAGCCTGGCGCGGCAGCTGGTACGGACCGAGGCTGGCCAAGCGGATCGTGCGGGCGCTGTGGCATACCGGTCGCGTCGGCACGCGTCGTCGCGAGCACGGCCGCCACGTTTACGACCTGATCGAGCGCGTGCTGCCCGGCTCGGTGCTGGCAAGACCGACCCCGTCCGAAGAAGAGGCGGTGCGAACGCTGGTCGGAGACCGGCACCGCTCGACGGGGCTGCTGAGGGCGACGGCCCCGGCCGAGGTGTGGAGCCTCCACGCGCCCGCCAGCGCCCGCCACCGGGCCATCGCCGAGCTCGTCTCCGAAGGCGAGCTGAGCCGTGTCGAGGTCGACGGTGCAGCTCACCACGCCGCTCCGGGCTGGCTCGAGGCGCTCGACGGGAGCCGCTCCGCGCCCGGCGTCCGCTTCGTCGCGCCGCTCGATCCGCTTCTCTGGGACCGCCCCGGGCTACGCGCCACGTTCGGGTTCGACTACCTGTGGGAGGTGTACAAGCCGGCGTCGCAGCGGCGCTGGGGCTACTACGTCCTGCCCGTCGTGCGCGACGACCGCTTCGTCGCCCGGATCGACGCGGTGCGCGACGCGAGCGGGTCGCGTGGGCCCGTCTGGCGCCTGCGGCGATGGTGGTGGGAGGCGGGCGCCGAAGCCGTGGTCGAGCGGGCCCCCGGCGGCCGAGCGGGGTTCCTGGGGGAGCTCGCCGAGGCGGCCTCCCGCTTCGCGCACTACCTTGGCGTATCGCGGGCGGCCGTGCGCGCCGGCGTTCCGAAGGACGTCGCGGACGCCGTTCGCCGAGGGGCCGGCGAACCGTGGAGCGTCGGTCGCGAGGAGCCCGGGTCGTGATCGTCGTGAAGGTCGGCGGGGGCGCCGGAATCGATCCGACGAACGTCGTCGACGACGTCGCCGCGTTGCACGCCCGAGGCGAACGGATGGTGCTCGTGCACGGCGGCAGCGACGAGACGAACCGCCTGGCCGCCGCGTTGGGACACCCGCCGAGATTCGTCACCAGCCCCAGCGGTCGCGTGAGCCGGTACACCGACCGGCGCACCTTGGAGATCTTCGAGATGGTGTACTGCGGCCGCGTGAACAAGGGGATCGTCGAGCGGCTGCAGGCCGCCGGCGTGGACGCGGTCGGCCTTTCGGGCATCGACGGGCGCATCCTCGAGGGTCGTCGCAAGGCGACCGTCCGCTCGGTCGAGGGCGACAAGGTCAAGCTGCTTCGCGATGACCACACCGGCACGGTCGACCGCGTGAACGATCGTCTGCTGCGGATGCTGATCGCGGCCGGTCACCTGCCGGTCCTGTCGCCCCCCGCGATCTCCGAGGAGGGCGTCGCGGTCAACGTCGACGGCGACCGCGCCGCGGCCGCCGTCGCGATCGCGCTGGGCGCCGAGGCGCTCGTCCTCCTCTCCAACGTCCCTGGACTGCTGCGCGACCTGAACGACGAAGCCAGTCTCGTGGCCCACGTCGACGCGTCGGACTCGGCCGAGGCGGAGCGCTGGGCGCGCGGACGGATGCGCGCCAAGCTCGACGGCGCCCTCGCCGCCGTCCGAGGAGGCGTGGCGCGCGTGGTCCTGGGCGACGCGCGCTCGGACGGAGCCGTGCGCGCCGCGTTGGCCGGCAGGGGTACCGTGGTCTCCTGAGCCCCTCGCCGCTGCGCCCGCTCGCCGTGCGCGGCCGTCGCTCCACGAACGCCACGAACGCTCGCAAGGAGGTCTTCTCATGCCCGATTCCCGCCAGAACGTCTCCAGCGCCGAGATCATCGCGCGCGACGCGCATCACAACTCCGGCCTCTGGTCGCCCCGCCAGGCGTTCGTGCGGGGCGACGGCTGCCGCATCTACGACGCGGACGGAAACGCCTTCCTGGACCTGATGGCGGGCATCGCCGTGGCGTCGCTGGGCCACGCGCATCCTGCGTTGACCGACGCCATCTGCGAGCAGGCGGGACGCCTGCTGGTCTGTCCCCAGAACCTCGCGAACGACACGCGCGCGGAGTTCCTCGAGGCGCTGTTCGCGCTGGCGCCCGCGCCGCTGAATCGGGCGTTCCTGTGCAGCTCCGGCTCCGAGGCGAACGAGGGAGCGCTCAAGTGGGCGCGCGCCGCCACCGGTCGCGCGACCTTCGTCGCGACGAAGCGCGGCTTCTCCGGACGGACCCTGGGCGTGCTACCGCTCACCTGGACGGAGGCGTACCGGGAGCCGTTCGAGCCGCTCGGCCATCAGGCACGCTTCGTGGGCTACGGCGACGTCGCCGAGCTCGACGCCGCGGTCGACGGCGACGTCGCCGCCGTCGTGCTGGAGCCGGTGCAAGGGGAGGGCGGCATCCACCCCGCGGACATCGAGTTCGTGCGCGAGGCGCGCCGCATCACCCGCGAGCGCGGAGCGCTGCTGGTGTTCGACGAGATCCAGTCCGGCGCCGGGCGAACCGGGCGCTTCCTGGCCCACGAGCATTTCGGGGTCGAGGCCGACGTCGTCACCATGGCGAAAGGACTCGGAGGGGGCGTCCCGATCGGTGCGGTCCTGATGACGGACGAGGTCGCCGCCGCCATGCCCAAGGGCGGGCACGGGACGACGTTCGGAGGCAACCCGCTGTCCGCAGCGGCGGGACGCGTGGTGCTCCAGGAGCTACGCGGTGGGCTGCTGGATCACGTCCGAACGGTGGGCGAGCACCTGCGCGCCCGGCTGGACGCGCTCGCCGCCGACGAGCCCCGCATCCGCGAGGTCCGCGGTCTGGGGCTGATGCTGGGCGTCGAGCTGAAGGAGAAGGCCGCACCGGTGCTGGCGGCGCTCGAGGCTCGCGGCGTGCTGGCGATCAACGCCGGGGCCACCGTGATCCGGTTCGTGCCGCCGCTCGTGATCAGCGAAGCGGAGGCGGACGAGGCGGTCGAGGCGCTTCGCGGCGCGCTGGCCGATACCGCCGAGGCGCGCGGGGAGGGCTGAGACGGACGCGTTCGCGCGCGCGCTTCTCCGCACCGCCGTCGGAACTCCCAGCCCGTCGGGCAGCGAGGCGGCGGTGGTGGAGCGGCTGCGCGCCGCGATGGCGGGCCGCGTCGAGGAAGCGTTCGTGGACGGCGCGGGGAACCTCGTGACGCGACACGGTCGCGGGCCCCTCGCGGTCACGTTCCTGGGCCACGTGGACACGGTGCCGGGCGTCGTTCCCGTCACCGAGCGGGACGGCGCGCTGTACGGCCGTGGAGCGGTCGACGCGAAGGGGCCGCTGTGCGCCGCGCTGGCCGCCACGGCCCGGATGCCTGAGCAGGCGCGCGAAGCGCTCACCGTTCGCGTGATCGGCGCCGTCGGCGAGGAGGCGCCAGGCAGCGTGGGCGCGCGGCACCTCGTGGAGACGCAGCCGGAGCCCGAGCTGCTGGTGATCTGCGAGCCGTCCGGCTGGGACGCGGTGACGTTGGGCTACAAGGGCCACCTGCGCCTGGAGCTCTCGTGCGTACGGCCCGGTGGCCACTCCGCAGGTCCCGACGGGTCGGCCGCCGACCGGCTGCTGGCAGGGCTGAACCGACTGCTCGGTGCGTTCGGCGCGGTGGACGGTGCCGCCGCGTCGGGAAGGGCGTTCGACCGCCTCCAAGCGACGGTGCTGGCGCTGGGCCACGATCACGACGGCTTGAGCGAGCGTGCGTCCGCGACGGTGGGCGTCCGCCTGCCCCCCGCCTGGCCGCCCGAGCGGCTCCTCGCGGTCGTCGCCTCCAGCGAGCTCGGCGAGGGCCTCGAGGTCCGGCCGATCGAGGGCGTTCCGGCGGTGCGCGGACCCCGCGACGGAGCGCTGACGCGGGCGTTCCGGACCGCGATCCGCACCGTCGGTGGCAGCCCCCGGACCGTCGTCAAGACCGGAACGAGCGATTGGAACGTCGTCGCCGGACGCTGGCCGGCGCCCGCGCTGGCGTACGGGCCGGGAGACGCGCGGCTGGACCACGCTCCCGACGAGCACCTGCAGCTCGACGACTTCGATGCGGCGGTCGAGGTCGTCACGAGCGCGCTCGGCCGCCTGGCCCAGCGGGCCGAGGGACCGAGCGCCGGCTCTTCAGGGTCGGATCAGAGTCCGGAGAGCGCGTAGTTCTTCTTGATGAACGACTCCCACTCGGCGGGAACGTCCTCCTCGGGGAAGATCGCGTCGACGGGGCAGGCGGGGATGCACGCTCCGCAATCGATGCACTCCTCGGGGTGGATGTAGAACTGATCGTCGGCCTCGTAGATGCACTCGACGGGACAGACGTCGACGCACGCCTGGTCCTTCGTGCCGATGCAAGGTTCGGCGATGATGTGGGGCATTGCCTAGACCTCCTCGGGCGGAACGCCGCCCGTCCCTGGCCATCATCGCCTAGGGGAAGAAGGGCGTCAAGCGCGCGGAAGCGCGGTGTGCAGGGTTTCGCGCCTGGGGTCCGAAGGCGTACGTATACTCGCGTCACGATGGTTCACGACATGCCCGCCCTGGCGCTCGAGCTGTTCGAGTACAAGATGGACGACCTTCGTCACCGACGGGCGGTCCGTGGCGGCGCGGACACGATCTGGGCGCTCCGCCGGCAGATCGCCGAGGTGGCCGACCGTCTCGATCCGGATCAGCGCTCGCGCTTCGAACGTCTCAGCCGGGAGCTCGGGCAGCGAGAGACGGGGCTCGAGGACCTCGGGAACGACCGAGAGCCGTCGTTCGACGATCTCGTCCTGGGGGGCAGCCCTCCGCTGGAGCTGGACGACGACTGGGGCGCGCCCTCGTCCGACCGTGGGCGCCTCGAGGTCGCCGGCTCGGGCGGAGCTCCGCTCGAGATCGCCGACAAGCTGCTGTTCGGCGACGCCGAGGAGGCCGTGCTGCTGGCAGGGCCCGAGTCGTCCGCGCCGCCGACCGAGCAGGAGCGGCACGAGCAGCAGGTGCTCCAGCGCCTCGCTCAGCGCGTCTTCGGCCGCGAGGTGGAACGGTTCGCCGAGGGGATGGCGGCGGCCTGGCGCGCGGAGCGGGAGCGGGTCACCGCGCGCGTGCTCTACGCGACGATGCGCAACTTCGAGCGCTTCCGGGCCACGAAGGCGTTCGGGCACGACGCGAACCTGCGTCAGTTCCGCGTGGTCGAGCCGGTACCGGACCGGGTCGATCCGTTGGTCTCGCTCTCGGACGTCGACAGCCTGGTCGTGATCGCCCGCGACGTCGTCGACGCCCTGATGCACCTGCGAGACGGCGACCCCGTGCCACCGATCGAGCGAAAGCAGTCGCTGGACTACCTGAGGCGCATGGCGATCGAGGTCGTGAAGGACCCCTACGCAGGCAAGCGAGCAGCGGTCGAGCCTCGCGGGGCCGACGCGTCGGAGCTGCGCTCGGCGCTGCGCGACCTGGCGCGGCAGCGGCTGTCCGATTGGCAGCGACAAGCGCGCCGCAAGGACCTCGAGCGGCAGCTTCGCGAGCGGCAGGAGGTCGAGCGGAGCCAGATCGCCATGCTCCGTCGCGACCAGAGCAAGTTCAAGCAGCACGTCGAAGCGTTCTTCGCGCGCCTCGAGCAGCTCGTGCCGCGCTCGGTCGGCGGTTCCGCCGAGGAGCCGCAGCTCTCCGGAGGCGTGCTGTTCGCGGTCTCGCCCGGTCTGCGGCGGACCGATCTTCCCGTCTCGGCGCGAACCGTGACGCTGCGTCTCGCGGGCCCGGTACGTCTTCCGTTCGCTGGTCGCGACCTGGCGATCACGGTGCAGGGGCAGGAACGGCACCTCTACGTCGGCAACGTCGAGATTCCGCTGAACGAGGACCGCGTCGTCGCCGTCGACGGCGACGAGGTCGAGACGTTCCTCGAGAGCGACTACCTGCACCTGCGCATGCGCGAGAGCGGCGGCTCGCTGGCCGCCCGTGTGGCCGAGGCGGCCGCCACGTTGCACATCTTGGCCAGCGACCGGCACGACGAGCAGCTCGCGGTGCTACGGATGCTGGCGCCCGGCGCGCCGGGCGACCCCACGGGCCTGGTCAGCGACGCGCTCCGGCGCGCCGGCCAGATCGTGGGCAAGGCGCCCGATCGGCGCGAGGCGCTGCAGCGCCTCATGCAGGGCGCCGCTCGAGGCGTCGGTGGCGAGCTCGACGAGGGGTGGCTGCACGGCTTCGTGCAGCGAGCGCTACTGGCGCTGTACGCCTCCCCCGACGCGCTGTCCGACGCGATCGCGCTCATCGGCGCGACCGATCCGTCGGCCGAGCCGGCCGTGGTCGTGCCGTTCGTGGGCGAGCCCGTCGACGTCACCGTCAACGGACGGACCGTCACGGTCCGTCGCTACGGAATCCGAGGCGCGGACCACCTCGTGGCCATGCTGCCCGGCCAGGTGATCGGCTCGTTCCGCGAGCACCTCGTGGAGCGTCTGGGCGGCGGCACGTTCATCTGCGTCCACGGCGCGCAGCAGCTCGTGGTCGCGTACCTCCCGAGCACGACGATCCCGAGTCGGCAGGATGCCTGACGACGCCCAGGCCCGCCCGGCGCACCGGGCCCCCAGGCTCCACGCGCGGTCGCGTCCATGAACGCCACCAGGCCCGCATGCCAGGCCGACGGTGCCGGGTCGTACGTGCCAGGCCCTACGTGCCCAGCGCCGCGGATCTGACACGCTCGACGCAGGAGGTGCCCATGTCCGAGGCCCTGAACGACGACGCGATCCGCTCCGCGCTCGAGTCGCTGCCCGCCTGGAGCGTCGAGAACGGCAAGCTGCACAGGTCCCTGACGTTCGGTGGATTCCCCGAGGCGCTGGCGTTCTTGGTGCGTGTCGGTGTCGAGGCCGAGAAGCGCGGTCATCACCCCGAGCTCGGGAACGTCTACGACCGCGTGACCATCGACCTCACGACCCACGATGCCGACGGCATCACGGTCAAGGACGTCGAGCTCGCGAGGGCGATCGACGCCATCGCGTCCAGCTGAGCGATCAGTTCTGGGCAGAGCCCGGATCCGTCGATCGTCGCTCGCCGGGCGCGTCGCGCGAGGCCGGCAGGAACTCGTACGCCTCCTCGAGGCGGTCGACGTCGGCGTCGTCCACGCGGCCGGAGCCGTCGAGATCGGCCCGCAGGCGCGTTCCGACCGATCCGTACGCCTCCGCGAGCAGCGCCAGGTCGTAGAGGTCCACGACCCCGTCGCCGTCGAGGTCCTCGGGGCGACCGCTGCGGACACGAAGCAACGCGGCCGCGTCCTGCGGGTCGGGAAGAAGCAGCGCGTCGGCGGGAAACAGGCCCGTGCGCACGCCGTCTGCGGCGACGTCACGCTCGCGGCCGAGAGGGCCGTCGTCCGGTAGCCCGAGCCAGCGCCCCAGCTCGCGCGCAAGCACGTCCACCCGCCGACCGTCCGGCCCGGGACGCAGGAGCAGCTCGACGCCGTCGCGGTCGGCCACGCGCCGCGAGTAGGCCAGCCCGTCCGATCCGAACGCCGCGAGCGACCCGATCCGGACGCGGTCCGACGCCTCGTCGTCGATGACGAGACGCAGCGGCACGCCGACGTCTGTCCAGGCGCGAGTCGCGTCGTCGAGCGCCGATCGCAGCGCTTCGTCGTCCGGCACGTCCACCCGCAGCTCGATCGGCGTGGGCGGCCCCGCCGGGCCCGGTGGGGCCGCTTCGCCTGCACGGCCGTCCTCGTCAGCGCCCTCGGCGGCGCCCTCCGCGGCGCCCTCGTCGCCGCCCTCGGGAGCCGACGGGGCGTCCGGCAGGGCGTCTCGAGGCGCGTCGGGATCGTCGGTGCCGAGGCGGTCGTCCAGGCGCACGTCGCCGCTTTCGTCGAGCGCGGTCTCGAGGGCGTTCAGGACCGTCGCGACGTCACGCTCCGCGCCGCCGAGCGTGACCAGGTCGTCGTCCACGCCGAGGACGCGTCCCCGCGCGTCGATCAGGCCGTCCTCGCTGAGATGCCAAAGCCCCTGCCATACCCCCACGATCGGGCTGACGAGATCGTCGCCCTGGTACCAGGCCACGAGAACGCGATCGCCTCTCGACGGAAGTGGAACGTCGTCTACGACGGTCGTGCTTCCGGACGGAAGCTGTCCCGCCAGAAACGTCAGGACGCGGACCTCGTCCGCCGTCCCGATCTCGTCCGCGCGTGCGTCGGCGTTCTGGTCGCCCGGCAGGGCGTCGCCGGGTGGGGAGAAGACACGAGCGACGGCGATCTCGACGCGGGTACGGATCCGGTCGTCGACGAGCTCCGAATCGACCGACGTGACCTCGCCGAAGACGGCCGCGTCGGCACGACCGAAGATCTCCGCGACCGAGCGCTCGAGCACCGACGTCGCCGTTCCCTGAGCCGTCAGCGCGACGACGAGCGCCAGCGCGATGCGACGGATCGCGACGCGTCTCACGGCGCCTCCGACTCGGGAGCGTTCGTGCCGGATTCGCTCGGGTCCGATTCGCTCGGGTCGGGCGCGGACGGGTCCGTCCCGTTCCCGTCGGCCGGCGCCTCGTCGCCGGCGAGCCCGTCGCCGCCATCCTCGTTCGCCGATGGCGTCACAGCCGCGACGGGGGGCGCCCCGACGCGTCGCGCATCGTAGGCGTGGCGACCGCTGTAGAGCAGCTCCACCGTCATGTCGAAGCCCAATCGGATCGCCTCGTCGGCCGTGACCTCGAGCCGGAACAGCTCGCCCGAGCCGGTGTACGCCTCGCCCAGCACGGCGAGGTCGATCGCGACGCCGTCGGGTCGAGGCTCCCAGAACAGAGCCACGTCGGGTCGCGAGGCGCGCACGGCGTCGTCCGGCAGGGCCAGCTCCAGATCGCCCCAGCTCAGGCGAAGCCGCACGGCGCGTAGGTTGCGCGCCTCCTCGACCCGGCCGCGGAGCACGGTCGTGTCGCGCACCTCCGTCTCCGGCACGGCCAGCTGCAGGCGCGGGACCGGCACGTCGCGAACGGCGAGCGTGAACGTCTCGAACGTCGAGGAGAGGTTCGCGTCCGAGACGGCGATGGTGAACTCGAAGCGGCCGAGCTCGGTGGGGGTCCCCACCAGCACGCCGTTCTGCAGCGCGATGCCCGGCGGAAGGGCGCCCTCCTCGAGGCGCAGATCGTACGGGCGCAGGCCGCCGACCGCGACGACGTCGGCGCGGTACGGCTCGCCCAGCACCGGGTCCTGCAGCCGACCGCTCGCGATGCGCAGCGGATCGCCGGGAAGGGGAGCCTCGCCTCCGCAGGCGACGAGCAGGACGACGAGAACCGTGGCGCCGACGAGGCGCGCGACGCTGCGGCGTTCACGGGAACGTGCCCGAGGTCGTTTCCAGGGAGGCATGCGTGCTCCTCTCGAGCGGACGATAGCGAACGGACGGTCCGTACCGGTTCCAGAGGCAGGCCGACCGAGCGTGGTACCGTCGGATCAGTATCCCTACCGTACCCGTCGCGAGGCGGTTCCGCCTCGTGCAGACGCAGGAGACCGCCATGATCATCCTCAAGCTCCCGGACGACGTCCGCTTGAGGCGCGACTTTCACGTCGCGCTCGCGGCCCGAAAGCGCTACGGCGTCGAAGCTTCGCTCGTGGATCTGCGAGGACGCGTGCTGGTCGCGGACCCCGCTGCGGCCGAGCGGCTGGCTGACCGCATCAACCACGAGCGCGACGCGCGCCGCTTTCCCGAGGCTGCGGTATCGGGCGCGGAGATCGTCGCGGCGGGGCTGCTCGACGAGGCGATCCACCTGATGCTGGAAGCCTACAGGCGCGAGCGGGATCCCGTCTGGACGTCGCGGCTGGACGCCGAGCTCGCAGAGCGGCTGGGCGAGGGAAGGCTGCGCACCGCCAAGCGAGCGTTCGTCGCGGCGTTCCCGCCGGCGGAGGTGATGCGGGGCGACGCGACGGTCTCTTCGTGGCTGTCCGGCCAGGTCGACGCGCTTCCCGGCGGCGAGGTCGCGCTCGAGGAGCGTATCGCCGTGCGGCTCGCGAACGAGAATCCCGCGCTCGAGCGTTTCCACGAGCTGGTCGACGAAAGCGGCCTCGGGGAGGACGACGCTGCGGTTGCGGACGCGATGGAGCGCAGGTTGGCCGACCTGCCGGGCCTGCCGGACGTTCCCGGCGGCGACGACCTGTGGTCGCTGTTGCGAGCGCCGATGCGCGCGAGCCCGACCTCGCTCGAGGGACAGCTGAGGTACGTGCGCGAGCATTGGGGCGCACGCCTGGGATCCGCGTTCGAGGGGTTGCTCGCGAAGCTGGCCCGCTCGCTGGACATGCTGAGCGAGCTCAGGGCCGGCGCGGCTCCAGGACCGCCGGGCCCGGCGCCGGTCCTGGACCGGGCATCGCTGTCCCGGGGACGGGACGAGCCCGAGGCGTACAGCCCTGATGCGGACTGGATGCCCAGCGTCGTCCTGGTGGCGAAGAACGCGTACGTCTGGCTCGATCAGCTGTCGCGCTGGACCGATCGCGAGGTGCGACGGCTCGACGAGGTGCCGGACGAGGCGCTGGCCGAGCTCCGTTCGCACGGCTTCACCGGTCTGTGGCTGATCGGGCTGTGGGAGCGTAGCGAAGCGTCGGCCCGCATCAAGCGCCTGCGCGGACAAGAGGACGCCGTGGCGAGCGCGTACGCGCTGTACGACTATCAGATCGCTGCCGACCTCGGGGGCGACGAGGCGTGGCGCGACCTGCGCGACCGCGCCTGGCGGCACGGGATCCGCCTCGCGGCCGACATGGTGCCCAACCACGTCGGGATCGACGGCCGCTGGGTCGTCGAGCATCCCGACCGGTTCCTGAGCCTGCCGCATCCGCCCTATCCCGGCTACGCCTTCACCGGCCCCGACCTGTCTGGCGACGACCGGATCGAGGTCCGGATCGAGGACGGCTACTGGGAGTCGCGGGACGCCGCGGTCGTCTTCGAGCGCCTGGAGCGTGCGACCGGAGAACGGCGCTACGTCTATCACGGCAACGACGGCACGACGATGCCGTGGAACGACACGGCGCAGATCGACTACCTGAACGAGGAGGCGCGCCGGGCCGTGATCGACGTGATCCTCGACGTGGCTCGACGGTTCCCGATCATCCGTTTCGACGCCGCGATGACGCTCGCCAAGCAGCACGTGCAGCGGCTCTGGTACCCGCCGCCCGGTCACGGCGGCGCGATTCCGTCGCGGAGCGCGTACGGATCGATCTCCGACGAGGCGTTCGAGCGACGCATGCCGGTCGAGTTCTGGCGCGAAGTCGTGGACCGCGTCGCGGAGGAGGCTCCGGGCACCCTCCTGCTGGCGGAGGCGTTCTGGATGATGGAGGGCTACTTCGTCCGGACGCTGGGCATGCACCGGGTCTACAACAGCGCGTTCATGAACATGCTCGCGCGCGAGGCGAACGAGGACTACCAGCAGCTGATGCGGAACGTGCTCGAGTTCGACCCGCAGATCCTGGCCCGGTTCGTGAACTTCATGAACAACCCCGACGAGGAGACCACGATCGCGCAGTTCGGCGACGGCGACAAGGCGTTCGGCGTCGCCACGCTCATGGCCACGCTGCCGGGACTGCCGATGTTCGGACACGGCCAGGTCGAGGGGCTCCGTGAGAAGTACGGCATGGAATACCGCCGGGCGAAGCTCGACGAGCGCCCGGCACCCGACATGGTGGACCGACACCGCGCCCGGATCGCACCGCTGCTGGAGCGTCGGCGTGCGTTCGCAGGGACGGATCGCTTCCGCCTGTTCGAGGTCCGCGGCGCTCACGGACAGCTGCACGACGTGTTCGCGTACGCGAACGGCGAACAGGGCGGTCCCGCCAACCTGGTGCTCTACCACAACCGCTACGGCGAGGCGTACGGAACGATCCGTCACACGGCACCGTTCCCGGACCGGTCCGGTGGCGGAACGCGGCGCGAGCGCCTCGAGGAGGTGCTGGGGCTGCGAGGCGGCGTCGATCGCTTCGTGCGCTACCGCGAGCTGACGAGCGGCGACGAGCACCTGGCCAGGTCCGACGCTTGGCGCGAGGATGGGCTGTCCGTGCACCTGGGCGCCTATCAGTGCCGTGTGCTGCTCGACATCCGCGAGATCCGCGACACGGACGGTCGCTGGGAACGGCTACTGAACCACCTGGACGGGAGCGGCGTGCCCGATCTGGACGACGCGTTGCACGATCTCGAGCTCGCTCCGCTTCACCGCGCGTTCGCGTCGCTCGCGAGCGACGCTCCCGTCGCGCCCCCGGCCGATGCCGCGAGCGGGACGGAGCCGGCGGCCTCGACGAAGGCGGCCGCTGCGGCCGGGTCGGAAGCGGCGGCGACGAGCGCGCCCGAGCCGGCAGCCAAGGCCCAGCCCCAGCCGGCGTCCGCGGCCGAGTCGGCCGGCGGCGACGGGCAGCCCGCCGCCACGGTCCATCCGCCCAGCGACCGGGAGCTGGAGCCGTTCGTGCGGGCGGTACGCGAGGTGGTCGACGACCTTCGTCCCGACGCCGACCGGCTGCGAGCGATGTGGACGCGCGTCCCGCCGAACGCCGAAGCGCCCGGACCGGCGTGGCGCCACGCCTGGGCCGTCGCCGCTTCGTTCGCGCGGCCGGCGGACGCGGCCAGGCGACTGCGGCTCGATCGTGCGGTCGCGACGCGCCTGGTCCAGGACGAGCCGCTGGGGATCGGCGCGGAGGCGTGGGCCACGTTGTGGCTCGAGTCGCTACCGGTCCGCCACGCGAGCGTCGCGGCGGAGCCCGAGGCCGCCGGAGGCGATGCGTCCACGACAGGGCCCACCACGGCCTCCACCAAGGGGTCCACGACGGCGTCCGCGAAGGAGCCCGCCACGCCGTCGCCGACCGCGTCCGCGGAGGGACGCGGCAGCGCCGACGACGAGGCGTCGGACGCTCGCTCCCCCACGTCGGCCGCGACCGGCGACGGCGCGCATGCGCGCCGCACGGACGGCAGCGAGGCGGTGGGTGGCCGGGGCGTGCCAGAGCCGGATCCAGAGCCAGATTCCGAGCCGGATCCCGAGGCGGTGCGGATCGTCCGGTCCGCCCTGTCGGGGCTGGACCGGGAGGGGCCGGTCCGCACGATTCTGGGCGTGCACGCTCACGAGGGCGTGCGCTGGTTCAGGCGCGAAGGATTCCGAGCGTGGCGCGGGGCGTGGCTCGCGACGCGGCGGCTCGAGGGAGCGTCGGAGACCCGCCTCGCTCGGCTGGCCGATCTCCTGGACCGTGCCGAGGCGGAGAGCGACTACCGATTCGAACGTCTCGTGGCGTGGGTGCCTGCGCGCCGATCCGACTGAGCCTGCACGCGGAGCGGCCCGGGTAGCGGGACGCGAACGACGATCGGCCGGCGTGGACGCCGGCCGATCGTCGTTCGTTCGGGTGGGCGGAAAGCGCTGCTCAGTACTCCACCAGGTAGTTGTCCAGCTCCCAGTCGTGGACCTCGACGCGGTACTCCTCGAACTCCGCGGTCTTCGCGAAGACGAACTGACCGGCGATGTGCTCACCGAGCGCGGCCTGCATGACCTTGTCCTTCTCGAACGCCGCGATCGCTTCCCGCAAGGTGCCCGGAAGCTCCTTGATCTTGTGGCGACGGCGGTCGCGCACGCTCATGTCGAAGATGTTGCGCTGAATCGCCGGAGGCGGCGTGAGGCCCCGTTCGATGCCGTCGAGGCCCGCGGCGGTCATCACGGCGAGCGCCAGGTACGGGTTGCACGTCGGATCGGGCATCCGCAGCTCGCACCGCGTTCCCGTGCCGCGGCGCGCCGGGATCCGGATCATCGCGCTGCGGTTGGAGGCCGACCAGGCGATGTTCGTCGGGGCCTCGTAGCCCGGCGTGAGGCGCTTGTAGCTGTTCACGGTCGGGTTCGTGATCGCGACCATTCCGGTGGCGTGCTCGAGCAGGCCGCCGATGAAGTGCAGGGCGGTGGTGCTGAGCTGAAGATCGGCGCTCTCGTCGAAGAAGGCGTTCTGACCGTTCTTGAACAGCGACAGGTGGGTGTGCATGCCCGAACCGTTGATGCCCGCCACCGGCTTGGGCATGAAGGTGGCGTGCAGACCGTGGTTGAGCGCGATGCGCTTCACGACGTAGCGGAACGTGGCGATGCTGTCCGCGGTCGCGAGGGCGGGACCGTACTTGAAGTCGATCTCGTGCTGCCCGGGCGCCACCTCGTGATGCGCCGCTTCGATCTCGAAGCCCATCTCGACGAGCGCGTTCACCATGTCGCGCCGCGCCTCTTCGCCGCGGTCGAGAGGAGCGAGATCGAAGTACCCCGCTGCGTCGTGCGTGTCGGTCGTGGGCGATCCGTCGGCGTGCCGCGTGAACATGAAGAACTCGGGCTCGGGCCCCGTCGACAGATCGTCGAATCCCAAGGCCTGGAGGCGCTCGATCTGGCGCCGCAGCGCGTAGCGAGGATCGCCCTCGAACGGCGAGCCGTCCGGATTCGCGATGTCGCAGATCAGGCGCGCGACCTTGCCGCGCCCGACGCCCTCGACGATCTCGGGAAAGATCAGGAAGGTATCGAAATCCGGCTTGAGCAGCATGTCGGACTCTTCGATGCGCGTGAATCCCTGCACCGACGAGCCGTCGAACATCAGCTCGCCGTCCACCGCCTTCTCGAACTGCGAGACGGGAACCTCGACGTTCTTGTTGTGCCCGAGGATGTCGGTGAACTGCATGCGCAGGAAGCTGACGTTCTGCTCTTCGAGGGTGGTCAGGATCTCTTTGCGAGATGGTCCCATGGGTTCCTCCTGTGGATGGGGATCGGGACGCGGTCGCGTCCCGACCTTCGGGACGGCCCGGCCGTCGAACGATGATACGTGCACAGTGTCACGGGCGCAAGCCCCGAATGCGACGATCGGCGCTTCGTCCGAGTCGAAATCGGCTCCGATTCTTGCGCTACGTGCACGATCACATGGCCTAGAGGCTCGATTCGGTGGTCCGCGAACAGCGACCCGTGGTCACCGATGCGACCGCTCGGAGCGCCACGGGACGAGGAGCGCGCCCCGGTGATCCGGGGCGCGCTCGAGACGAGCTGGACGTCGGCGCAGCGAACGCCGGCGCGGAGGGGCGGGGCGACGCTAGCCGTCGGCCGAGCGCTCGGCGTGCCGCAGCATGTCGGCCACCGTGACGACCTTGACCCGTGGACGGCCCGACGCCGTCCCCGCACCGACCTCGGCGCGGTCCAGCGCGAGCCAGCCCGCGAAGTCCACCACCGACACCCCCCGCTCGGCCAGCATGGCGGGAAGGGCCGGATCCGACGCGTCGTCGGGCTCGGGCAGGGGATCGGCGAGGAGCGCCTCCACGGTCCGCATCGCGTCCGCCTTGTTCGTGCCGATCACGCCGCTCGGGCCTCGCTTGATCCAGCCGGCGACGTACATGCCGGGCACGGCGTGACCCTCCTCGTCCACGACGCGCCCGCCCTCGTTGGGAACCACGCCGCGCCGAACGTCGAACGGCACGCCCGGAATCGCGACGCCCCGGTAGCCGACGGAGCGCAGCACCAGGTCGGCAGGGATCGTCTCGCGCTCGCCCGTGTCCACGGCGGAGAGGTAGCCGCCCTCGCGCTCCTCGAGCCGGTTCCGACCCAGGGTCATGCTCCTGACGTGACCGTCTTCGCCGTGGAGCTCCGCGGGGGAGACGAAGAAGCGCAGGTGCAGTTTGCGTGGCTTGCCCCGAGGCTCCTGCGCCGCGAAGTCGGCGAGGAGGCCGAGGTTGCGCTTCGTCATCGCGTCCGCCTCGGCCGCCGCCGCGGACGCGGGATCCAGCACGAGCTCTGCGGGATCGACGTACAGGTCGGCGTTTTCGAGCTCGCCCAGCTCGCGGAGCTCCTTCGTGGTCCACTTCGCCTGCGCCGGGCCCCTCCGCCCCAGCATCGAGATCTCCTCGACCCGGCTCTCGGCGAGGGCCTCGATGGCGTGATCGGCGATGTCCGTGGTGGCCAGCTCTTCGACGGACTTCGCGAGGATGCGAGCCACGTCGACGGCCACGTTGCCCATCCCGACCACGGCGACGTGACGCGCGTCGAGGTGAGGTTCGAGGTCCACGTAGTCGGGGTGGCCGTTGTACCAGGCCACGAACTCGGTCGCGGACAGGCTGCCCTCGAGATCCTCGCCAGGCACGCCCAGCGAGCGGTCGCTCGAGGCGCCGACCGCCAGGATCACGGCGTGGGCGTAGCGGCCCAGCTCGTCGACCGTGACGTCCTTGCCGACGTCGACGTTGCCGAAGAAGCGCAGCCGGGGATCGCGGCACGTCTTCTCGAACGCTTTCGTGACCGACTTGATCTTCGCGTGGTCCGGAGCGACGCCGTAGCGGACCAGGCCGTACGGGGTGGGCAGTCGATCGAAGACGTCGACCCGCACGTCGTCGCGGGCCTTGAGGAGCGCGTCCGCCGCGAACAGGCCGGAGGGGCCCGCCCCGACGATCGCGACGCGGAGAGGGACATCGTCGGTCGTCATGAAGCCCTTCTACCACGTGACCACCGGGACTCTCGGCCCTGTACGTCCGGTCGACTGAGGTATCCTCGTCGGCCTATGGAGGCCGCCTCGTCCCCCGTTCCGATACGCGACCGATCGCCGGAAGACGGTCCGGGCCTGAGGGTCTGGAAGTTCGGCGGAACCAGCGTCGGCGATCTGGACCGCATCCGAAAGGTCGCCGCGCGCATCGCTCGCCAGGTCGAGCAGGGCGACCGCGTCGTCGTCACCGTCTCGGCGATGGGCCGCTCGACCGACCGGCTCATCGGAATGGCCCGAGAGCTGACGCCGCGGCCGGACCGGCGCGAGCTCGACGCCCTGATGGCGACGGGCGAGCAGCAGGCCACCGCGCTGCTCTGCATGGCGCTGCAGGCGCTGGACGTTTCCGCCCGCTCGTTCACCGGAGCGCAGGCCGGTTTCCGGACCAGCGACCTCCACGGCGAGGCCAGCATCCTCGAGGTGGATCCATCGCGCCTCCGCGCCGCGTTGGCGTCGTTCCACGTCGTGGTGGTCGCCGGCTTCCAGGGCATGAACTCGCTGGGCGATACGGCGACGCTGGGGCGCGGCGGGTCCGACACGACGGCGGTCGCGTTGGCCGCGGCCCTCGGCGCTGCGGAGTGCGAGATCTTCACCGATACCGACGGCGTCTACACCACCGATCCGCACCTGGTCCCGAGCGCCACCCGGCTTCCCGAGGTCGACTACGACGAGATGCTCGAGCTGGCGCAGCTCGGCGCGAAGGTGCTTCATCCCCGCAGCGTCTGGTACGCGCGACGCTACGGCGTCCGCGTCCACGTGCGCAGCAGCTTCGCTTTCGCTCCGGGCACGATCGTCCGGAGGCTCGAACGGTCGGAGGACCGCATGATCACCGACTCTCCCGTCACCGGCGTCGCTTTGGACCGCAACCATGCCCGGATCGATCTCGTCGGCGTGCCCGACACGCCCGGAATCGCCGCGAGGCTCTTCCGGGCGCTGGGCGACGCGCACGTCAGCGTCGACATGATCATCCAGGGCGTGCCCGGCGAGGGCGCCAGCCGTCAGCAGATGGCGTTCACCGTGGCCGAGGATCTGGTTCCCGACGCGCTCGACGCGGTCGCGCCGATCCTGGCCGAGATCGGCGGTCACGCGGACGCCAGCGGCGACGTCGCGAAGCTCTCGATCGTGGGCGTGGCCGTGGGATCGACGCCCGGCGTGGCCGGCACGATGTTCGATGCGGTCGCGTCGGTCGGCGCGAACATCGAGATGATCGCGACCAGCGAGGTGCGCGTCTCGGTCGTCATCCCGGCAGCGCAGGCCGAGGACGCCCTGAAGGCGGTGCACCGGGCGTTCGGGCTCGAGGCGGCGTCGTCCTGACGCGACGCTAGCCGCGCGTCGATGCGCGGCGTAGCGCGCGGACGGCCGCCGACGTTCCGGTGTCCTATCGTGCGAGTGACCGAATGCGGTTCAGGTTGCTTTTGGGCCGAACGCGGGAACGGTACAACCTCGTATCGCACGTGCGACTCCCCCGATCCGTGCGAGAGGCCAATGCGGGGCTGCCCAAGGAGGCACCATGAAGAAGATCGTTTTCCTACTCGTACCTGTGCTCGCGCTCGTCCTGGCGGCGTGCTCGACCGCCGACGAGAGCGTCGATCCGCAGGCATCGATCGCAGACCTGGTCGGCTACTACGACACCCTGAGCACGCTCGAGGCGGCGGTCGGCGCGGCCGGCTTGGCCGGAGCTCTCGACGACGACGCTGCCGGCCCGTTCACGCTGTTCGCACCGAGCAACGAGGCGATCGGCGACGTCATCGCGGCGGTCGACGGCGTCTGCGCCGGCGGCTTCACGGCCGACGATCTGCTGGCGAACCCGCTGCTGGGCGACATCCTCCTGTACCACGTGGTCCCCGGAAAGGTGATGGCGGAAGACGTCGTCACGCTGGACGGCGTTACCGTGGACACGCTGCTCTCGAGCGCCCTGGCCAGCGGAGAGATCGCCGATCCCGGCATCACCGTGGGCGTGAACGGTGGCGTGACCCTCACGGACGCGCTCCCGCAGACGGTGAACGTCGTCGCGACCGACTACGAAGCGAGCAACGGCGTCGTGCACTTCATCGACGCGGTCCTCGTTCCGGTCCCGGCCGGAAGCCTCGGAGCGCTGTGCCCGGGGCCTGCGGCCGACT
The DNA here is from genome assembly GCA_964561595.1 of uncultured bacterium. Classification (GTDB taxonomy): domain Bacteria; phylum Deinococcota; class Deinococci; order Deinococcales; family Trueperaceae; genus SLSQ01. Next base: position 20,980 of record CAZLQH010000010.1, on the reverse strand, counting down.
GACCCACGGATCTCGCGCCTCGCGCGTGAGCGATCGTGACGTGGCGAACGTGCGGAGCGGCTCCCGCTCCGCGCGTTCGCATGCTGACGCTCCGGTCGGTTCCGAGGCGCCCACGGGTACGCGAGGCGGCCCGCCATGAACTACGGCTGGGCCGTCGAACAGCTCATCATCGGTGCGAAGGCCGGGCGCGCGTCGATCCTGGTCGTGCTGGAGGCGCCCAGCGGCGCCCGGCGGCGCGAGCGCTTCGCCGCGTCGTCGGGGTCGGCGCGGGACGCGGTCGGCGAGCTGGCTCGACACCTCGCCTACCGCGCCGACGTCGACGGCGCCCGTCCGCGGCTCCGGGTTCGCGAGGAGCGGTCCGGCGATCTCGTCGAGCGGCCCGACCTCGCACGCACGTTCGAACGCGCGCTGGACGCAGAAGCGGACGACGACTGATCCGTCCGTGAGGCGGCCGCGCCGGTCGTCGTCCGGTCACGTCAGCGAGGCGAGCCTTTCACGGTCCACCAGCGAGATCAGGTCGCGGGCCAGCCGCATGTCGCCCTTCACCTTCAGGCGTCCCGACATGATCGCCATCGTCGGGCTCGCCTTTCCGTGGAACAAGTCCAGGAGCAGCGCGTCGCTGGCACGGACCACCAGGTCCGGCGCCTCGGCGCGACCTTCGTGCACCTGGACCTCTCCCTCGCGGATCTCGTGCCAGAGCGGGCGCTCCACGTCGTACTGGATGATCGCGTCGACGCCGCGCACGGCGTCGACGTCCACGAATTCGGGCAGGCGGGCGAGCAGGTCGTGAGCGTCCATGCGTCCAGAATAGATCGGCGACGGCGGTGGTACAGTCCTCGCCATGCTCACGCCCCAGGCACGCCCGTGAACTTCGAGCTGCCCGACGACCTGAAGGACCTCCGGCGCCACGTGCGCGACTTCGCCCGCGAGCGGATCGCGCCCGTCGCCGCGGGGCTCGACGTCGAGCCCCGGTTTCCGCGTGCGACCCTCGCCGAGATGGGTCGTATGGGCCTGATGGGCGTGAGCACGCCCGAGGCGTACGGCGGGTCGGGCTTGGGCACGCTGGCGTTCACCGTGGCGGTCGAGGAGATCTCGGCCGCGGACGCGGCCCACGGCACGCTCATGGCGGTCACGAACGGCCTGCCGCAGAAGATGCTCGTCGCGTACGGCAGCGAAGAGCAGAAGCGGGCCTACCTTCCGCAGCTGGCCAGCGGCGCCTGGTTCGGCGCGTTCTGCCTGTCGGAAACGCAGGCGGGCTCCGACGCGGCGGCGATGCGCACGCGTGCCACGGCGGTGCCGGGCGGGTACCGGCTGCATGGCACGAAGGCGTGGGTCACCGGCGGAGGCGAGGCGGATCTCTACCTGGTGCTCGCGGTCGGCGATCCCGAGGCGGGAGCGCGCGGCATCAGCGCGTTCCTCGTTCCGCGCGACACGGCCGGCCTATCGTTCGGCGCGCCCGAACGCAAGATGGGCCAGCACGCGGCGGTCACGACCACCGTGACGCTGGACGACGTGTTCGTGCCCGAGGATCATCGTCTCGGAGACGAGGGCGAAGGCTTCGTGATGGCGATGGCCTCGCTGGACGGGGGCCGCATCGGGATCGCCGCGCAGTCGGTCGGCATCGGTCGGGCCGCGTTCGAGGCGGCGCGCGACTACGCCGACGAGCGCGAGGCGTTCGGGCGGTCCATTCGTGCGTTCCAGGGCGTCGGCTTCCCCCTGGCCGACATGGTGACGCGTCTCGAGGCCGCGCGCCTGCTGACCCAGAAGGCGGCGTGGGCGATGGATCGCGGGTTCCGCGTGACGCAGGAGGCGTCGATGGCGAAGCTGTTCGCCTCCGAGACGGCCGGCTTCGTGACCGACGCCGCGCTCCAGGTGTTCGGAGGCGCCGGCTACACCCGAGATCATCCGGTCGAGCGGTACCTGCGCGACGCACGGGTGACGCGGATCTACGAGGGAACGAGCGAGATTCAGCGGATGGTGATCACGCGCCAGATCTACAGGGATCGTGAGCGCGGAGGGCGACCGTGATCGAAGGGGCCCGAGCGAGATCGAGCGGCTCGTCGTCGCGCGGCACGTCGCGCGCGGCGGCGGCCTGAACGGGAGGCAGGGATGAAGATCGTGACGGTGATCCGACAGGTGCCCGACGCCGAGGCGCGGGTCAGGCTCGAGGACGGGGAGGTCGCCCTGTCGGGCGCCGCCTGGGTGCTCGACGGTATGGACGAGTACGGCGTGGAGCAGGCGCTCCGTATGCGGGACGACGGCCTGGACGCGGAGATCGTGGCGGTGGCGTTGGGGCCGGAGCGGACCGAGGAGGCGCTGCGTACCGCGCTGGCGATGGGCGCCGACCGGGCCCGGCTCCTGGTGAGCGACGAGGCGCTCGATCCGTTGGCCGTCGCGGTGCGGCTGGCCGAGGTGGTGCGCGACGAGCAGGCGGACCTCGTGTTCGTCGGTGGAAAGCAGGCCGACTGGGACAGCGCGTCCCTGGGACCGGCGCTCGCGGAGGCGCTGGGCTGGCCGCTATCGGACTGGACCACCGCACTGACGCTCGAGGACGGCGCCGTTCGGACCGAGCACGACGCAGACGTCGGCACCGAGACGCTCCTCCTGCCGCTGCCCGCCGTGGTGTCGACGCAGCAGGGCCTGAACGAGCCTCGCTACCCGACGCTGCCGAACATCATGAAGGCAAAGCGCAAGGAGACGCGGATCGAGCCTGCCGAAGGTTCAGCGTCGGCCGTCCGGACGGTAGGACGCACGATGTCGCAGCGCGATCGGCTCGGTCGCGTGCTGGACGGCGATCCGGTCGAAGCGGCGAGCGAGGTCGCACGCTACCTGCGCGAGGCGGGCCGATGAGCGCGCCGGTGCTGGTGTGGATCGAGTCGACGCCCGAAGGTCCGACACGCGCCGCTCTCCAAGCGGTCGGCGCCGCCCGCGCGCTGGCGCAGAGCTGCGGCGCTCCCGTCGAGGCCGTGGCGGCCGGAGAGGAGGCCGCGCAGGCGGCGGCCGCGTACGTGCCGGTCGTCCACCGGCTGGAGCTGCCCCAGGACAACCAGGAGACGCGCGTCCGGGCCCTCGTGGCGGCCCTCGAGGCCAGCGGCGCGAGCGCACTCGTGCTCGCCGGCACCAGGACGTCGCAGGCGGTCGCGCCGCGCGTCGCCGTGCGGGCCGGAGGCGCTCTACTCGAAGACGTGACCGGCCTCGAGGCCGACGCCGACGGCGTCCGCGCCTGGCGTCTGACCCAACTCCAGCGCGTGAGCGATGAGATCGTCGCCGCGACGACCCCGGTCGTGGCGACCGTGAAGATCGGGGCGTTCGAGCCGGCCGAGCCGGCCGGCGAGGGGGAGGTCCGCGCGCTCGAGGTCGCCTTCGAGCCTCGCGACGCGCGCGTCACCGTCCAGGCCGGTGGCGCCTCGGCGGGAGCCAGGCTGGCGCTCGAGGAGGCCGACGTGGTGGTGGCCGCCGGTCGCGGATTGGGATCGGCGGACGCCGTCACCGAGCTGGTCGAACCGCTCGCTGCGCGCCTGGGAGGCGCGATCGGCGCGACACGCGCCGTGGTCGACGCCGGCTGGCGTCCGTACGAGGAGCAGATCGGCCAGACGGGCAAGACGGTCGCGCCGGAGCTGTACGTCGCGCTCGGCATCTCAGGCGCCGTGCAGCACCTGTCCGGCATGAACCGCAGCCGACGGATCGTGGCGATCAACCAGGACCCCGATGCGCCCATCTTCAAACACTGCGACGTCGGCGTCGTCGGGGACGTGCGCGACGTCGTGCCCGCGCTGCTGGCCGCGCTGGGGGACGACGACGGCTGATCGCGCGGGGGACGCGGTCCGGGTTCGACGGGCAGTCCTGGACGACCTCGACGGCATCGTGGCGCTCGAGGCCCACTTCCCCAGCGATCGCCTCGGCCGGCGCCAAGTCCGCCACCTGCTGACGCGCGCCCACGCAGAGGCCTGGGTCGCCGAGGTCGGGGGCCGGATCGTCGGGGACGCCGTCGTCCTGTTCCGGCGCGGATTCGATGCGGCGCGCCTCTACTCCCTGGTGGTCGCACCGGAGGCCCGCGGGCACGGGGTCGGCGCGGCGCTGCTCGACACGGCCGAGCGTGGAGCGGCACGTCGTGGCTGCGTCTCCGTCCGACTCGAGGTGCGCGAGGACAACGACGCCGCCCTGCGCCTGTACGCCCGGCACGGCTACGCGTCGGTGGGGCGCGTCGACCTCTACTACCACGACGGCGCGGACGCGGTGCGCATGCGAAAGCGCCTGCGTGGCGACGCTCCAGATCTGGCGGGCGTCCCGTTCGTGCCTCAGACGATGCCGTTCACGTGCGGCCCGGCCTGCCTGATGATGGCGATGCGCGCCTTCGGCGACGCGGCCCCTCCCGACCGGGCCGAAGAGCTGGCGCTGTGGCGCGACGCGACCACCGTCTACCTCGCCGCCGGCCACGGCGGCTGCAGCCCGCACGGCCTGGCGGTCGCGGCGTCGCGTCGCGGCCACCGCGTGGAGGTCTTCAGCCGCGACGCCTCCGTGCCGTTCCTGGACAGCGTGCGCGATCCCGACAAGAAGGCCGTGATCGAGCTGGCGCACGGCACCTTCGTCGCGGAGCTCGAGCGGGCGGGCGTCGCCGTCCGCGTCGCGCCGTTCGGCCTGCCTGCGATCGAGGAGGCGCTCGCCTCTGGATCGGTCCCGATCCTGCTGGTCAGCGGCTACCGCCTCTACGAGGAGAAGGCGCCGCACTGGGTGGTGGTGACGGGCACGGACGACGAGCACCTCTACGTGCACGATCCGTTCGTGCCGGACGGAGCCGAGCGTGCGGACGCCGTCCACTTGCCGCTCCCGAAGGCGGCGTTCGAGCGCGTGGCGACCTACGGCAAGGCACGACACCGCTACCTGGTCGTGATCGGGCCTCGTGTCCCTCGCCTCGGCGACCCTCAGCCCGCGGCCAGGTAGGCGACGATCCTGTCGTAGAGATCCGGGTCCGCCTGGTCCTCCTCGCCCGCCGCCAGCGTGGGGTTGTCGTTCACCTCGATCACGTAGTAGTGGCCGCCGACCTCCTTGAGGTCGACGCCGTAGAGCGAGCGCCCGATCGCGTTCGCCGCGTCCAGCGCCACGCGTTTCAGGGTCGCTGCCGCCTGCGCGTGGGGGATCGCCTGGACCTGCGCCCACTCGCCGTGGTCGCCACGCTCCATCAGCTTCCAGCGGTCCTGGGCGAAGACGTACTTCACGACGGCCAGCACCTCGCCGTCGAGCGTGACGACGCGCCAGTCGAACTCGCTGGGCAGGTACTGCTGGACCACCAGCCGGTCCGCCCGCCGCAAGAACCGGTGCGCCACGCGCACGAAGGCGTCCGGCGTCGCGACCTTGTCGACGTAGGCCGAGAAGCTCGAGTTGGGCGCCTTCAGCACGAGCGGGACGCCGAGCTCCTCGAGCAGCGTCTCGGCGGTGGCGGGCGTGACGTCCTCCTCGGCGACGATGCGGGTCTCCGGCATCGGTACCCCCGCGGCGGCGAGGCGGGCGTACATGTTCACCTTGTCGCAGCAGATGCGGATCGAGGCGGAGTGGTCGAGGACCCGCATTCCCGCCATCTCGGCCCGTCGGGCCACGACGTACGAGGCGTTCCGCGGGTCGGTGAGCGCGCGGATCAGAACCCCGTCGTAGCGCGTGAGGAAGTCGAGCTCGTTACGGAACAGGAAGTCGAGCTGGTGACCCGCCTCGAACGCCGCGAGCCGGAAGTTCGAGAGGGCCGTCAGCTCGACCGACGAGCGGATGGTGGTGCGCTCGGTGAAGATCGCTAGACGCGCCACGTGCCGACCTCCTCCAGCCAGCCGCGCTCCTCGTCGTTCAGCGATGCGAACGGCAGCGGGAGGGCGGCCGAAAGCAGGTAGGCCTCGGCGGAGACCACCACTTGCAGGCGCATCGACGGCAGGCGCAGAGCACGGAACGACGCCGCGGCGAGGTCCGCGAACTCCGGCACGGAGCAACGACCGACCACGACGCGAGCGGTGTCGAGGCGGTAGTCGCCGGGCAGCCTCTGGCACGCCACGGCGTACTTGCCCGCATACGTCAGACCTCCACGCCGCGCCGCCAAGGTGGCGTCGTCGAGGATCAGCTCGCCCTTCACCGAGAACGGATTGACCGGCCAGGCGAAGAACGGAGGAGTGGGGAAGCGGTCGGTGACCAGCGTGACGTCGGGAACGGCGATCCCGGCGTTACGTGCCCTGTCCGCCAGAATCGGCACGATGTACGCGTCGAGCGCGTCCTCCGGCGTCGGAAGCATCCGCTCGCCAGCCAGCTCCGCGTCGAGCGACGCGTAGTAGCCGTGCGAGAGGTAGGCGTAGTCGCCGTTCAGGTTGAGGGCGTCGACGTCGTCGGCGGCGGTGCCGAGCACGCTGCGCAGCGCATCGCCGTACGGCTCGAGGATGGGGACCGTGGACACGTCCGCAGGCTACCTCGGCGTCCGCGGTCCCGATCATCCACACGGGACGGTCAGCGCCGCAGCGCCTCGACGCCCGGCAGCTCGGAGCCTTCCAGGAACTCCAGCGAGGCCCCGCCCCCGGTGCTGATGTGGTCGATGCGGTCGTCCAGGCCGGTGGCGTTGATCGCCGCGACGGAGTCGCCTCCGCCGACGACCGTGAACGCGTCGAGCTCCGCCACGGCCTTCGCGATGGCGCGGGTCCCCTCGTCGAACGGCTCGACCTCGAACACCCCCAACGGTCCGTTCCAGAACACCGTCTTCGCTCCCTGCAGCGCCTCCTTCCAGCTCGCGATCGCGTCGGGGCCGGCGTCGAGCCCCTTCAGCCCGGCAGGGATCCGGTCCGAGGGGTGCACCGACGTCTCGGCACCCGCCTCGACCTCGGCCGCGCAGACGGAGTCCGAAGGCAGGTGCAGCTCGACGCCCGCCTCTTCGGCCCGTGCGATCAGCTCGCGAGCGACGTCGAGCTTCTCGTCCTCGACGAGCGAGTCGCCGATCTCGCCACCGCGGGCCTTGAAGAACGTGTACGCCATCGCGCCGCCGACGAACAGCTCGTCGATGCTGCCGAGCAGGTTCTCGATGACGCCGATCTTGTCGCTCACCTTCGCGCCGCCCAGGATCACCTTGAACGGCCGCTCGGGCGATTCGACCAGGCGCCCGAGCACCTCGAGCTCGCGCTCCATCAGGCGGCCCGCGGCGCTCTCCAGCAGGCGCGCCACGCCCTCCGTCGAGGCGTGCGCACGATGGGCGGCGCCGAACGCGTCGTTCACGTACAGCTCGGCGTAGCCGGCAAGGACAGCGGCGAGCTCCGGGTCGTTCTTCTTCTCGCGCGCGTCGAAGCGGGTGTTCTCCAGCAGCGTGATCGAGCCGTCCGGCGCCTCGCCCACGAACGCCTGCTGCTCGCGCGAGCCGGGCCCGTCGCAGGCGAGGTAGCGGACCTCGCGCCCCAGCAGCTCGGAGAGCCGGTCGGCGACCGGCCCCATGCGCGCGTCGTCCTGCGGGCCTTTGGGGCGGCCGAGGTGGCTCATGCAGACGACCGTAGCGCCCCCGTCCAGAAGCTCGCGAAGGGTGGGGAGCGCGGCACGGATACGGGTGTCGTCACCGACGACACCGCCCTTGACGGGAACGTTGAAGTCGACACGGACGAGGACGCGCTTGTTCTCGAACGGCAGGTCCTGAAGGGTCGGGATCATGAAGACCTCCTGAGGCTCTTTCGGGGAGCGCTCGAACGGGACGGCTTCGCCGCCCGGCGAGCGGGAGCGAGCGCTCGGGTCGAGCGCTCCGTCACGACGCGGGGGCGACAGGATCGACCCGCCGCCCCCGCACGTCGCCCAACTGGACGGACGCCGCGCTCAGGCGGATCCGCCCATCAGCTCGAGCACGTCCACCATGCGCTCGCTGTAGCCCCACTCGTTGTCGTACCAGACGAAGAACTTCGCCATGTTGCCGTTCGTCTTGGTGAGCTTCGAGTCGAAGATCCCGGAGTGCGGGTCGCCCTGGATGTCCTGCAACACCAGTGGCTCCTCGCTGTACTTGACGATGCCCTCGAGAGGCCCCTCGGCCGCGGCACGGACCGCGTCGTTGACCTGCTGGGCGGTGACGTCGGTCTTGAGGACGGCGGTCACGTCGCTGATCGAGCCCACCGGCGTCGGGACGCGCAGCGCGGTGCCGTCGAAGATGCCTTTGAGCTGGGGCAGCACCTTGGCGACCGCGACGGCGGCGCCCGTCGAGGTGGGGATGATGTTCGTCGCGGCGTTGCGCGCCCGGCGAAGGTCCTTGTGGGGTCCGTCGAGAAGCACCTGATCGTTCGTGTAGCTGTGGATCGTCGTCATCATCGCCTGCTCGACGCCGAACGCCTCGTCGATGATCTTCATCACCGGAGCCAGGCTGTTCGTGGTGCAGCTGGCGTTCGAGACGACGTCGTGGCTCGCGGGGTCGTACTGGTCGTCGTTCACGCCGATCATGATGTCGAGGTCGCTGTCCGGCGACGGCGCGCTGATCAGCACCTTCTTCGCTCCCGCCTCGAGGTGCATCGCGGCCTGGGCACGCTTGGTGAAGATGCCGGTGGACTCGACGACGACGTCGACGCCGAGCTCCTTCCAGGGGAGCGTCGTCGGATCCTTGATGGCGGTGACGCGGATCTTCTTGCCGTCGACGATGAGGTTCTCGTCGTCGTGTTCGACCGTGCCCTGGAACTTGCCGTAGTTCGAGTCGTAGCGGAGCAGCTGGGCCAACGTCTCGTTGTCGAACAGGTCGTTCACGAGCACGATGTCCAGTCCGCGCGCATGCGCGATGCGGAAGATCTGACGGCCGATCCGGCCGAATCCGTTGATGCCGATCCTCATTGAAAGCCTCCTCGAGTCGCGTAGCTGTGTACGTTCCGAACGTGCGACAACATTCTAGCGCGCTCCGCCCGGCTACCCGCAAATCGAGGGGTGCCGAGAACGCGGACGGCAGCGGCCACGGCCCCCGAAGCGGCGCGCCTCACGTCGACGCGCGTGAGAGCACGACGGTCATGGCGCGACCTCCCTCGCCCTCGATCTCGCCGCGCTCGCGGTGCTCGCCGCTGGGCAGGTCGTCCGCGTCCGCACGCCCGAAGCGGGTGGCCAGGACCTCGTCGACGACCGTGTCGCGGTGCGTCTCGAGCGCCGCGGCGAGCTCCGGATCGTCCGACGCCCAGGTGACCTCGATCCGGTCCGACACCTCGAAGCCGGCATTCTTGCGCGCGTTCTGCAGCATGCGGACGGCGTCGCGCGCCAAGCCCTCGCGCTTGAGCTCCGGCGTCACCGTGACGTCCAGCGCCGCCAGGTAGCCGCGATCCTCGACCGCCGCGTAGCCTTCCGGGCTGCGGGCGTCCAACAGGAACGCCTCCGGCTCGAGCTCCACCGGCTCGCCGTCCAGCGTCAGGGTGACGGCTCGGCCCGCGCCGACCGCCGCGGCGATCTCGCGGCCGTCCGCTTCGCTCAGCGCTGCGCGCAGCGCCGGAATCTTCGGGCCCAGCCGTCGGCCCAGCAGCGGCAGGTTCGGCTTGACGTCGTAGTCCACGAACGCGTCGGTCGGATCGAGGTAGCGGACCGTCTTGACGTTGAGCTCGTCGAGGAGCTGATCCTCGAGCCGGCGGATCCCCTCCAGCTCGGCCTCGTCGCGCGCCCGAACCAGGACCGTCGGCAGCGGCTGACGGACCTTCACGCCGCTCTGCGCCCGCGCGGCGCGGCCCAGCTCGACCACCCGGACGAGGGCCTCCATGTCGCGCATCAGGCGCTCGTCGATGCGATCGGGATCGGCCAGGGGCCACTCCGTCAGGTGGACCGAGACGGGCGCGTCCCGGTCGACGCTGCCGACGAGGTTGCGGTAGAGCGCCTCCGCCAGGAACGGCGCCATCGGCGCGATCAGCTTCGCGACCGTCGTCAGCGCCTCGTACAGGGCCTGGTACGCGCTGGCCTGGTCGACCGGGTCGCTGGACTTCCAGAAGCGCTTGCGGTTGCGGCGCACGTACCAGTTGGACAGGTCGTCGACGACGAAGTCGCGGATCCGCCTGGCGGAGCCGGTGGCGTCGAATCCCTCGAGCCGCTTCGTGACGTCCCGGACCAGGGCGTGAACGCTGGACACCAGCCAGCGGTCGGTGGCGGGGCGACGTTCCGGGTGCAACGGGCGGGACAGCTCGGGCCGGTCGAGGTTCGCGTACAGCACGAAGAAGCCGTAGACGTTCCAGAGCGTCATCATGAAGTCGCGCTGGGACTCCTCGACCAGCGCGGCGCTGAACCGCTTGGTGGCCTCGGGCGGGCTGGCAGCGTAGAGGTACCAGCGCAGCGCGTCCGCCCCCTGCGCGTCCAGCACGGTCCACGGGTCGATCACGTTGCCCTTCGACTTCGACATCTTCTCGCCCTTCTCGTCGACGATGTGGCCGAGCGAGATGGCCGCCTTGAACGCGCTGGAGTCGGGGGAGAGATAGGCGAGCGGTCCTGCCGGACGCCGGTCCGAGCCGCTGTCGGTGAGCAGCGTCCCGAGCGCATGGAGGCTGTAGAACCAGCCGCGCGTCTGATCGATCGCCTCGCAGATGTAGTCCGCGGGGAAGGCGCGCTCGAACGCCTCGCGGTCGGCCGGGTCGCTGGCGTCGCCCAGGAAGTGGTGCTGGGCGTACGGCATGGCGCCCGACTCGAACCACACGTCCACGGTGTACGGCACGCGCCGGTAGGTGCGGCCGTCCTTCTCGAACGTCACCCGGTCGACGAACGGTCGGTGCAGGTCCAGATCGCTGAGATCGCGGCCCGAGAGACGCTCGAGCTCCGCGACGGAGCCCACGCACACCGGGTCGCTTCCGTCTTCCGCCACCCAGATCGGTAGCGGACAGCCCCAGTAGCGCTCGCGGCTGATCGCCCAGTCGACGTTGTTCTCGAGCCACTTGCCGAAGCGACCGGTGCGGATCGACTCGGGCACCCAGCGGACCCGGTCGTTGTTCGCCAGCAGTCGGTCCTTGACTTCGGTCGTGCGGATGTACCAGCTCTTCTTCGCGACGTTCATCAGCGGCTTGCCGTCGCGCCAGTTGAACGGGTAGGCGTGACGGATCTTCGTCCGGCGATACATCAGTCCGCGGGCCAGCAGGTCGTCCGCGATCGCGTCGTCCGCCTCCTTGAACCAGCGTCCGGCGTACGGCCCGGGCTGGTCGTGCGGATGGTCGAGAGGTGCGACCTCGGGAAGCACCTCTCCCGTGAGCGACACGCTGAACAGCGTCGCCAGGCCGTGCGTCCTGCCGAGCTCCAGATCGCCGTAGGCGGGGGCCAGGTGGACGATGCCGGTACCGTCGTCCAGGCTGACCATCGGGTCGAGAACGACGCGCCGCTCGATCGCCGCGGCCGGCCTGCCGGCGTCGTCGCGACCGCGAAGCACCGGGCTGTACGGCACGCCCTCGAGCGCGCTGCCGAGGAACGTCGTGACGAGCTCGTGCGGATCGTCCTCGAACGTCGCCGCGACGAGGTCGCGCGCCAGGACGAACGCCGCGTCCATCGCGGTGCCGCCGCGACGGGACGGCGCGCGCACCAGCGCGTACTCCGCGTCCGCGGCCACCGCCAGCCCGGTGTTCGCGCCCAACGTCCACGGCGTGGTCGTCCACGCCAGGAACCGCACCGGCACCTCCACGTCGCTCGGCAGGAGGCCCCGCTCCCGCAGCGCCTCGGCGTCCGCGGGGAAGGCGGGGTAGATGGAAGGATCCTCGACGTCGTCCTGATAGCCGAGCGCCACCTCGTGACTGGCCAGGGTGGTGTTGCTCGACGGGCTGTGCCAGGTGGTCTTGTAGTCCTCGGTCAGCAGGCCTCGCTCGAACAGCTCCTTGAACACCCACCAGTTCGACTCGATGTAGGCGTTGTCGTACGTGACGTACGGATCGTCGAGGTCGATCCAGTAGCCGATGCGCTCGGTCATCGCGTTCCAGTCCTGGATGTTCTCGAACACGTACTCCCGGCAGAGCGCGTTGAACGCCTCGATGCCGTACTCCTCGATCTGATGCTTCGAGGTGAACCCGAGACGCTGCTCGATCGCGATCTCGACCGGCAGCCCGTGGGTGTCCCATCCCCCCTTGCGCTCGACGCGGTGGCCCTGCATGGTCTTGAACCGCGGGAAGAGGTCCTTGAACGCGCGGCTGATCACGTGGTGAACGCCGGGCTTGCCGTTGGCGGTGGGAGGGCCCTCGTAGAACACCCACGGACCTCGCGGGGCGGGCTTCTCCAGGGAGCGGCGGAACACGTCGTGCTCGCGCCAGTGCTCGATCACCCCGCGCTCCAGGGCGGGGAAGTCGGGGCTTCCGGGAACGTCGTCGAACAGCGGATCGGACATGCAGCGCCTCGCCTTTCCGCGTCCGTGCCCCAACGACCAAGGGCGCCCGGACGCGTTCGCGTCGGGACGCCCCGTGGAGCGTGGTACCACCCGAGCGTCGCCCGGCCCCCTACGGCCCGGACCTCGCGGTCGCCCGCCGCGTGCGCGGCGAGGACCCGGCGCGATCACGTGCGCCACGCGGCTCCGTCTACTGACGTGGTCCGGACTCCGGGCCCGCGTTCGGGGAGCGGCTCGGGGAGGATGTTCGGTGGAGACGGACCGCCGGGCTCCCACCGTCCCCGGCTCGCTGTCGTACGCCTGCCCACCTACTCGTTCCCGTCGTCGCCTGTCGGCGCGGATCGCCGGCGGTTGCACCGCCTGCGCCAGCGCGCGTATAGTGGACGCTAGCAGCCGGTACGTGATGCGTCAATACGCCGGTGCGACCCCGACACAACCTGACCGCGTGCCTGACGTCCGTGCACGCCACCGCGCTCAGGTGTCCGGTGCGCACGTCGTGCGGTCCTGAGGGCCGCCACCTCGTCCAGCCGACCTGCAACCCCGACGCCGACGCGTCCCCAGGAGCCATCATGAGTCCACGAGCCAAGAAGACGGATGCCGACGCGGTCGAGGCCGTCGACGCGAACGACGCCCCCGAAGCGACCGCCGAGGTCGCCCCGAAGCGACGTGGCCGGCCCAAGAAGGTCGCTGCCGACGGTGCTGGTGGCGACGGTTCCGCGGCTCCGGACGCCTCGGGCGACGGCGAGAAGGCGCCCGCGAAGCCGCGGCGGAAGCGCAAGGCCGCGTCCGACGTCGAGGTCGCCGAGGATGCGCCGGCCGACGCCCGCGCGGAGGCGCCCTCCGGAGCCGCCGCGGCGACGGGCGACGACGGATCGGCCGAGGATCGGGGCGCCGCCGACGGCGACGACGAGGGCTCCGGCGGCCGCTCCGGCAAAGGCCGCAAGGGCCGCGGGAAAGCGAAGGCCGCGCCGGATCGCGACGACGACGAGGCGGCCGAGACGCGCTCGGGCGACGGCGACAGCGACGATGGCGAGACGGACGAGGGCGACGATCAGGAAGACGCCGACGGCCGCGGAGGCCGCAAGGGCGGGCAGCGCAAGCGCTCGCGCCGGTCGCGCAGCGGTGGCGGCGGCGGACAGCGCGTCAACTTCCGGGATCTGCAGACGAAGATCCTTCCCGAGCTGCACCTTCTGGCCAAGGAGGTCGGGCTCGAGGACTACCGCGCGATGGAGAAGGACGACCTCGCCGTCGCGGTCCTGGAGCGCCTGTCGGAGGCCGAAGGCCTGAAGCTCGTTCAGGGCTACCTCGAGATCTCGAGCGACGGCTACGGCTTCCTTCAGGAGTCGCTGCTGCAGAACGAGACGCGCAAGGTGATCGTGTCGGCCGGCCTGATCAAGCAGTTCCGGCTCCGGACCGGCGACTGGATCCTGGGCAAGGCGCGGGCCCCTCGCAACAACGAGCGCTACGGCACGCTGATCCGGGTCGAGGCGGTGAACGGCGTCGATCCGTTCCTCGCGTCCAAGCGACCGCGCTTCGACGACCTGATTCCCACCTTCCCCGAGACGCGCATCCGGCTCGAGACGTCGCCGAACGAGCTCTCGGCCCGGGTGATCGACCTGCTCGCCCCGATCGGCCGCGGCCAGCGCGGCTTGATCGTCGCGCCGCCCAAGGCGGGCAAGACGACGCTCCTGAAGGCGATCGCGCACTCCGTCGTGACGAACGAGCCCGACATGAAGCTGATCGTGCTGCTCGTCGACGAGCGGCCCGAGGAGGTCACCGACTTCCGCGAGTCGGTGCAGGGCGTCGAAGTTGTGGCGTCGACGTTCGACGAGCCGCCCACGAACCACATCCGTGTCGCGGAGTTCGTGCACGAGCGCGCCCGCCGCATCGTCGAGGAGGGCGGACACGTGATGATCCTGCTCGACTCGATCACCCGCCTCGCACGCGCCAACAACCTCGTCACGCCGCCCACCGGTCGCACCCTGTCGGGAGGCCTGGACTCCAGCGCGCTGCACTGGCCCAAGCGCTTCCTGGGCGCCGCCCGCAACATCCGGGGCGGCGGCAGCCTGTCCATCCTGGCCACCGCGCTGGTCGAGACGGGCTCGCGCATGGACGACGTGATCTTCGAGGAGTTCAAGGGCACGGGCAACATGGAGCTGCACCTGAGCCGCCGCCTCGAGGAGCGCCGGATCTTCCCCGCGATCGACATCCTCAAGTCGGGCACGCGCCGCGAGGATCTCCTGCTCGAAGAGGCCGCGCTGGCCAAGATGTGGCTGTTGCGCAAGGTGATCAGCGACATGGACGCGGCGGAGGCGATGGAGATGCTCCTTTCGCGCCTCTCGCGGACGAAGGCCAACGAGGAGTTCCTCTCGACCCTCGGACAGGGCTAGGCGGAGTCGTCCGGTGCCTGGCCGCCGTCGCCGAGCCGCGCCGAGCGCGCCGGGCGTCCGGCTCTCCGGCCTCGTGCGCATCCTGATCGCGCTCGCGGTCCTCTCCCTCTCGCCCGTGCTCGGGCAAGGGGGCGTGCACGTGGTGGAGCCCGGCGACACGCTGAGCGGGCTGGCGGCGCGCTACGACACGACGGTGACCGCTCTCCGGGAGCGCAACGGGCTGAGCGGCGACCTGCTCGGCGTCGGCACCCGCCTGAAGCTGCCGGGCGCCGCGGGCTGGACGTCGAGGATCGTTCCGGCCGGGGTCGCTTGGCCGGATCTCGCGTCCGAGCTCGGCCTTCCGGAAACGCTGCTCCGCGAGGCGAATCCCCTGCTCGCCGAGCCCACCGGCGCCCAGGTGCGGGTGCCCCCCGCCGTGGGCCACCTGGCCACCCCGCGGGCGGGGGAGGACCTGATCGCGTTCGCCGCCCGGCTGGGCGTTCCACCCGGAGCGATCGTGGAACGCAACGGATTGCAGCCGCCCTACCCGGTGGAGGCCGGCGTGCCGCTGCTGGCTCCGCCCACGTCGGTCGTGTCGGAGGCAGCCGAAGCGGAGGAGGGCGCAGCGGAGGGAATCGCGGCAGAGGGGATCGGGGGTCCGGTCGATCTCGGGGCGGCTCCCGCCGTCGCCTCGCACGCGGCGCTACGCGAGCCGGCGCTCGCGGCGCTCGCCGAGATCCTGGACGGTCGTGCCCTCATGCCCCCCGACGACGATTTCGCCTGGCCGCTGCCGGGGGCGGCCCGGGTCACGAGCCGGTTCGGCTGGCGGAACGTGTCCGTGGCGGGAAACCGCTACCACGTGGGGCTGGATCTCGGTGCGCCGACGGGAACGCCCGTTCTGGCGTCCCTGGACGGCACCGTGCTGCGGACCGGGTGGATGGGCGCGTACGGCTACGCGGTCTATGTCGGTCATGCGGACGGGTTCGAGACCCGCTACGCCCACCTGTCGTCCATCGCCGTGGAGCCCGGGCAGCGCGTGGCTCGTGGCTCGGCGATCGGCAGGGTCGGCTCGACCGGCGCCTCGACCGGTCCGCATCTGCACTTCGAGATTCGGCGGGCCGGCCGGGCGCTCGACCCGTTGACGGTCCTGCCCGCCGCGGAGCGGGGCACGTCCACCTCGCGTTGACCGACCGGGCGGGTCGGGATATCGTGCTTGCGGCGGAGGAGCGTGCGCGCTGCCGAAGGCTCCCTCGGTGGGCGCCCAAGGCCGGCGCAGTCGACCCGCCGTAGCGAGGAGGCCCGCGATGTGGATTTCGACCAAGGCACAGTACGGCATGCGCGCCCTCGTCGAGATCGCCGTCGGCGGGGACCGCCCGACCAGTCTGAAGACCGTGGCCGACAGGCAGAAGCTGTCGCACCAGTACCTCGAGCAGATCTTCGCGCTGCTTCGCCGCGGAGGGTTCGTCGAGAGCGTCCGCGGCGCGCGCGGCGGCTACCGTCTGGCGCGAAGCCCCGACCGGATCACCGCGCTGGACGTCGTCGAGCTGCTCGAAGGCTCCGTCGCGCCGGTCGCCTGCATCGACGACGACGACACCTGCGGTCGTGTGGGAGCGTGCAGCACCGAGCCGCTCTGGCGCGAAGTGGACGCCGCGGTGCGGCGCGTTCTCGGGGGAACCACGGTGGCCGACCTCATGGCCGAGCGCCAGCTGCTGAACATCGAGCCGCTGCCCGAAGGGTTCGCCCTGCGGAGCTGACGCGGGACCGATCATGCGCATCTACCTGGATCACGCGGCGACGACGCCGCTGGTGCCTCCCGCTCGGGAGGCGATGGCGCCGTGGCTGGACGGCGGCGTCGCCGCGAATCCGAGTTCCGTGCACCGCAGCGGCCAGCGCGCCCGGGCAGCCGTCGAGACCGCACGGGAGCGCCTCGCCGCAGCGATCGGCGGCGCGCCCGGCGAGCTGATCTTCGTCTCGGGCGCGACGGAGGCCGACGCGCTGGCGATCGTCGGAACGCTCGACGCGACGCCGCTGGACGCGCCGCTGGTGGTGTCGGCCGCCGAGCACGCCGCCGTGCTTCAGGTCGCGTCGCGCGAGGCGCTTCGCGGCCGCCCTGTCGTGAGGCTGGATCCCGGGCAGGCTGGCGCCCCCTCGCCCGACACGTTGCGACGGACGCTCGACGGTCTACCCGTCCCTGCGGCCCTGGTGGCCGTGATGCACACGAACAACGAGACGGGAGCGCTGGCCGACGTGCCGGCGCTTGCGCGCATCGCCCACGAGCACGGCGCGGCGTTCCATTGCGACGCCGTCCAGGCGCTGGGCTACGTGCCGATCGACGTTCGCGCGTTGGGGGTCGATCTGTTGGCGCTGTCGTCGCACAAGATCGGGGGGCCGCAGGGGGTGGGCGCGCTCTGGGTCCGCGACGGGCACGAGCTCGTCCCGCAGGCGCTCGGGGGCGCCCAGGAGCGTGGCAGGCGAGCCGGGACGCACGCGGTCGCGGCGATCGTAGGGTTCGGAGCGGCTGCCCGGGCCGCGGCGCACGACGCGCCGGCGAACGCGACGCGGACCGCAGCGCTTCGCGACCGACTGGCGACGGCCCTGGTGCGCAGCGAGGGCGTGCACGAGAACGCCTGCGGACCACGCGGACCGAAGCACCTGAGCGTTCGGGTGGACGGTGCGGACGGCGAGGCGCTGCTGCTGGCGCTCGACGACGCCGGCGTCGAGCTCAGCGCCGGCTCCGCCTGCGCTGCGGGCAGCGTCGAGCCCAGCCACGTCCTGACCGCCATGGGACTGAGCCGCGAGGCGGCGCGGGCCAGCCTCCGGTTCTCGCTGAGCGCCCGGACGACCGAGCAGCAGGTGGACGTCGCCGCCGAGCGGTTCGCGAACGTCCTCGAACGCCTCCGCGCCATGCCGGAGGCGTTCGGCCCGCTCTGACCTCGATCGTCAGGCGGTTCGGCGGCGCACGGCTCGCGACAGCGGCAGGCTGGGATCGTCCAGGTCCTCGGCCTCGATCCGGACCTCGGTGACGTCGGAGCCTGGAATCTCGAACATCAGGTCGCCGAGCGTGCGCTCGAGCACCGACCGCAACGCCCGGGCGCCGGTCCCGCGGGACAACGCCCGCTGCGCGACCTCGCGCAAGGCGGCGGACGAGAAGTCGAGCGCCACGCCGTTGAGCGCGAACAGCTCCTGGTACTGCCGCGCCAGCGCGTTCTTCGGCTTCGTGAGGACGTCCACCAGGGCGTCCACGCTGAGCGAGGAGAGCCTCACGGTCACCGGAAGCCTTCCGATCAGCTCGGGAATGAGGCCGTAGCGGATCAGGTCCTCCGGCACGACCTCGGCGTTCTGGACCTCGGCCTCGTCGCCCCCCTGGAACCCGACGCGACTGACGTCCACGCGGGCCCGGACGATGTCGTCGAGCCCCTCGAACGCGCCGCCGCAGAGGAACAGCACGCCGGTGGTGTCGACCGGGATCAGCTCCTGATGCGGATGCTTCCGGCCGCCCTGTGGCGGCACGTGCGCCACGGTGCCCTCGATCAGCTTGAGCAGCGCCTGCTGCACCCCTTCGCCCGAGACGTCCCGCGTGATCGAGGTCCCCTCGGACTTGCGGGCGATCTTGTCGATCTCGTCGACGTAGATGATGCCGCGCTCGGCGGCGGCGACGTCGTAGTCGGCGACCTGCAGCAGGCGCAGCACGATGTTCTCCACGTCGTCGCCGACGTAGCCCGCCTCGGTCAGCGTCGTCGCGTCCGCGATCGCGAACGGCACCTGCAACGTGCGCGCCAGCGTCTGGGCGAGCAGCGTCTTGCCGGTGCCGGACGGCCCGACCATCAGGATGTTGGCCTTCTGAAGGTCGGACGCGGGATTCTGGAGGCGCAGGTAGTGGTTGTGCACGGCCACGGCCAGCGTGCGCTTCGCGTCGTCCTGCTCGATCACCCAGCGATCGAGATGACTCTTCAGGTCGCGCGGCGTGGGGACCCGCAGCGTGGTCGGCGGCGGCGACTGGCTCTGCGTCGCCTCCGCCAGGACCCGGTCGATGCGCGCGACGCACTCGTCGCAGATGTGGCTGCGTCCGTCCTCCGCCGCCACGAGGCGTGACACCTCGCCGTGGCCGCGTCCGCAGAAGCCGCAACGCGGCGGCATCTCAGACGCCATCCTCGCCCGGGAAGCGCGTGGTCTCGCGAGGCTCGATCAGCCGGTCGATCAGGCCGTAGTCCTGTGCCTGCTGGGGCGACATGAACTTGTCGCGCTCCATGTCGCGGCGCAGCTTCTCGCGTCCGTGGCCGGTGTGGCGTTCGTAGATCTCCTCCATGATCTCGCGGATCTCGGCGAACTCGCGCGCCTGGACCTCGAGGTCGGGCAGGCTGCTGCGCGGGAAGCCGGCCGATCCTGCGTGGATCATGATGCGGCTGTGGGGCAGCGCCACCCGGTGGCCCTGCTCGCCGGCGGCGAGGATGACCGAGCCCATCGACATCGCGATGCCCACGCAGTTCGTGTGGACGGGCGCGCGGATGTACTGCATCACGTCGTAGATCGCGAGACCGGCGTACACCTCGCCGCCGGGACTGTTGATGAACATGTTGATCGGCTGCTCGGAGGATTGCGACTCGAGCAGCAACAGCTGGGCGACGATGACGTTCGCCACCTCCGAGTCGATGGGGGAGCCCAGGAAGATGATCCGCTCCTTCAGGAGCCGACTGTAGACGTCGTAGGTCCTCTCCCCGCGACCGGTTTGTTCGATGACGTACGGGACGAGCGGCATGCCGGCACGATACCAGAGCCCGCCCTCGGCCCCGGACGTGCGCACGTCCGATGCCGAGGGCGGGCGAGCGGTGTCGTGCCGCTACGGCGCTTGGACGTCCGGCTCGTCGCTCCCCGCCTCCGAGCCGACCTCGGAGCCGGCCTCGGAGCCGGCCTGCGCCTCGCCGTTCCCGCCGTCGCTCGCGAGCTCGTCGGCCAGGAGGCGGAGCGCCTTGTCGCGCATCAGCAGGAAGTGGTAGTTGCGCAGCCACTCCTCGCCGCGCTCGCGCCGGAGCGCCTCGGCGTCCATCCCCTCGCGCGCCGCGAGGTAGCGGACGGCGTCGCGGAACTCGTCCTCGTTCACCTCGACCGGGCGGACCTCGAGCAGCTTCTCGAGCACCAGGTCGCGCTTCACGCCGCGCTCGGCGCTCTCTTGCAGCTCGGCGTCGAACTCCTCGCGCTTGCCGTCTTCGTCGAGTTTCTGCAGGTAGGCGTCCATCTGCATGCCCTGTCGCTGCAGGTCGCGAGCGAGGTTCTCGAGCAGCTGCATCTTGCGCCGGTTCACGAGGTACGGCGGAAGCTCGACCTCGGTGTGCTCCATCAGCTTCTCGACGAGCTCCTCGCGGCGCTCCTCGTCGGCGCGCTCCTTCGCCTGGCCCGCGAGGCTCCCGCGGATCGCCGTCACGACCTCGTCCCACGCCTCGAAGCCGAGGGTCTTGGCGAACTCGTCGTCCGCGTCGGGCTTCTCCTTCGTCTTCACGTCGGAGATCCGGACCCGCATGGTGGTGGGGGCGCGCTCGGCTTCGTCACCGGACTTCGACGGGTCGTCGAGCTGCAGCTCGACCACGTCGCCGATCCCGTGACCGACGAGCTGCTCGGCGAGCTCCTCGCCGACCGTCTCGAGGTCGACCGGCATCACGCTGCCCTCCTCCGAGGGCGCGTCGTCCGCGCCGACCGTCTCGATCAGCACGAGGTCGCCCGCCTCGGCGGGACGATCGACCGGTACCTGCGTGGCGTGCTCGCGGCGCAGGTTCTCGACGGTTTCCTGGACCTGCTCCTCGCCGATCGGCTCGGGCTCGGTGTCCAGAACGATCTCGGAGAGCTCCGGCAGGTCGAAGTCGGGGTAGAGATCGACGTGCAGCTCGAAGCGGAACGCCTCGCCCTGCGACGGGTTGCCGCCGTGGGCGTGCGCGTGGATCGCCGTCAGGTCGTGCTCCCGAATCGCCTGCGGGTAGAGGTCGTCGATGAGGGCCTCGCGGACCTCCTCGGCCAAGGCCTCCTCGCCGATGCGCTTGACGAGCACGCCGCGGGGCGCCTTGCCGGGCCGGAAGCCGGGCACGCGCACCTGGCGCGCGTAGGCGCTCAGCACCTTGTCGAAGGCGGCGTCGACCTCGGTCGGTTCGGCGGTCACCTCGACCGTCGCCTTCACCGCTTGCTTGTCCTTCAGGGTCGTCTCCATGTCGGCATCCCTTCACGGCCGCGGGGAGCGGCCCGGCCTGCAAAAAGAATCGGCAAGCGCGAGCTTGCCGATGGTGGTGCGAGGAGCGGGGCTCGAACCCGCACGGACTAAGCCACCAGATCCTAAATC
>CAZLQH010000009.1:9343-51215 GCA_964561595.1 uncultured bacterium | reverse complement strand
AGTTCACCAAGGCCCGCTGTCTGGCGGTGCGGCAGTCGCCCGCCGCCTGCACGCGTTGCGCCGACGTCTGTCCGCACGATGCCGTCACGGTGCGCGGCCGTGGGGTCGAGATCGACGACGTCGACTGCAGCGGATGCGGACTGTGCGTGCAGGCGTGCCCCTCGCAAGCGCTCGAGCCGAAGCTGCGCCTGTCCGCGGGCCGCCCCGCGAAGTGCTCGCGCGTGAGCGGCGACGCCCAGACCGTGCACTGCCTGGCCCGACTCCGGCCCACCGACCTGCACACGCTGCTGCGCGGACGGACGTCGGTCGTGCTGGCGCACGGCGACTGCGCAGGCTGCGACGTCGGTGGGCAGGCGGCGCTGGACGCGATCCACGCCGTCGCCGAGCGGTCCCGGGAGCTGCTGGCGCTGCGGGGCGCCGACCGAGAGATCCGCGTCGAGCGGCGCGACGCCCTCGACGACGAGGACACCGCCGAGGCGATCGATCGCAGGACGCTGCTGCGCGGCGGCTGGCGGAGCTTGGCGACCAGCGCGTCCGACGCGCTGGCGCCCCTCGATCCGGGCGACGACGACGGCGAGATGCCGAGCGAGGCGGCGAGGACCTGGCGGGCGCTCGCCCTGGCGGCGCCCCCGCCCGAGCAGCCGGTGCCGTGGCCCCTCCCGCTCGTCAGCGACGCATGCATCCTCTGCCCGATCTGCACGCGGGTGTGTCCGACCGACGCGTTCTCGCGGGCGTACGACGACGACGGCGGCGGAGCCCTGCTGCTCGAGCCGTCGCAGTGCATCGGCTGCGACGCCTGCGTCTCGGCCTGTCCCGTGAAGGCGATCACGATGGAGCGGACGCCGACCTGGAGCGACGCCTCGTCCGGATCGCGCGAGGTCTACCGGCGGCCGGGACGCCCTGCGGACGACGGCACGGTCGCGCGCTGAGCCCGCCGTCGCCCGCAATCGCGACCGTACTCCACGACCCCCGAGGCCGCACGCCGATACACTCAGGGCATGACGACCGTCGACGACTGGGTTCACGAAGCCGTTGAGGCGGCGGGGCCGCGGGGCGCCACCGTGCGCGACGTCCAACGCTGGGTCGACGAGGCCCGTGGCGAGGAGCTCGCCGTCGACACGATCGAGGCCTCCATCGCCGCCCTGGTGCGACAGGAGCGTATCGAGCCGGTGGGCGAGGGCCGGTGGGCCGTCCGAAAGAAGACCGGCAAGGCCGACGCCCTGAAGCGCCTGTTCGGCGAATGACGGCGCCCGCCGCGCCCTCCCGAGAGGATTCCGACGCATGAACCCCACCACCCCCGAAGCCAAGACCTCCCGCGAGCTCCAGGACTTCTACGAGATCGACGCCCTCCACACGCCCGAGGAGCGCATGATCCGCGACAGCGTGCGCGAGTTCGTGCGATCCGAGCTTCTCCCCCACGTGGGCGAGTGGTGGCGCGAGGGCCTGTTCCCCGACCACCTTCCGCGGGCGTTCGGCGAGATGGGCATGCTCGGCGTCGCCCTTCCCGAGCGCTACGGCGGCGCGGGGGCGTCGTACACCGCCTACGGCCTGCTGAACCGTGAGATCGAGTACGCCGACAGCGGCCTGCGGAGCTTCGTCAGCGTCCAGTCCAGCCTGGTGATGTGGCCCATCCACGAGTACGGCTCCGACGCGATGAAGGAGGCCTGGCTGCCGCGACTGGCCTCGGGCGAGGCGGTCGGCTGCTTCGGTCTCACGGAGCCCGACGCCGGCAGCGACCCCGGCGCCATGACGACACGCTGCCGCAAGGTGGGCGACGAATGGATCGTCCGCGGCGTGAAGCGCTGGATCACCAGCGGCACGCGCGCCGACGTCGCGATCGTCTGGGCCCGTGACGACGACTCGGGTCGCGTGCTCGGGTTCCTCGTCGAGACCGACCGCGAGGGCTTCTCGGCCGAGGACATCAAGACGAAGGCGTCGATGCGCGCCTCGGTCACGAGCGAGCTGCACCTCGACGAGGTCGCCGTTCCGGACGCGAACCGCCTGAACGTCGTCGGCCTCCGGGGGGCGCTGTCGTGCCTGAACCAGGCGCGCTTCGGTATCGCGTTCGGCGTGCTGGGCGCCGGGTTCGCGACCTTCGAGGAGTCCGTGCGCTACCTGGAGGAGCGGCCGTCGTTCGGGGTGCCCCTGACCGGCAAGCAGATCGTGCAATCCAAGCTCGCCGACATGCTGGGCGAGCTCACGAAGGGCAGCCTGCTGGCCTACCAGCTGGGCCGCCTGAAGGAGGCGGGCAAGGACACGCCGGCGCGCGTGAGCCTCGCCAAGCGCGACAACGTTCGCGCCGCGCTCGGCGTCGCTCGCGCGGCGCGCGACCTGCTCGGAGGCAACGGCATCACCACCGAGTACGCCGCGATCCGGCACATGCTCAATCTCGAGACGGTGTCGACCTACGAGGGGACGGACACGGTCCACACCCTGATCCTGGGGCGCGAGATCACGGGCCGCGCCGCGTTCTGAGCCGGCCGTCGACGCGCGTGCTCCTCGCCGCTCAGCGAAGCGTGACGGCGGCGAGCACGGTGAGCGCCAGGCCCAGCCCGGCGCGCGCCAAGTGGTTGCGGACGACCACGCGGCCCAGCACGTGGCGCGCGTTCCACAGCGACGCCGCCGATGCCGTCGCGGAGCCGGCCGCGAGCAGGATCCATGTCTCGGGCAGGCGGTAGGCGGCGGCGACGCCGCCGACCGTGAGCAGCGCCGCGGACGCCATGAAGGCGAACGCGAGCGCTCGCCGCCGACGCACCACCGTCCACGCGCCGAAGGTCGAGACGACGGCGTAGCCAAGCGACGCGATCAGAATCAGCCAGCCCATCGCTCAGGACGCCCGCTCCTCGTCGTCCGAAGGGAGCCCGTCCGCCTCCGAAGGGGGCGCGGACGCAGCCGTGCCGACCGGAACGGCGACGGGCGGAACGGCGCCGGCTGGAAGCTCGACGGTGTCGAACGGCCGGCGCACGAGGGCTCGCGCCCGGCGTGCGAGCCACGCGTCCGCGCCCGAGTCGGGGTCGACGACCATGCGCACCCGCGCGATCCCGGGTCGGCGCGCGAAGAGCCGCACCGCGCCCAGCGCCTCCGCGTCGCTGGGCGCCAGCTTGTCGTCCACCCGCCAGCCTTCGCTCCGAAGCGCGGCCGGATCGAGCCGATGCGCCGAGACGAGATGCTCTCCCGTCGCCTCGAGCCGGCCGCGCAGCGCCTCGTCCAGGTGCCACGGCTGGCCGACGAGCGCGACCGTCGACGTCACGGAAGGCGTTCTGGCGGCCGGGACGCCCGGGGCGCGGGGCGTCCTGAGATCGGCGCGATGCGTCTGCCACAGCCGCGGCACCGTTCCCGGCGACGGCGACACGGTCGAGAGGATCGAGATCGCCAGGCTCTCGATGCCGGGCGACGACAGGTCCGCGGGAACCGCCAGGAGCGGCGGCAGCCCTGGCACCGCGTGCGCGAGCGCCCCGGGGAAGTCCGCGACGAACGGATCCTGCGCGCTGCCCCGCGCGCCGTCGTAGCCGAAGTTGGGGTGGGGCACGATCAGCCGCTCGCATCCCGACAGCGCGATCGCCTCGGCGGCGGCCGCTCGGAACGCCCGCCCCGACACGGCGCCCAGGCGCGGGTCGTCGGACGCCTGCTCCAGGCGCGCCGGGTCCGGCGCGACGATCTCGGCGCCGGCCGCATGGAGCAGGCGGCTCCAGAACGGACCCCAACGATCCCAGAGAAGACGGGTGACGAAACCGATGCGCATGGCGCGGCAGTCTAGCACGCCGCTCCCAGGACCCGCTTCGCGTCCGATCAGGCGGACGCGACCAGCGAGCGCGGGCGCGCCAGCCGCCCCAACAACGCCTCCGCGAGGGTGCGCGCCGCCTCCTTGTCGAGGAACTGGTTGCCGTTGCCGCACTTCGGCGACAGCACGCAGCGCGGGCAGCCGGTCTTGCACGGACAGGCCTCGAGCCGCTCGCGCGCGGCGTCGAGCCAGCGCAAGGCGACGTGCGCCCCGGCCGCGGCGTACCCGACGCCGCCGGGAGCTCCGTCGTACACGAACAGCGTCGGTTGGCCCAGCTCCGGATGGAACGGGTACGACACGCCCCCCACGTCGGCCCGCTCGCACAGCACGAACGCGGGGAGCAGCCCGATGAGGGCGTGCTCCAGCGCGTGCATGCCGGAGGCGAACAGCGCGGTGGCGACCGACCCCGAGCGTGCCTCTTCGGCCATCACGAACCAGGCCGCCTGGGTCTCGTACGACTCGGGCGGCAGGTCCAGGATTCGCTCCTCGAGGATCGCGCCGGTCCGGTAGCGCTTCCTGACGTAGCTCGACACCTCGTGCACGACGCGTACGCGTCCCACCGACACGCCCGGGCGCAGCCCGAGCTCCGCGGCCAGCCGCAGGTCGCCCTCGGCGCCGGCCTCGAGCACCTCGACCCGGGTCTCGCCCCGAATCTGCGTGTACCAGTCCTCGATGTGCGGCAGCAGGGTCGCCCGACGCGCCTCGAGGTCCAGCTCCACGACGAGGTACGGATCGCCCCGGTGGAGGTGCACTGCGCCGACGTGGAGCTCCCGGACCGCCCGCGCGACGTCCACGTCGCCCAGCGAGCGGCCCTCGGCGGCCTCCACGAGTCGCACGCGCCCCACCCCGCCGCCGCGCAACGACACCCGCCGGTGCGGGAAGCGGCCGCTCGGATGCCAGCGCTCGTGCACGCGCCTGAGCCCAGGCACGTCGTCCAGGTCCAAGCCGGGCGCGAGCCACCGCTCGCTCGCGGCGAGCGGCAGCTCGGCCGCGGCGCACGGCAGATGCGCGGCGTGGATGACGTCGTTGTGGCCGTCGGCGACCGCCGCCTCGACCGCCCCCTCGAGGATCTGCTCGGGGTGGCGCAGGTAGTGGTCGTCCAGAGGATCGTCGCCCGGGACCATCACCGTGAGCGCGCGCGCTCCACTGCGCCCCGCCCTGCCCGCCCGCTGCCAGAACGACATCGACGAGCCCGGATAGCCGACCATCGTCACCGCGTCCACGCCGCCGACGTCGACGCCGAGCTCCAGCGCGCTCGTCGCCGCCAGCACCGTGATCCTTCCCTCGCCGAAGTCGTGCTCGATCCGGCGCCGCTCGGCGGCGTCGTAGCCGGCCCGGTACGCGTCCACCCGCCACGCCTCGGCCTCGCCCAGCCGTGCCGAGGCGTAGCGGGCCAGCAGCTCCGCCGACCGGCGCGAGTTGCAGAAGAACAGGCTCTTGACGTCGGCCCGCGCGAACGCGACCGCGAGGTCGGCCGCCTCCGCCACCGGATTGCGGCGCCGAGCCGCGTCGCCGCTCCGGGCGGGAGGCTCCCAGAACACCACCTCCCTGGCCCCGTGCGGCGCCGCGTCGTCGTCCACCGCCACCGCGGTGCGGCCGGTCAGCGCCTCGAACAGCCCGTCCGGGTTCGCGATCGTGGCGCTGGCCGCCACGACTCTGGGGGCGGCGCCGTAGTGCTCCGCGATTCGCAGCAGCCGCCGGAGCACGTTCGCCACGTGACTTCCCAGCACGCCGCGGTAGGCGTGGAGCTCGTCGATCACGATCACCTCGAGGCGCGCCAGGAACGACGCCCAGGAGGCGTGGAACGGCAGGATGCCGAGGTGCAGCATGTCGGGATTCGTCACCACGACGGCGGCCTGCTCGCGGCGTGCCCGACGCTGGGCACGCGGCGTGTCGCCGTCGTACGTCGTGTACCGCTCCTCGGCGGCCACCTGGCCCAGCGCACCGGCCAGCGAGCGGAGCGACCGCAGCTGATCGCCGGCCAGCGCCTTCGTCGGGAACAGCATCAGCGCCGTCCGACCCTCGCCGGCCGCCTGGAGCACGGGCAGCTGGTAGACGAGCGACTTGCCCGAGGCCGTCGGGGTGGCCAGCACCACGTCCCGGCCGTCCGCGAGGTGGCCCCAGGCGGTCGCCTGGTGCCGCCACGGCCGCACGCCCAGTCGTTCGACCAGGGGCGCCCACGGTCCGCGTACCTGGCCCGCCGGGTCGCCACCGCGGGGCGGCACGAAGGCGTGAACGGCGATCCGTCCGCGTCCCTCGTCGAGCTCCCGCAGCCAGCCGTGGAAGCTGTCGTAGCCGGCCGGCGGTCCAGGCTGGCGGAGAGGGGTGGATCCCGGCATGCCGGACGCTACCCCGGCGGGCGCCCGACGGCCGTCGTGGTAGGTTCACCGCGTCGCTGGAGGTCGTCGCTGTGCTCGCTGCGTTCGTGGTCGTTCTCTACGCCCTCGCCCTTCCCTACCTGGGCCTGATGGGGCTCGCGTTCGTGGGCCTGTTCGTCCGCGGCGAGGAGCGCCTGACGAGCCGCCGTCCCTCGGTCAGCGTGATCGTCCCCGCCCACGACGAGGAGCGCGATCTGGCGCCGACGTTGGCGTCGCTCTCCGCGCAGGACTATCCCGGCGACGCCGAGTTCGTGGTGGTCGACGATCGCTCCAGCGACGGCACGCCCGACGTGATCGCGGCCGCGGCCGCCCGCGATCCGCGGATCCGCGGCGTTCGCGTCGACGCGCCCGACCGCCGTCTCGCGCCCAAGGTGAACGCCGTGAACCACGGCATCGCCGCCTCGAGCGGCGAGATCATCGTGACCAGCGACGCCGACTGCCGCTACCCGGCGGGCTGGCTCGAGGGGATGATCGCGCACTTCGCACCGGGCGTGACGATGGTCGTCGGCTACGTCGAGACGACCCGCAGGGGCGGCGTGCACCGCTTCCTGCACCGCTTCGAGACGATCGACTGGCTGTCGCTGATGCTGGTCTCGCGCTCGCTCACGAGGTTCGGCTGGAAGTTCGCGTCGAGCGCGAACAATCAGGCGTACCGTCGCGACGCGTTCGAGGCGGCCGGTGGCTTCGGCGCGATCGGCCGGGCGCCCAGCGGCGACGAGGACCTGCTCACGCAGCGTCTCGGCCGGCTGCCGGGGAGTCGGATCGTGTTCGCGAGCCGCCCCGAGACGCGCGTGCTGACGCAGCCCGTGGCCAGCTGGCGCGCGTTCTACCTGCAGCGCCGGCGCTGGGTGTCGCGCTATCACCATCCGATGCACTACCACCCGGGCTTCCTGGCTTCGATCGCCGTGCTGGGGTTCCAGTCCGTCGCGCTGTCGCTGGCCGTCGTCGCGACGCCGCTCGCGCCGGAGCTGGCACCGTGGGTGGCCGCGCTGTGGCTGGCGGAGATCGCGATCGAGGTGGGCGGCGTCGCGATCGGCGCGCGGCAGCTGGACCGCGACGATCTGGTGGGGCCGGGCCTGCTGGCGTGGGCGGTGCTCCACCCGTTCTTCATCGCGTCGATCGTCATCGGCTCGCTCCTGAAGAGCGGCGAGTGGAAGGCGGGCGCGGATCCGTACCGACGGCGCTGGCTCCAGCGCCGCTGGCGCGCGTGGCGCCGACGCGTCCGGATCGGGCCCAAACGCGAGTCCTGAGCGCTGGCGGCCGGTGGTACAGTCGAGCGTTTCCGCGAGCGCAGCGCGCGTTCTCTTGGCATCCCCACTTCACCCGGAGGTCCGAATGAAGGTCTTCATCCTCGGCGGCGACGGTTTCTGCGGCTGGCCCACCAGCCTGCACCTCAGCGCCCTCGGTCACGACGTGACCATCATCGACAACCTCAGCCGCCGCAACATCGACAACGAGCTCGAAGCCGGCAGCCTCACCCCCATCCAGTACATGGGCACCCGCCAGAAGGCGTGGAAAGAGGTCAGCGGCCACGACATCCGCTTCGAGCGGCTCGACGTCGCCAAGAACTACCACCGGCTCCTCACGCTGATACAGGACGAGAAACCCGACGCCATCGTCCACTTCGCCGAACAGCGCGCCGCGCCCTACTCCATGAAATCCAGCGCCCACAAGCGCTACACCGTCGACAACAACCTCAACGCCACCCACAACGTGCTCGCCGCCATCGTCGAATCGGGCCTCGACGTCCACCTCGCCCACCTCGGCACCATGGGCGTCTACGGCTACGGCACCGCCGGCATGAAGATCCCAGAAGGCTACCTCCCCATCGAACTCACCACCGACGACGGCACCACCGTCCGCCAAGAGATCCTCTACCCCGCCAACCCCGGCTCGATCTACCACATGACCAAGACCCAAGACCAGCTGTTCTTCGCGTACTACGCCAAGAACGACCACCTCCGCATCACCGACCTCCACCAAGGCATCGTCTGGGGCACCCACACCCCCGAGACCGACCAGGACGAACGCCTCGTCAACCGCTTCGACTACGACGGCGACTACGGCACCGTCCTCAACCGCTTCCTCATGCAAGCCGCCGTCGGCTACCCCCTCACCGTCCACGGCACCGGCGGACAGACCCGCGCCTTCATCCACATCCGCGACACCGTCCGCTGCATCCAGATCGCCCTCGAAAACCCACCCGAAAAGGGCGAACGCGTCAAGATCCTCAACCAGATGACCGAAACCCACCGCGTCCGCGACCTCGCCAAGATCGTCGCCGACATCGCGGACGCCGAGATCGCCTACGTCGACAACCCCAGGAACGAAGACCCCGAGAACGAGCTCCACGTCCAGAACGACCTGTTCCTCGACCTCGGCCTCGAGCCCACCACCCTCGAAGCCGGCCTCCTCGAAGAGGTCACCAGCGTCGCCCGCAAGTACGCCCACCGCGCCGACCGAAGCAAGATCCCCGCCACCGCCACCTGGACCGAACGCCAGAAGCCCGGCGTGCCGCCAGGCGACGACTGAGGCGATCCCGGAGGCCAGCCGCGTGCGTATCGCGCTCTTCACCGAGACGTTCCTGCCGAAGATCGACGGCGTGGTCACCCGCGTCGTGCGAAGCCTCGAGAAGCTGAGCGAGCTCGGCCACGAGGCGCTGATCTTCGCGCCGGGGAAGCCTCCGCCCGAGGCCGCCGGTCACCGCGTGGTGCGCGTTCCCAGCGTCCCGTTCTGGCCGTGGTACCCCGAGCTGTTCCTCGGACTGCCCCGTCCCCGGATCGGACGGGAGATCGACCGCTTCGGTCCCGACGTCGTGCACGTGGTGAATCCGGTCATCCTCGGCTTGTGGGGCACGATGGTCGCGCGCCAGCGCGGGCTCCCGCTGCTGGCGAGCTACCACACCGACATCACCCAGTACGCGAAGCACCTGAAGCTGCCGTTCCTCACGCCGATCTCCGACCGCTTCCTGCGGGACGTGCACAACCAGGCCCACGTGAACCTGTGCACCAGCATGCCGATGGTGAACTCGGCCAAGGGATTGGGCATCGACCGGGTCCGGCTCTGGCCCAAGGCGGTGGACACCGAGCTCTACCGGCCGTCTCGACGGACCGAGGCGATGCGCAGGCGACTCTCGGGCGGCGAGCCCGAGAAGCCGTTGATGCTCTACGTCGGACGCCTGTCGTTCGAGAAGCGACTCGACTGGCTGTACGCCCCCATCACGCAGCTGGACGGCGTGCGCCTGGCGTTCGTCGGGTCGGGGCCGGCCGCGAAGGAGCTCGAGAGACGGTTCGCCGGGACGCCCACCGTCTTCACGGGGTACCTCTCCGGCGAGGAGCTCGCCTCGGCGTACGCCAGCGCGGACGTGTTCGCGTTCCCCTCCGACACCGAGACGCTGGGCTTCGTGGCGATGGAGGCGATGGCCTCCGGCGTCCCGGCCGTCGGCGCGCGGGCGGGCGGGATCCCCGACGTGATCCGGCACGGCGAGAACGGACTGATGTTCACGCCCGGCGACCTGGGCGACCTGACCGAGCAGCTCAGGCGCCTGCTCACCGACGACGTGCTGCGCAGGCGGCTCGGGCGTCAGGCGCGCGAGGACATGGAGCAGCACGGCTGGCTGGCCGCGACCGAGGCGCTCGTAGACTTCTACCGCAAGGCGATCCGGGTGCAGGACCGGTTCGACCCCGAGAGCGACGATCGCGGCCTGAGCTGACGCCCGGCGCGAGCCGTTCCCGACGGTGCGCGGGCGTAGCGCGTCACTCGGCCGTCACGACCGGACGGTCGCCCGGCCGCACGCGCACCCGCGTTCCGAACGACCGTTCGAGCAGCGGCTCGCTCAGGACCTCCTCCGGGCTGCCGTCGGCGACGATGCGACCCCGATCGAGCAGCAGCACCCGGTCGCAGCGGGCCGCCTGATTCAGGTCGTGAAGCACGGCGACGACCCCCAGGCCCTCGCCCGCCAGGCGGGCCGCGTGGCGCATCAGCTCCGCTTGGTAGCGAAGGTCCAGGTGCGCGGTGGGCTCGTCGAGAAGCAGCCAGTCCGGCTGCTGCGCCAAGGCACGCGCCAGCACCACGCGCTGCCGCTCGCCACCCGAGAGCGAGCCCACCGGCTGGTCGCGGAACCGCCAAGCGTCGGTGCGACGCATCGCGGCCTCGATCACGGCGCGATCCTCCGGCCCCTCGCTCGCGAAGAATCCCAGGTGCGGCGCGCGGCCCATCGCCGCGACGGAGCGCGCCGAGAACGCCGCGGGAAGCTCGGGCACCTGAGGAACGACGCCCAGCCGGCGAGCCAGCTCGCGCCTCCCGAACCGTCGCAACGGCCGTCCGTCCAGCGTCACGGTTCCCGACCCGGGCCGCAGAACGCCGGACGCGAGCCCCAGCAGCGTCGACTTGCCGGCCCCGTTGGGTCCGATGAGCCCGACGAGCTGGCCAGGTCGGAACGTGACGTCGACGCCGTGAATCACCTCGGTCCCGGTGGCGTACGCGAACGTGACGTCCTGGACGACGAGGCTCACCACGCCTCCCGTCCGCCACGGAGCAGCGCCAGGAAGAACGGTCCCCCGACCAGCGCGGTCACGATCCCCACCGGCAGCTCGGCAGGCGAGAGCGCCGTACGGGCGACGAGGTCGGCCGCCACCATGAACGCCGCCCCCCACAGCACCGACAGCGGCACGAGCTCGCGATGCTCCGGACCGACGGCCAGCCGGACCGCGTGCGGAACGATCAACCCGACGAAGCCGATCACGCCCGCGACCGAGACGGCTGCCGCCGTCAGCAGCGTCGCCCCGAGCACGACGGTCCACTTGAACCGCTCGACCGGCAGACCCAGCTGCCGGGCCGACGTCTCGCCCAGCAACAGCAGGTCGAACGCGCGCCGTGCCGCCATCGCGGCGGGCACCGCGAGGACGAGGCACGCCGTCAGCATCGCCACGTCGCGCCACCCCGCGAACGCGAAGCTGCCCAGCAGCCACGCCAGCACGCCCGCCGTCCGCTCGCGATCGGCGAGCATCACGAAGCTCGTCGCGGCGGAGAGGCTCGAGCCCAGCACCACGCCGGCCAGGATCAGCGAGACGATCGGGAGCCGGCCGCCGCGCCGCGCCAGGAGGACCACCGTCACGACGGTGGCCACCGCCACCGCGAACGCGGCGCCGCCGACGCCGAGTGCGCCCAGCCACGCCCACGTCGCCCCGTGGACCAGCGCCAGCGCCGCTCCGAAGCCCGCTCCGGAGGCGGCACCCAACAGGTACGGGTCGGCGAGCGGGTTGCGGAACACCGCCTGGTACGCGGTCCCCGCCAGCGCGAGCGCCGCTCCCGTCACGGCGGCCAGCAGGACGCGGGGCGCGCGAACCTGCCACACGATCACGTCCGCCGCGCCGTCCAAGCGCCCTTGCAGGCCCCGCGCGACGGCGCCGATCACCTCGCCGGGCGGAACGGCGACCGAGCCGACCGCCAGCGCCGCCGCCAGCACGGTGACGAGGCCGGTGATCGACGCGGTACGGACCGACCACCGCGGCGACGGCGCCGGCGCGGCGCGGGCGACGGTCCGTTGCACCTAGCGCCGCTCCCCTTCGAGAAGCCCGATGAGCAGCTCGAGCGCGTCGGCGAGCCGGGGACCGGCGCGCGTCAGCAGGTCCACGCCAGCCTGATCGAGCTCGATCACGGCGCCGCCTCGCAGCGCGGCGATCGCGCCCCAGCCGGGCCGGGCCGCGACGGTCTCGGCGCTCTCGCCGAACGGAGCGTCGAGCAGGATCACCACCTCGGGATCCTCGGCGACGACGAGCTCCGGATCGACCTGCGGGAAGTCGCCCAGCCCCGCTGGAACGATGTTGTCGGCTCCCGCCAGGGTCAGCAGCTCGCCGAGGTACGAGCCCGGACCGACGCTGTACGGCGTGGCGTCGAGCTCGACGAACACGCGCGGTGTCGGCAGGCCGGCGACCGACGCCGCGAGCGCCTCGACCCTGCCCTGCGTCCTGCCGACGAGCAGGGCCGCCTCGCTCTCGAGCCCCAGCAGGGTGGCCAGCGCCTCGGTCGTGCGCCACACCTCGGCCACCGTCTGCGGCGTGCCGGCGTACACGGGGATCCCGAGCGGCGCGAGCGCCTCGGCGAGACCGCTGTACTCGTCCGTCAGGACCAGGTCGGGCTCCAGGGCGATCAACGCCTCGAGATCGGCGTCGAAGGCGCTGCCCAGGTCGGGCAGGCGCGACACCCGGGCGGGCACGTTGCTGAACGTGTCCACCCCGACCAGCCGGTCGCACGCGCCCAGGGCGCAGACGGTCTCGGTATGGGTGGGGACCATCGCCACGATCCGCTGCGGCACGGCCTCCAGGACGACCTCGCGCCCCAGGTCGTCGACGACGGGTCCCTGCGCGAACGCGAAGGCGAACGTCAGGACGATCAGGGCGAGCCAGCCGCGCGCCACCGCGCGCGAGACGAGCGAACGGGCGTAGGTCCGGTGATCACGGGGGTGCTTCACATGAGCCTCCTCGGGCTCCTGCGAAGGACGATCCGCCGGTTCGGGCGTCGGGATGCCGGGGAGGCCAAGCGACGTGCGCGTTGCGTACCGTGCGTGTCGTAGCGACCGGGGCGCCCCATCCTCGTCCTCGCAAGGGGGTGCCGTTCCGCCCGGGACTCGGTGATCGGGCTTCCGCCTCGTGGACGGATACCGTTGCGGGACAGCGCCGGAGTCTCACCGGACTTCCCCGAACCGCGGGCTCGCCCGATGCTACGCGCTGCCGCGCCCCTCCGTCAACGTGGACGCGACGGGACGCGTGGTAGCGTCCGCGCGTGCCGACCCCCTCCTGCGCGCCGCGTCCCCCCGTGCCCCGAGTTGCGAGCGACGGCGTCCGTGGACTGCCGGCGCCCAGCGAGACGCAGCCGGCCGCGAGCGTCGACGGACTCGTCCCGCCGCCCCGCTTCGGCGCGACCTCGTTCGAGGCGTACGCGCCGGTGCATCCGTCGCAGGCCGAGGCGCGCGACGCGGTGATCCGGTTCGTCGAGGCCGCCTCGTCCCGGCCGCGGCGCCAGACGCTGCCGTGGCGCCGCCGACCGGAAGGGACGGGCCTCTATCTCGACGGCGGCTTCGGCGTGGGAAAGACGCACCTGCTGGCGGCCGCTTGGCACGCCTCGCCGCTCCCCACGGGCGCCAAGCGCTACCTGTCGTTCCAGGAGCTCGTCTACCTGCTGGGCGCGCTGGGGCGGGAGGGCGCCCGCGACGCCTTCGCCGAGGTCTCGCTGGTGTGCTTGGACGAGTTCGAGCTGGACGATCCGGGCAACACGCTGATGATCGCGAGCTTCCTGCGCGAGGCGTTCGCGCGCGGCACCTCGGTGCTGACGACGTCGAACACCGAGCCCGCCTCGCAGGGGGCGGGCCGGTTCGCCGCGGACGACTTCCGTCGCGAGATCCAAGGGATCGCCGACCGGTTCTCGGTGCTTGCGATCGACGGTCCCGACCACCGTGCCGGCGCGCGCCGGACCGCGTGGACCTCGGCCGCGGAGATGGCGGAGACGGCCGCCACGACCCGTGGAACCGTCGCCGCGACGACCGGCTCCGAGCTTGCCGAAGCCCTGGCCGGGATCCACCCGATCCGCTACGGGGGACTGCTTCGCGGAGTCGACGTGCTCCTGATCGAAGCGATCGAGCCGATCGAGGACCAGAACGACGCGCTACGCTTCGTGCACTTCATCGACAAGCTCTACGACGCGGGCGTCCGGCTGCGCGCCAGGGGAACCGTCCCGCTGGAGGCGGTCTTCGACCGGTCGTACCGCGAGGGCGCCTACGCCAAGAAGCACCACCGGTGCCTGTCGCGCCTCTCCGAGCTGATCCAGGAGCCGCTCGACGCGCAGCGCCCCTGACCCGACGTCGCTCAGCGGCGACTGCTCTCGAGCGGGACGGCGACGCCGCGGGCGTGAAGGGAGGCGTGCTGGCCGGCCCGCAACGTGGCGGCGGGTCCGGTGCGCACGATCCAGCCCTCGTCCGCACCCGCACCCGGCTCCACGGCACGGCACCGGAACACGAGGTCGTGACCTTGGAAGCTGCGCTCGGTGATCACGACGGGCAGACCGCCCACGCTTCCCGGCGGGCCTTCGAAGGCCGCCGCGTCGGCATCGTACGCACGGCCGGCCTCGGGCTCGGCGCCGGGATCGTGCTCGGGGCCGGGCACGAGCACCAGGTCTTCCGGCCGGAGCGAGACGAGCACCTGACCGAACGACGTCCGTGCCAGCGGCACCTCCCCCAGGCTGGTCCTCACCGTCTCCCCCGTCGCCTCGCCGCGGACCAGGTTCGTCCTTCCCAGGAAGCCGGCGACGAACGCCGTCCGCGGCGCGAGGTAGGTCTCCTCGGGCGCGCCTTCCTGCTCCAGCCGACCCGCCCGCATGACCGCGAGCCGGTCTGCGAACGTCATCGCCTCCTCCTGGTCGTGCGTGACGAGCAGCGTCGTCGCTCCGCTCCGCTCCAGGATGCGCCGGACCTCGTCGCGCGTCCCCGCCCGCAGGGCGGCGTCGAGGTTGCTGAACGGCTCGTCGAGCAGGATCAGGTCGGGGCCGGGCGCCAGCGCGCGCGCCAGGGCGACCCGCTGCTGCTGACCGCCGGAGAGCTGTCCCGGGAAACGCCGGGCGAACACGGTGAGGCCCACCAGGTCGAGCACCTCGCGGGCGCGCTCGCGACGGGCCTTGGCGGAGCGCTCGCGCAGCCCGAAGGCGACGTTTCCGAGCACGTCGAGATGCGGGAACAGCGCGTAGTCCTGGAACACGAACCCGATGCGGCGCCCCTCGGGCGGTACGAACACCGTCGTGCTGGACACGGTCCGTCCCGCCACGACCACCGAGCCGGAGTCGGGCGCCTCGAAGCCGGCGATGAGGCGTAGCAGCGTCGTCTTGCCGCAGCCCGACGGACCGAGCAGGGCGACGGTCTCGCCACCGGCGACGCGGAGCGAAAGCCGGTCGACGGCGGGGTGCGCGGGATCCTGGTAGCTCTTCGTCACCGCATCGAGCTCCACGACCGCCTCGCCCGCGGCCTGAGGGGCCGATGCCGTGCGGTCGGGACGGTCGGGGTTCGGGGGCGTGGTCACGTGGAGTCTCCGGAGGGAGAGGCTACCCTCGCCGGCCCGTTCGGCGCGTCGGCTGCGTGGTCGAGCACCTCCGCCGCGTCGGCCAGCAGGTCGGCCGCGACGCGGCGGCCCCCGCCGGCGGGACCCATACGCTCCGCGCCCGCCCGTGCTCGACGTGCCCGCTCGGCGGGCCGGACGATCAGCGCGCGAACGGCCTCGGCGACCGCGCCGCCATCGGCCGCGACGACCTCGACCGCATCGCCCAGCAGGCGACGCTGCCGGGCCAGGAACGACGGTCGATAGCTCGGACCGCACGGGAACGCGACGACGGGAACCCCTCGACCCGCGGCCTGCTCGTGCGCGGTGCCGCTGGTTCCGATCGCCACGCCGGCCCAGGCCAGCGCCTCCTCGAACCGTCCTTCGACGACGTGCACCACGGCGCCGTCACGGTGCCAGGCGATCCCTCCGAGCGGCCCTTCGTCCGCACGCCAGCCCGGCGGCACGGCCGGGGGCGCGTCGCCCGGCCAGGGAAGCGCCGCGACGACCGGCGCCAGTCGGTTCAGCGCGTCCAGCATGACGCGGAGCGCGTCGGTCGCGTAGCCGCGGCCGCCGGGCAGGAGCACCACGCCGGGCGCACCGTGCGGCAGCGGCAGCGGCAGCGGAGCGACGTCCAAGCCGTCCATCATCGGGTTCCCCAGGCTGCGCGCCTGGCGCACGCCCCGGTCCCGTAGCGCGGCGGCGCTGGCCTCGTCCCTCAGGTAGACGCGCCGGTAGGCGGTGCGCAGCAGGGTGCGCTCGGCCAGCGTGAACCGCTCGCGAAACGCGCCGATGCCCCAACGGCGGCGCTCTCCCGCCATGCGCACCGAGAGGAGCGTCTGCACCGCGTAGCGCAGCCTGGCGCGCGGAAGCGTGCCCAGCGTCTCGATCCAGACGTCACCGACCGCGAGCACGACGTCCGGCCGACTCGCGCGCAGATCGCGGAGCTGCGACAGCGTGGAGGGGATCAGTCCCGCTCGCAGATCGGCGCCGAGCACGTCGTGCCGCTCGAAGGTGAGCCCTTCGCTGGGCAGCGACCTCAGCGGCCCCACGCGCCTCGCGGGACCTCCGCGGTAGGCGCGGCCCGGTCCGACGGTCGGGAACGCCCGAAGGTCGAGGTCGGGCCGGAGCGCGCTCAGCTCCCGGGCCAGCCGGGCGCCGACGACGTCCTCTCCGTGTCCGTTCGAAAGCAGCAGAAGGCTGGGCCGCGACGTCACGACCGGCAGTATAGTCGTCGTGGCGCTCAGTTCAGCTCGCGGGCCCCCGCCCAGAGCACGCTGACCGGCACGCCGCTCGGCGGGTGGTGATGACGCTCCTGCACCGGTCCGAAGCCGCCGGACGCCTCGAAGTACGTCCGCACCAGACGCAGGTGGGCGGCGTCGTCCGACGCGCGCCAGGCCAGGACCGCCTTCTCCTCGAACATCCGGGTCGAGATCGCCACGATGAAGCGCGCTCCTGGACGGAGCGCGCGGGCCAGCGACGCGAACGTGTCGAGCGGTCGCGTCATGTACTGCACGCTGACCGTGCACACCGCTCCGTCGAAGCTCGCCGCCTCGAAGGGAAGCTCGGCCCGGCGGTTGAGGTCGAACAGGACCGGGGAGCCGACCCGCGGGTTGGCGTGAAGCTCGTCGGCGTTCAGTCCTAGCCCGACGACGTCGCCGTAGCGATCTCCCAGGTGCGAGCGCGCACCGGCCATCAGGTCCAGGATCCGCCCGCCCGCTGGAAGCAGCTCGTCGTTCGTGGCGCGTACGAACCGCATCGCCGCCTCGTCGAGGTGCGACGCGGACCGCGGCCGCCGGTAGAACAGCGCGTCGGGACGCTCGTCGAGGCGTCGGAAGAATTCGGGGCGAAGGTCGTTCATTACGTGATCATCACCGGTGCGGAGCGTCGCTCGCTAGGAGCCATCACACGGTTTCGTCGGCGCTCCCGGGCGTCGCGGAGCCGTGGCTGCCGCCCGAGCGTGCGCCGGGCTGCCGGCTCAGCGCCGGGCCCAGCCCCCAGCCGAGCTTCTCGCGCATCACCCCGTACGGCCCCAGACGACCGCTGCTCACGAGGAGCACGGTGCCGTGCGCGGCCTCGATCTCGACGCGGTCGCCCTCGACCAGATCGATCCGCTCCTGGCCGTCGGCGAGGAGCGCCAGCTCGTCGATCCGTCCGCGCACGACGAACTCGACGGAGACGTCGGCGCCGACGACGATCGGACGGTTGGTCAGCGAGTGCGGCGCGATCGGCGTGATCACGAACGCCCGTAGCCCTCGGCCCAGGATCGGCCCGCCCAGCGACAGCGAGTACGCGGTCGATCCGACCGGGGTGCTCACGACGAGGCCGTCCGCCCGGTAGGCGATGGCGTGCTCGCCGCCGACCCACATGTCGATCTCCAGGAGCCGGGTCATCACGCCCTGCGAGACGACGACGTCGTTCAGCGCCACGTGCGGCTCGCCGCCGTTCACGCGCGCCTGGACCATCATCTCCTCGTCCACGCGCCAGGCGCTGGGCGACGCCCCGTCGAGGTAGGCCTCGAACTCCTCGGGCGAGAAGCCGGCCAGGAACCCGAGCTTGCCGAGGTTCACGCCCAGCACCGGCACGTCG
This sequence comes from uncultured bacterium, assembly GCA_964561595.1. Classification (GTDB taxonomy): domain Bacteria; phylum Deinococcota; class Deinococci; order Deinococcales; family Trueperaceae; genus SLSQ01. Next base: position 33,387 of record CAZLQH010000009.1, on the reverse strand, counting down.
GCCCCCACCAGCCGTCGCGCCACGTCCAGCAGCGTGCCGTCGCCGCCGACGGAGACGACCAGATCGGCGTGCCGTGCCCGCTCGGCCAGCGGCCCGTTCCCGTCCACCTCGAGGTGCACGTCCGCGCCCATCTCGCGCAGCCGGTCGGCGAAGCGGTTCGCGATCGGGACCGCGTCCGGCTTGTGCCGGCTCGCGGTGACGACGACGCGCCGAAGCTCGGAGGCGGCGGCGACGACGACGTTCATCGTCTCGCGGCGCGGCGAGAGGCGACGACCGCGAGGACGCGGTCCACGACCTGGTCGAGACCCACGTCGCTGGTGTCGATCACGGCCGCGTCGTCGGCCGGCGCGGACTGGCGCGCGTCGAGCGCGTCCCGGCGCCGGATCGCGTCGGTGACCTCGTGCAGCGCCGCGGCACGCTCCCCGACACGCCTGGCTGCCCGGACCTCGGGTCGTGCGGTCAGGTAGACCTTCGCTTCGGCGTCGGGAAACACGTCCTTGCCCATGTCCCGTCCGTCGATCACGAACGACCCGTCGATCTCGCGCAGCCGGGCGTTCACCCAGGCGCGCACGCGGGGCCGCGCGGCGACGGCCGAGACGGCGTCGTCGACGCGGTCGGTGTGCAGCCCGTCCGTCACGTCGCGACCGTCGACGAACACCCGGTTGCCGTCCGCGTCGGGCACCAGGCGCACGTCGTGATCGGTCAGAAGCGTCAACAGGCCCTCCTCGCCCCCCGGATCCGCCCCGGCGTCCAACGCCAGCCGCGTCGCCGCGCGGTAGAGAAGCCCGGAGGAGACGAACGGAACGCCCAGCCGGTCGGCGACGCGCCGCGCCACCGTGGACTTGCCACTGGCCGCGGGACCGTCGAGCGTGACCACGTCGCGCACGCCGCCCATCATAGCGCCGTCGGGGCGAGTCGCGACCAGTCCTCGAAGAAGCCCGGATACGTCTTCGCGACGCATCCCGGATCGCGCAGCGACACGCCGGGAAGGCGCAGCCCCGCCACGGCGAACGCCATCGCCATGCGGTGATCGCCGTACGTGTCGATCGCCACGGGGACCTGCACCTCGCCCGCTTCGAGCGGATGGACGGTGAGCGCGTCCTCCTCCTCGACCACGGTCGCGCCCAGCCGTCCGAGCTCGCGCGCCAGCGCCGCCAGCCGGTCGGTCTCCTTGATCCGCAGGTTCCAGACGTTCTCGATCCGCACCGGCGCGTCGGCGAACAGGGCGCAGACCGCGAGGGTCTGCGCCTGATCGGGCATGTCGTTCAGGTCGAACGTCCCGCCCTGCAACCGCCCGGACAACGGTCCGAGAACCTCGACGCCGTCCGCGTCCCAGGTCGTGCGGCACCCCATGGCGTCCAGCACGTCGGCGAGCCTTCGGTCGCCCTGCACGCTCGTCGCCCCCACGCCGGGCGTGCGCACCCGGCCGCCCGTCACGGCGGCGGCGGCCCAGAAGTAGCCGGCGGCCATCGCATCGGCCTCGATCTCGTACGGTCGCGGGCGGTAACGGGCCGGCGTCACCTCGAACGCGGCGTAGCCGTCGCGGGCGACCGTGACGCCGAACGCCTCCATCACCGCGAGCGTCATGTCGGCGAACGGCTTCGAGAGCAGCTCGCCGTCGACCTCGATCCGCACCGGCCCGTCGGCGCACGGCGCCGCCATCAGCAGGGCCGACAGGTATTGCGACGAGCGGCCGCCGGCGACGCGCACCGTACCGCCGTGCAGGCCGCTCGCCTCGATCCGAACCGGCGGACAGCCGCTGCCCGTCTCGTCCACCGCGTCCGCGCCCAGCGCGCGCAGGGCGCCGAGGAGGTCGCCGATCGGCCGTTCGCGCATGCGGGCGTTGCCGTCCAGCCGGTAGCTGCCGTGGCCCAGCGAGCAGATCGCCGCGAGGAACCGGATCGCCGTGCCCGACAGGCGCAGGTCCAGCTCCGCCTGCCGGGCCGGGATCCGGCCGCCCGCGCCGTGGACGGAGAGCGCCTCGCCCGCACCCGCGACCTCGATGCCGAGCGCGCGCAGCCCGTCCACCATCACGGCCCGGTCCTCCGCGACCAGCGCGCCGGTCAGCTCGCTCACGCCGTCCGCGAGCGCCGCGACCGCGAGCGCCCGGTTCGTGAGCGACTTCGAGCCGGGCACGCGGATCTCCAGATCGACCGGGCCGGTCGGCACCAGCGGAAGGGGATCGGGCACGGCGGACATGACGCGGAGGATACCACCGGCTCCCGCGAGGTTCCGCCGCGGTGCGCGTCCGACGACGGCGAGACGGACGGACTATGCTGCCGCATGCCCTCCACGCATCTGATCGTCGTCGGCGCCGGCCTGGCCGGCTCGTTCGCCGCGCTGGCCCTGGCCGAGCGGGGCGCCCGCGTCACGCTGCTCGAGGCGCGAGCGCCCGGGCACGACCGCGGCTCGTCGCACGGCGGCTCGCGCATCTTCCGTCACGCCTACCCCGAGACGGACTACGTCCGGCTGGCCGTGCGCGCGGACGAGGGCTGGCGCGCGCTCGAGCGCGACGCCGGCGAGCGCCTGGTGTGGCGCTCGGGCGGGCTGGACCTCGAGACACGGGGCGGCCCGGAGCTGGCGCGCATCGAGGCGGCCCTGCGCGCGCACGGCCGACCGCACGAGCGGATCGACGCCGCCGAGATCCGGCGTCGCTTCCCCGCCTTCGCGCCGGCCGAGGAGGTCGAGGCGATCCACCAGCCGGACGCCGGGGTGCTTGCCGCGGACCGGGCGCTGCTGGCCGCGCTCCGCCGCGCGGCCGGGCTCGGGGCCGAGCTGCGCTTCGAGACGCCGCTGGACGGACTCGAGCCGCACGCCGGCGGGGTCGTCGCGACGACCGCGTCCGGCGAGCGGATCGCCGCCGACGGGGCGGTCGTCGCGGCCGGCCCGTGGCTGGCGGAGGGCCTCCTGGCGCTGGACGTTCCGCTCTGGATCGAACAGCAGCAGGTCCTCTACCTCGGCGCCCCGGCCGGGCCCGACCACGATGCCGCGTCGATGCCGGTGTTCATCGACCGGGACACCGACACGTACGGCATGGGCCGGCTCGAGCACCCGGCGGCGGTGAAGGTGAGCGATCACTCGGGCGCGCCGCGGATCCATCTGGCCGAACGCGCGACCGGACCGGACGAGGCGCGCGCCGCGCGAACCGTCGCGCGCGTCCAGCGTCTGCTCCCCCGCGTCGGTCCGCTCCGGTCCGCCTCGCTCTGCCTCTACACGAAGAGTCCCGACGCCGACTTCGTGATCGGGGCGCACCCCGGCGTGCCGTCCGCCTGGGTGGCGGGTGGCCTCAGCGGGCACGGCTTCAAGTTCGGTCCCGCGCTGGGCGCGATGCTGGCCGACCTCGCGCTCGAGGGGAACAGTCCGTGGTGGACGCCCAGGTTCGCGGTCGACCGCTTCGCTGGCGGGGCTCCGCCTGCGGACCCCGGTGCGGCCCGGACCACGGAGCGCGACGCGTCCAGCGGATAGGCTCGGCCCATGAGCGTCCCAGACTCCCTGCAGCACGTGATCGACCAGTTCGCGCGCGCACCGCGCGCCTTGCGGCTCGAGCTCCTCCTCGAGTACGCGAACAAGCTTCCTCCCCTCCCCGACGAGCTGGCGTCGCAGGGAGACCGCTTCGAGAAGGTCGAGGAGTGCCAGACGCCGCTGTTCCTCGCGAGCGAGGTGCACGACGGCCGGGTGTCCGTCTGGTTCGACGCCCCGCCCGAGGCGCCCACCACCCGCGGCTTCGCCTCGATCCTGGCGCACGGCCTGGACGAGCGTAGCGTCGAGGAGGTCCTCGCCGTCCCGGGCGACGTCTCGAGCCGGCTGGGCCTGAGCGAGCTGATCAGCCCGCTGCGGCTGCGCGGCATGGAGGGCATGCTGCAGCGGCTCCAACGCCAGGTACGCGCGTCGCGCGACGGCGCCTGAGGGGGATCCCCACGACGCGTTCCCGCGACGCGTCGCCACGGTCGGCGGACGGCTCGCGCAGAGGTGGCGGCGCGGCTGCAGGTCTGCTACCATTACGCGGTTGGGGTCGGGCGCTCTGCCAGGCGGCGCCGGCCCGCAAGCGTCGAACGTCGTCGCGAACGCGATTCCCGAACGCGATTCCCGAGTCCCGAGGAGAACGCCATGAAGAAGGACATCCACCCGAAGCTCGTGCCGTGCAAGATCATCTGCGACGGCGAGGTGGTGCTCGAGACGTACAGCACCAAGCCCGAGATCCACGTCGACGTGTGGTCCGGCAACCACCCGTTCTATACCGGCCAGCAGCGCTTCATCGATACCGAGGGTCGGGTCGAGAAGTTCCAGAAGCGCTTCGGCACGAGCTACCGCAAGTAAGCGTCGGCCGCTGCGGCCCTCGGGTCGCGCCGGCCGTGGCGTCGAGCGGGGCCCGGGCGCGTGCGCTCGGGCCCCGCTTCGTGGGGCGCGCACCCCGCGCCGCGTGGCGGGCGCTCGCGCGCCTCAGTACACCGCTGCGCGGACCCGCGTTCCCTCGCCCGGCACGCTCCGCAGCTCGAAGTCGCCGCCGCGGGCCTCGACGCGCTCGCGCATCTGACGCAGGCCCAGCCCGCCGGCGCTGGTGACGCGGTCGCCGACGTCGTCGACGTCGAAGCCCGCACCGTCGTCCTGCACCTCGACGAACGCCCGCATCCGATGGTCGCGCCCCAGCCGGACGCAGACCGAGCGTGCCCGCGCGTGCTTCGCGACGTTGTGCATCGCCTCTTGGAAGATCCGGAACAGCACCGCCTCGCTGCGCACCTCGAGCTCGCCGATCTCGCCGATCTCGACCTCGACCTGCACGCCGTTCTGGGGACCGAAGTCGGAGGCGTAGCGCCGGACCGTCTCGACGAAGCCGTGGCGCTCCAGGTCGACGGGCCGGAGCGCGAAGATGCTGCGCCGCACCTCGCGGATCGACTCGCGGACCGTGTCCCCTGCCTGTTGGAGCTCGCCCCGCGCACGGTCCCCGTCGCGCTCCATCAAGCGCCGCCCCAGATCGATCTTGAGCGCGGCGAACGCCAGCGACTGCGCCACGCCGTCGTGGATCTCGCGAGCGATGCGGGCGCGCTCCTCGCCGATGGCGAGCTCTTCGCTGTGCAGGTAGGCGCGCGCGTTGCGGACCGCCAGCGACACCTGCCCCGCGAGCAGCGAGAGGAACGGCAGCTGGGCCTCCCGGACGGCCCCCTCCCGGTCCATGCCCAGCACCAGCACGCCCAGCAGCTCGTCGTCGGCGAGGAGCGGCAGCACGACCGCGCAGGCCGAGTCGCGAAGCAGGCCGCCGGCCTCGGCCCGGATCTCGGGTCCGAGCCTCGAGACGAGCTGCGGACCGCCGCGCGTCGCGAGCCTCGCCAAGACGTCCTCGTCCGCGTGCAGCGGGCCGATCGGCTCGTCGGGTCGAACGACCTTGGGCTGGAGCAGCGGTCCGGCGTCGGTCAGGAACACCGCGCCCCGCGACGCCTCGACCCGCTCCAGCGTCCGCTCCAGCAGCGATCCCAGCAGCCGCTCGAGGTTCCCTTCGGCCCGGATCGATCGGTCGACGTCGAACAGGGTGAGCAGGTCCCGCATCCGGCTCTGCGCCGCCTCCGCGACGGACGCGAACTCGGACGCGAGGATGCGGAACGCCTCGCGCGACCTCGGCCCCGGCTCGGCGGCGAACACGGCGTGCACGCTCCCGTCCACGCGCTCGCCTTGCCGGATCGGGACGGAGAGCAGCCAGCGGGACCCGGCCGGGCCCTCCTCGCGCTCGGGAGGCTTCTCGTCGCGCCGGACGGCGGCGTCCCGGGCGTGGATCCGCTGGCGCAGCTCCGCGTCCACCCCCTCCTCGCCCGCCAGCTCCCGCATCTCGACGCCCAGCACGACGGCGCTCGCGTCGGCTCCGGTCGCCTCGCGAATGCCGCTCGCGGCGGCGTGCACCGCCTCCTCGAGATCCGTCGCGGCGGCGAAGCGCTCGGTGACCCGCTGGATCGCCGCCAGCAGCTCGTGGCTGTCCTGCAGCTCCAGGTACGTCGTCGCCAGCTCGGACTGGGCCTGCTCGCGAGCGCGAACCTCGCGGACGATCCACGACAGGGTGAGCACGGTGGCCAGCGGCCCCAGGATGCTGTAGAACGCCAAGCGCACCCACGGCCCGATCGCCGGTCCGAGCACGGGCACCAGGCCGAGCTCGAACAGCACCACGATGCCGACGATCGAGAGGGGGAGCCAGACCCGGGCGCGGTCCACCTGCCTTGCCAGGCTTCCCCGTGCGGCCGCCTCGGACCGCCCGGGAGCGGGCCGGACCGGGATGGACGCGTGACGCGTCTCGCTAGGCACCATGCCGGCAAGCGTACCCGCCGCGCGCCGAACCTCCCATCGCGCCGGCGACGCGCGCTGCGGCCGCGCGGGTGCCGGGCTCGCGGCCCCGACCCGGTCGGCCGGCACCCCGTGGCGACGCGAGCCGGTACACTCGGACGCCATGGACACGGACTCCCTGCACGCACCCGCCGGGTCGGACGACGCGGCGACGGCGCGCCCCGCCCCCGAGGCGCCCGGCGGCCCGTCCGCCACGGTCGACGTACGCGGCGTGCCGGTGACGCTGCTCGGAACGGCCCACGTGTCGCGCGCCAGCGCCGACGAGGTCCGCCGGCGCGTCGCCTCCGGCGAGTACGGCGCGGTGGCGATCGAGCTGGACACGTCGCGACACGCCGGCCTGGTGGACCCCGATCGGATGTTGAAGACCGACCTGTTCACCGTGATCCGTCGCGGCCAGGCGGGCGCGATGGCCGCGAACCTGGCGCTGGGGGCGTTCCAGCAGCGCCTCGCGGACCAGTACGGGATCGAGCCGGGGCAGGAGATGCGCGACGCCATCGCGGCCGCCAAGGAGGCGGACCTGCCGCTGCTCCTCATCGACCGCGATATCGGCGTCACGCTGCGCAGGGTCTACCGGAACGTGCCGTGGTGGCGCCGGCTCGAGCTGCTTGCCGGGCTGGTGGCCAGCGTCCTCTCCCGCGAGCAGATCTCGGAAGAGGAGATCGAGCGGCTCAAGGACGGCGACGTGCTCGAGGCGACGTTCGCCGAGTTCGCGGAGCGCTCGGAGCGCCTCTACGAGCCGTTGATCGCCGAGCGCGACGCGTTCATGGCCGCGCGCATCCGCCAGGAGGCCGAGGCGATCGCGCGAGCGGCGAAGGAGGCCGGTCGCGAGCCCGCGCCGCTGCTCGCCGTCATCGGGGCCGGGCATCTGAACGGGATGCGCGCCGCGCTGCGCGAGGAGGCGACGGAGGACCCGAAGGCGCGCATCGACGAGCTTTCGACCGTGCCGCCCCCCTCCCCCGTCGCGCGCGCGCTCCCGTGGGCGATCGTGGCGCTGGTCCTGAGCGGATTCGCGATCGGCTTCCTGCGCGACCCCGAGCTGGGCCGGCAGCTCATCGGCGACTGGTTCTGGATCAACGGCGTCGCGTCCGCGATCGGGGCGACCGTGGCGACCGCCCATCCGTTGACGGTGATCGGCACCGCCCTCGCCGCTCCCCTCACGAGCCTGAATCCGACGATCGGCGCCGGCTTCGTCGCCGCCGCGTTGGAGCTGTGGCTGCGCAAGCCGAGCGTCGGGGATTTCGCGACCTTGCGGAGCGACGCGACGAAGCTGCGCGGCTGGTACACGAACCGGGTGGCTCGGACGTTGCTGGTGTTCCTGGGCGCCACGCTCGGCTCGGCGCTGGGTACCTGGCTGGCGGGAGCCCGCATCGTGACCCGCCTGCTCTGAGCCCCGCCGGCGGGTGTGTGGCCAGGCGCCCATGGGCGGCCGCGCCCTGCGGGTAGCATGCGTCCATGTACGCAGACCTGCAGCGGTTTCTGAGCTTCCTCGAGCAGAAGGGCGAGCTGGTGCGGGTACGCGAGCCGGTCCGCGCGGAGCTCGAGATCACGGTGCTGGCCGATGCCGCCGTCAAGTCGGGGGGACCGGCGCTCCTCTTCGAGAACGTCGAGGGCCGTGACGTGCCCCTCGTCATCGGCCTGTACGGCACCCGCCAACGGATGGCGTGGGCGTTGGGCGTCGAGACGCTCGACGCGCTCGGCGACCGCGTTCGCGACCTTCTGGACGTGAAGGTCGGTGGCGGCCTGATGGGGCTCGCCTCGAACCTTCCCAAGCTTCGCGAGCTGACCTCGCTGCCCCCCAAGCGCGTCCGGCGCGCGCCGGTGCAGGAGACCGTCTGGCGCGGTGACGAGGTCGACCTGTCGCGCCTGCCGGTGCTCACCTGCTGGCCGGGCGACGGCGGTCCGTTCGTGACCCTGCCTCTCGTGATCAGCCGCGACCCGGTCGAGGGCGACGTCAACATCGGCATGTACCGCATGCAGGTGTACGACCGCGCGACGACCGGGATGCACTGGCAACGCCACAAGACCGGCGCACGCCACCTGGAGAACGCTCGGAAAGCCGGCCGCAAGCTCGAGGTCGCCGTCGCGTTGGGCGGCGACCCCGCGCTCACCTACGCCGCCACCGCGCCGCTCCCCCCGATCCCGGGAATCAACGAGTTCTCGCTGACCGGCTGGCTTCGCGGCCGCGGGGTCGAGCTGGTGCGCGGGGTGAGCGTCGATCTCGAGGTGCCGGCACAAGCGGAGATCGTGCTCGAGGGCTACGTCGATCCCGACGAGCCGTGGCGCGTCGAGGGACCGTTCGGCGATCACACCGGCTTCTACACGCTGGAGGACCTCTACCCGACGTTCCACGTCACCGCCGTCACGACGCGGCGCGACCCGGTGTACCCGGCGACGATCGTGGGGCGCCCGCCGATGGAGGACGCGTACCTGATCGAGGCCAGCGAGCGGCTGTTCCTGGCTCCCGCGCAGCTGATCCTTCCCGAGATCCGCGATTACCACATGCCTCCGGCGGGCATCGCGCACAACCTCGTGAACGTCGTGATCGACAAGGCGTACCCCGGCCAGGCGTACAAGGTCGCAAACGGCCTGCTGGGGTTGGGGCAGATGATGTTCGCGAAGGTTCTGCTCGTCTCGGACGATCCCGCGGTCGCGCCGCAGGACCACGCCGCGTTCTGGCGTCACGTCCTGGCCCGGGCCAGGCCGGGTCGCGACCAGCAGATCGCGAAGGGACCGATCGACGTCCTGGACCATGCGAGCCGGGCGTGGAGCTACGGCAGCAAGCTCGTTCTCGACGGCACCACCAAGCACGAGGAGGAGGGCGGGGACGTCCCGTGGGAGGCGGCGCCCGCTCGCCACGCCGAGACGCTTCCTCACCACGCCGAAACGGTTGCCCAGGATCAGCCGGGGGGCGGGTTCTGGTTCATCACCACGCGCAAGATCCGTCCCGATCAGGGCCGCCACCTCGGCGAGTGGGCCGCGCGTCAGTACGCCGCGCGGGGGATCCGCTGGATCGCGGTGCTCGACGACACGACCGATCCCACCGACTTCGAGGACTGCATCTGGACGATGCTGAACAACATCGATCCCGAGCGCGACGTGCAGGTGGTCGACGATGCCGTGGGCGGCCCGACCTGGGTCGTGGACGGCACGCCGAAGCTGCCCGAGGAGGGCTTCTCGCGCGCCTGGCCGGAGAAGATCACGATGGATCCCGAGGTCGAGGCGGAGGTCGAGCGTCGCTTCCCGGAGCTGTTGCGCCGGCTCCGCGGGGACGGCGACCTCGACGACGCGGCCCGTCCCGCCCTCGAATCCGGCGACGATCGCGGCGGCGGCGAGCTGGCGAACGTCTCGGACGCCTCGGACGCCGAGACCGATCCCGCGAAGCGGAGCTGATCGACGCTCGCTCGGTCGGACCGGTTCAGCGACGCCCGACGATCGTGGCGACCAGGAACACCGCGGCTTGCAGCAGGATGATCGCCGAGCCGCTGGGCACGTCGGCGAAGAAGGAGATGACGAGCCCGGCGACGGTCGTCGTCGTCCCGATCGCGATCGCGCCGAACGTCATCGCGGCCAGCGTGCGCGCCAGCAGCCGCGCCGCGGCCGCGGGGATCACGAGGTAGGCGGCCATCAGCACGATCCCGACCACTTGCGCGCTCACGACGACCGCGACCGCAGCGACGGCGAACAGCGCGTAGTCCAGGGCCCGCACCGGAACGCCGTCGCTCGCGGCGAGCTCGGCGTCGAAGGTGGCGTACGCCAGGCGACCCCAGGCGGCGGCCAGCAGGCCGGTCACGAGCGCCGACGTCACGACGATGATCGTCAGGTCGCCGGGTCCGACCGCCAGGATGGAGCCGAACAGCAGGTGCCAGACGTCGACGACGTTCCGGTCCGGCGGAATGCGCGAGAGGAACAGCACGCCCAGAGCCACCGAGACCGCGAAGAACACGCCGATGGCGGTATCGCTGGAGAGCTCGGTGCGGTCGCGCACCCAGGCGATCGCGAGCGCCGCGGTCAGCGTGAACGGCAGCGCCACCCACAGCGGCTGCGAAAGCACCCCACTGCCCGCGGCCCCGTAGGCGACCAGCGCTCCGAGCGCGATCCCGCCGAACGAGGCGTGCGCCAGGCCGTCGCCCAGGAACGCCAGCCCTCGCTGGACCACGAACACGCCCAGCAGTCCGGTCATCAGCGCGATCGCGACGCCTCCGACCAGCGCACGCTGCATGAACGCGTAGTCCAGCATGCCCGACAGCTCGGCGATCACGGCACGACCAGGCCGTGCCCGTGGCCGACGTGCCCGTAGGCCCGCTCCAGGCAGTCGCCGCTGAGCGCACGCTCGGGCGGACCGAAGCCGATCACGACGCGGTTGAGCACGAGCACGTCGCTGGCGTGATGCCGCGCGGCGGCGAGGTCGTGGGTGACCATGACCACGGTCGCGTCGGCGTCGCGCTGGTATCCCTCGAGCAGACGGTTCAGGTCGTGCTCGGCCAGGAAGTCCACGCCGGTGGCGGGCTCGTCGAGGATCACCAGGTCTGGACGGCGGACGAGCGCGCGCGCCAGGTACGCCCGCTGAAGCTCTCCACCAGAGAGTCGCGCCAGGGGGCGGTCGGTGAGCCGTTCCGCCCCCACCCGCTCCAGCGCCTCGCACGCCGCGTCGTGCTCGTGACGCCGCACGCGTCCCGGCCAGGCACGGCGGATGCCAGAGACGACGAGCTCCAGCGCGGTCGCGGGAAACGACCGATCGAACGTCTTGAGCTGGGGCACGTATCCGACCCGGACCGGATCGCTGCCCGCGGCGCGTCCGAACACCGTCGCCTCGCCCCGGTCGGGGGCGACGAGCCCCAGCAGTACCTTCACCATCGTCGACTTGCCGGCACCGTTCGGTCCGATGATCGCCAGGAAGCGGCGCTCACCGAGCTCGAGGTCGATGTCGCGCAGGATCTCGACGTCGCCGCGCCGGACCGTGACGTGGCGCATGCGCAGCGCTGGGGTCGACGTGGGGGTCGAGGTGGGGGTCGGGGTGGGGGTCGCGTCCATGCCGTCCTCCCCTCGCCGGGCCATCGGTCCGGCGGCGCCCAACGGCGCACCGGCGGCCGCCTTCGCGGCCGACCTCACCGAGGGTCGGCGTCCGGGCGGAGCGTCGCTAAGATCTCCGCGGCATTGTAGCGCAGCAGCTCGGCGTAGCCGCGCCGGCCTGGCGCCCCGCCGATGGGATCCAGAACGCCCAGACGCACGCCCGCTTCGTCGGCGAGCACGCGTGCGGGACGCTCGGGCAGCTGCACTTCGGAGAACACGGCGACCGCCCCGGCACGCGCGATCGTGTCGATGACCTCCGCGAGCTCGCCCGCGGTGGGCTCGCGGCCCGGGAACGGCTCGATCTCGACGACCAGGTCCAGCCCGAAGTGCGCGGCGAAGTACGGCCAGGCGTCGTGGAACGGCACGAACGGCGCTCCCCTGACCGGAGCGAGCATCCGAGCGATCTCGGCGTCGAGCGTGTCCAGCTCGGCCAGGTAGGTCGCGGCTCGCTGGCCGATGGCGTCGGCGCGGGCAGGCTCCAGCTCGCTCAGGCGCTCGGCCAACGCGGCCACGATGGTGCGCATGTGGCCCGGATCGAGCCACACGTGCGGATTCACCTCGCCGTAGCCGGCGGGCGTACCCGCGTGCTCGTCCTCGCCGTGCTCTTCTTCCTCTTCTTCGCCGTGCTCCTCGTCCGCGTGTTCCTCGTCGGCGTGTTCCTCGTCGGCGTGATCGTGATCGTGGTCGCCCTCGACCAGCTCGCTCAGCGGCAGCGACTCGATCGCGACGAACACCGGCACGTCGTCGCCCAGCGCGTCCACCATCGTCAGCACCCAGGCGTCCAGGCCGCCGTTCGCGATCACCAGGTCGGCGTCCGCGAGCCGGGCCACCTGCCGCGGCGTCGGATCGTAGGCGTGCGGGCTGGCGCCGGGAGGAAGCAGCACCTCCACCGTGCCGTCGTCGTCCAGCAGGCGCTGGACCGCCTCGCGGTACGGCTCGATCGACACCACCACCCGCGACTGGGCCTGGGCGCCGACGAGGAGGCTCGAGACCGCGAGGATCAGCGTCGTCGCCAACGAGCGTCCCGGCAGGAGAAGACGTAGGATGGCACCGGCTTTTTGAGAAGTCGTTTTCATCACCGGGCGATCGTACACGCTGGCCGCGAGGTGCACAAGTGCGCACGCATTCGATTCGATCGACCCACACCGGCGATGCGCGTCCTCGCCGGCCTCGTCGCGGTAACGACATCCCATTGTCACGAGGTGCGCGACGTCGCACGAACGGCGCCGCCCTCGCAACGAAGCTCGGCCCCGAGCGAACGGGGCCGAGCGACGCGTCATGACGTGCCGAACGCGGAGGAGCACGGCACCGCCCTTCGATCGTGCTCAGGGTCGGGCCGGCGAGCCGCGCTTGCTTACTTGTGCGGATTCACGAACAGCGTCGGATCCATGCCGCGCATCGCCTTGGCCGAGAGCCAAACCTTCTGCGGTGCTCCGTCGACCCAGATCGTGCGCTTCTGCAGGTTGGGCTTGATCTGGCGCTTGTGGACCCCGACCTGCTTGAGGCCGACGCCGCCGCGCTTCTTGGGCGAGCCCTTGCGCTTGCTGGTCGTGGTGCTCCGGGTCTTCTTGCCGGTGACGGCACAAACTCGCGGCATGCTCTCCTCCTGCGCTCCGGCGCCGTCGGCGCCGAGACGTGTTGACATGAATCGCCCACCGGGACGGGCCCATGGGCGCCTGCCGGACCCGCGACGATGCGCGTCGCTCCGGCACGGAACGGGTGAATATAGCACACGCGCGCGCCCAGGGCGAGGCCTCGGGCCACCCGGCGGCGGTAGCATGCCCCCATGGACCGGACCCGGCTCGCCCGCGACATCTACCGCGCCTCCCACCTCACCGGACGCTTCGTGCTTCGCAGCGGCGCGGTCAGCGACGAGTACTTCGACAAGTACCTGTTCGAGTCGGACCCGCGACTCCTGGCCGCGATCGGCGATGCGCTCGCGCCGCTCGTGCCCGAAGGGACCGAGGCGCTGGCCGGGCTCGAGACCGGGGGCATCCCGCTGGCGGTGATCCTCTCGCAACGGACCGGGCTTCCGGCCCTGTTCGTGCGCAAGGAAGCGAAGACGTACGGCACCTGCAAGCTTGCCGAGGGCGGCCCCGTCTCGGGGCGTCGCCTGCTGGTCGTGGAGGACGTGGTCACGTCGGGCGGTCAGTTGGCGGCCTCGACCCGCGACCTGCGCGAGCGCGGCGCCACCGTCGAGCACGCCCTTTGCGTGATCGATCGTCAGGCCGGCGGCCCCGAGGCGCTGGTCGCCGCCGGGGTCGAGCTCCGTCCGCTGTTCACGATGCGCGAGCTGGTCGCCGCATCCGTACACTGAGACCATGAGCGACGAGACGCTGTTCCTCCGGATCGTACGTGGCGAGGTCTCCGCCGACATCGTCTACCAGGACGACCTCGTGACCGCCTTTCGCGACATCGCGCCCAAGGCGCCGGTGCACGTCCTGATCGTGCCCAACCAGCCGATCCCGACGGTGGCGGACGTCGAGGCGCGGCACGAGCCGGCGCTCGGCCGGCTGTTCACCGTGGCGCGTCGAATCGCCGAGGACGAGGGCCTGGCGGAGGACGGCTACCGGCTGATCGTGAACTGCAAGGAGCACGGTGGGCAGGAAGTCGATCACCTGCACGTCCACCTGCTGGGCGGACGCCCCCTCGGGCCGATGCTCGACCGCGGGGTCAGCGACGGAGCCTGACCGGCGAGGCCGGTACACTTGCCGACGATGACTCGCCGAACCAGCCAACGGCGCGCGATCCTGAGGGCGCTGCACGACGCCGAGGGGCCGCTGACGCCGCAACAGGTGCACGACGCCGCGCGCCGGGAGCAGAGCACGCTGGGGCTCGCCACGGTGTACCGGAACCTCGCCCGGCTCGAGGAGGCGGGCACCGTCGTCGCGGTTCACCTGCCGGACGACGCGACCCGCTACGAGCCTTCGGGCCGAGGCCACCATCATCACTTCATCTGTCGGACCTGCCACGGCGTCTTCGAGCTCGAGGCCGACTGCCCCGTCTCGATCCTCGAGGGCGTCACCCTTCCCGGCGGATTCCGCGTCGAGGACCACGCCCTCACGCTGTACGGCGTGTGCGAGCGCTGCCGGCGCCTCGCCGACCCGCCGCCGTCCTCGGCGTCGTCGTCGCCGCCGCCGTCATGAGTCGTCAGCGGAGGCGCGAAGCGCTGCGGCGGCGCGCGTCCGGCGCGCCCCGCGCGCCGATCCCCGGGCCGATGCGACCGGCGCGCGCCTTCCGGTCGCGCGTCTTCTTCCCGTGCGCCTTCCCTGCGATCGTTCTCGTGATCGTCCTGGCGATCGCGCTGGCGAGCACGGCGACGGCCCAGTCGCCCGGCCAGGACGCCGATCCCTCCGCGATCGGCTGGGTCGACGGCACGATCCGCACCATCGTCGAGTCGGCGGCCGGCTCGGGCACCGCGCTGGTCGAGCTCGCGAACGGACGCGTCATCGAGGCGCGGCTTCCCGGCCAGGATCCGATGGCCGGCTACCAGCTTCCGCCGTTCGAGGAGGGCGACCGGGTCGAGGTGTACTTCAGCCCCGGACCGAACGGTCAGCGGGTTCACGTCGTGGCCGACTGGGTGCGGCGCCCCGCGCTCGGCTGGCTCATCGGCCTGTTCCTGCTGGTATCCGTCGTGGTGGCGCGCTTCAAGGGCTTGCGGGCGTTCCTGGCGACCGCCGCGAGCCTGGCGATCGTGATCGGCTTCGTCGTTCCGCGCATCGTCGACGGGGCGCACCCGGTGCCGATCTCGCTGCTGGGCGTGAGCGCGATCCTGATCCTGGCGATCTACTTCGTCCACGGCGTCAGCTGGTCGACGACGGCGGCCCTGATCGGCACCTTCCTGGCGGCGGTCGTCACGATGCTGCTCGGTATCGTGTTCACCGACCTGGCGCACCTCACCGGATTCGGGAGCGAGGACGCCGCGATGATCGCCGCGACCGCGCCGAACATCGCGCTGCGTGGGCTGATGCTGGCCGGGCTGATGATCGGCGCCCTGGGCGCGCTGACCGACATCACCATCGTGCAGGCGGCGGTGGTGCGCGAGCTGGCGCACGCCGATCCCGACTGGGACATCCGGGCGCTCTACCAGCGAGGGATGAACGTCGGCCTGGACCATATCGGCTCGCTCGTGAACACGCTGGTGCTCGCCTACACCGGGGCCGCGCTCCCGCTCCTGGTGCTCCTCGGACAGGGCGAGATCGGCTTCGCCCGGGCCGTCAACCTGGAGCTGATCGCGGCCGAGGTCGTCCATACCCTGGTCGGCTCGATCGGCCTGATCCTCGCCGTCCCGGTCACGACCCTGATCGCGGCGGTCATGTTCCGCGGCGACCGACTGCCGCTCGCGCCCGGCGAGCTCGATCACGCCCACGCCCACTGACGTGGACGGCGTCGGAGCCCTCGTCGCCGGGGCGCTCCGGCTGGACCCGGCCGCGTTCACCGCCATCGCGAGCGATCCTGCCGGCGTCCGGATCGCCGCCCTCGTCCTGATCGGCTCGGGGCTGTCGCACGTGCTGGGCCAGAGCGTCGCGCTGGTCGCGAACCGCGTGCCGCCCTGGCGCTTCGTCCTCAGCATCGCCCTCGGCGCCGCCATCTTCGCGGCGTCCGTCGGCGTCTGGGCCGGCGCGCTCGGCGTGGCCGGCGCGGTCGCGTTCGACCGGCCGACGCCGTTCGCCCAGGTGGTCGCGATCGTCGGCCTGGCCCACGCGCCGCGGCTGTTCGGCTTCGTGGCGCTCACGCCCTACTTCGGCGCGGGCATCGGCGCGGCGTTGACCGTGTGGACGTTCCTCGCCCTGGCCGTCGGTGCACGCGCGACGTTCGGCTTCTCGCTGACCGAAGCGCTCTTCGCGCTGGGCGCCGCGTGGCTCGTGACCGAGCTGCTGGCGCGAACGGTGGGCCGCCCGGTCGTCGCCGCCACCCGTCGCATCCGTGAGCGGGTCGCGGGTCGCCCCGGCGTCGACGGCACGGAGCGCCGGCGATGACGCTGCCGCTTCCCGATCTGGGCACGCTGGCGCTGGCGGCCGTCGCCGCGCTGCTCGCCGCCGGCCTGCTCGCGCCGATCGAGGCGCTGGGCTGGTGGGCGGGCTGGTTCGGCTCCGAGCCCGAGCCGCTCACGCCGGAGGAGCCGGTCGATCCGTCGCCGTCGGGCTGGCTGGTGTTCCTCTCCGGCGTCCACTCGGTCGGCGGCGCGACGTTCGCGCCCCGGGAACGCGCGTTCCTGGAGCGCCTCCGCGCGGAGCTGCCGGACATCCACGTGATCGAGGTGTTCCCCTACTCCGTGACGAACCGCGCGCTCACCGGGCAACGGCTGTTCGCACGCTTCTGGCGCTGGGCGCTGGCGCGCAAGATGAGCCGCCGGCAGCTCGCCGGCATCGCGGGCATGGTGATCAACTTCCGCAACGCCTGGCAGGTCGCCGTCTCGGCCGACCGTCGCTACGGACCGATGTACGACGAAGGCTCCGCCGACCTGATCCTCCGAGCGCTCGTGCGCGACGGCTACCTTCGTGGGTCGGACGCGCCGCTGGTGCTGGTGGGGTACAGCGGCGGCGGGCAGATCGCGATGGGAGCGGCCGCGCCCCTCGCCGGTCGGACCGGCCGCCCAGCCCAGGTCGTCTCGCTGGGCGGGGTCATGGCCAGCCCGCGCAGCGGCGAAGGGCTGGCGAGACTGGTGCACCTGCGCGGGCGGAACGACGCCGTGGCGCGCATCGGGGCGGCGTTCTTCCCCGGCCGCTGGCCGTGGGTGCGCTGGTCGACCTGGAACCGGCTGAAGGCCGACGGCAGGATCGAGGTCGTCGATCTGGGCGCCATGGACCACACCGGACGCGCCGGCTACCTCGACGACGAGATGCACCTTCCCGACGGCCGGACGCACCAGCGAGCCACGGTCGACACGATCGTCGCCGTCGTGCGCGACGCGTTGCGGACAGTGGAGGCGGACGGCGGCGGTCAGCCCTCGTAGACGCCCCAGACCTCGCGGAGCACGCCGCACGTCTCGCCGACCGTCGCGCCGACCCGCAGCGCCTCGCGCAGCAAGGGGAACAGCGCCCCCTCGCCGCCGGCCGCCAGCCGCAGCGCGTCCAGCGCCTGCGACGCCGCGACGCCGTCCCGTGCGCTTCGGAACGCTCGCAGCTCGTCCGCGCGCCGTCGCTCCAACGCCGGGTCGATCCGCGCGAGCTCCGGCTCCGGCTCGTCGCCGACGACGAAGCGGTTCACCCCGATGATCACGCGCTCGCCCGACTCGATCGCACGCTGATGCCGGTAGGCGGACGCCTCGATCTCCTCGTGCACGAACCCGGCCTGGAGCGCGGCGACCGCGCCCCCGAGGCCGTCGATCCGGTCCAGGAGCGAACCGACCTCCGCCTCGAGCGCGTCGCAGAGGTGCTCGAGGTAGTAGCTTCCGGCCAGCGGATCGATCGCGTCCGCCACGCCGGTCTCGTACGCCAGGACCTGCTGCGTCCGCAGCGCCAGCCGCGCCGTCTCGGGCGTCGGCAGCCCCAGCGCCTCGTCCTGCGCGTTCGTGTGCAGACTCTGCGTGCCCCCGAGCACCGCGGCCAGCGCCTGGTAGGCGGTGCGCACGACGTTCACCTCCGGCTGCTGCGCCGTCAGGGTCGAGCCGCCGGTCTGCGTGTGGAACCGGAGCGCCCGGCTCTTCGGATCGCGGGCGCCGAAGCGCTCCCGCATGCGGCGCTCCCAGATCCGCCGCGCCACCCGGAACTTCGCGATCTCCTCGAAGAAGTCTGCGTGACAGGCGAAGAAGAAGCTGAGGCGGGGCGCGAAGGCGTCCACGTCCAGCCCGGCGTCGACCGCCGCCGCGACGTACGCCTCGGCGTTCGCGAGGGTGAACGCCAGCTCCTGCGCCGCGGTCGCGCCCGCCTCCCGGATGTGGTAGCCGCTGACGCTGATCGGATTGAACGCGGGCAGCGTGCGCGAGGCGTGCGCGACGAGGTCCGTCGCCAGCCGCATCGACGGCCGTACCGGGAAGATCTGCGTCCCGCGCGCGGCGTACTCCTTCAGGATGTCGTTCTGGACGGTGCCTTTCAGCCGGTCCAGCGACGCCCCCTGCTCCTCGGCCACCAGGGTGTACAACGCCAGCAGCATCGCGGCCGGCGCGTTGATCGTCATCGAGGTCGTCACCCGGTCCAGCGGGATGCCGTCGAACAGGCGACGCATGTCGTCGAGCGTCGCCACCGACACGCCCACGCGCCCCACCTCCCCCGCCGCCATGGGATCGTCGGGATCGAGGCCCAGCTGCGTCGGCAGGTCGAACGCGACGGACAGGCCGGTGACGCCCTGCGAGAGCAGGTAGCGGTAGCGCTCGTTCGACGCCGCCGCGGAGGCGAACCCGGCGTACTGGCGCATCGTCCACAACCGCGAGGTGTACATCCCCGGGTGGATGCCGCGGGTGAACGGCGGCTCGCCCGGCGTCCCGAGCCGCACGCCCAGATCGTCGGGCGGGGCGTACCGGATCGGCGGCCGAGGGACGCCGCCGGGCACGTCGCAGCCGGACGCGTCGTCGTTGGAATGAGCCATGCGGCGATGATAGCCGCAGCGGGCGAGGCGCGACACGACGCCTGCACGCCGAGGCGGTACGCTCGAACCGGAGGAAACCGATGAACTATCGCAGACTGGGAAGCAGCGGACTCAAGGTATCGCAGGTCAGCCTGGGAGCCTGGACCACGTACGGAGAGAGCGTCCAGGATCGGAAGCTGATCACGTCGATCGTCGAGAAGTCGCTCGAGGGGGGCGTGAACTTCTTCGACAACGCCGACGCCTACGCCCGTGGCGAGGGGGAGCGCTTCATGACCGGCGTGCTCCACGACATCGGCGCTCCACGGCACACGCTGGTGCTGTCCAGCAAGGTGTTCTGGCCGATGTCGGACGACGTGAACGATCGCGGCCTGTCGCGCAAGCACGTCATGGAGTCGATCGACCGCTCGCTCGACAGGATGGACGAGGACTACCTCGACATCTACTTCGCGCATCGGCACGATCCCGAGACGCCGATGCCCGAGATCGTCGAGACGTTCAGCGACATCGTCCGAAGCGGACGGGCGCACTACTGGGGCACCAGCGAGTGGTCGGCTGCGCAGATCGCCGAGGCCCACACCTACGCCGAGGCGCACGGCCTGGTCGCCCCGGTGGTCGAGCAGCCGCACTACTCGATGCTGCACCGACAGCGGGTCGAGGAGCGCATCCTGCCGGTGACGGAGCCCAAGGGCATCGGCCTGGTGGTGTGGAGTCCGCTGGCGCAGGGCATGCTCACCGGAAAGTACGACGAGGGCGTTCCGGAGGGGAGCCGCTTCGCCGAGAACGAGAACACGGCGTCGCGCTTCCTGACCGAGGAGAACCGCCAGAAGGTCATCGCCCTGCGCGACGTCGCGAACGACCTCGGCGTCAGCCGCGCGCAGCTGGCGTTGGCGTGGGTGCTTCGTCAGCCGGGCGTCTCGTCCGTCATCACGGGCGCGACGAAGGTCGGGCAGATCGAGGAGAACCTCGGTGCCGGCGAGCTGGAGCTCACGCCCGAAGCGACCGAGCGGATCGAGTCGATCCTGTCCGACTGAGCGAGAAGCGTGGCGACCCGCGCACACGGCGCGGGCAGCGCCTCACGACGCGGCTTGCGGGTCGTCGACGAAACGGGGCCGGACGCGACGGATGCGCTCGACCTGACGCGGATCGACGCCCGCGGCATCGAATACCCTCTCGAACGCCTCGCCGCGACCCCGGGCCGCGGGATGGCGTCCCAGCAGCCGCGGGGGGACGACCGGGACGTGCCGGTACGACGCCGCGGCACGCGCCAGCGCGATCTCGAGCCCGAACCGGTCCAGGTCGATCCGCACCCGCTCGTAGACCCGCGCGCGGGCGCGCGCCGCTCGGGGATCGTACAGCTCCGACGGACTGCGGGCCATGTCGCGCAGCACCTCGACGCGGCAGGCGTCGAGACCGGCGCGGACCCGCTCGGCGGGTCGTCGTGGGGTCAGCTTCGTCCGCATCGTGGCCTCCCTCGGCTCGACCCGGCGGATGGGCCGTGGCCCATCGTGGCGAATCCGACCCTGGCGGCGCAAGGGACGAAGGTCCGCGGCGCAGCTGCAGGAACGCGGGGAACGGCTTCGCAGACGGCGGGGAGTAGACTCGACCCATGCGCCTCGTGTCCGCAGACGACGTCCGCGCCGCCGACCAGGCAGCCGCCGGTCTGGGCGCTCCACCCTCGCTCCTGATGGAAGCTGCCGGACGGTCGGTCGCGACCGACCTCCGCCGGGCCTGGCCCCACGCCCAGCGGCCGCTGGTCCTGTGCGGCTCGGGCAACAACGGCGGCGACGGCTACGTCGCGGCGCGCCACCTCGCTCGCGACGGCCTCCGCCCCACCGTCTTGGCGCTGCGGCCGGGCGCATCGAAAGGCGACGCGGCCGAGGGCGCCAGGCGCGCCTGGCTCGAGATGGCCGAGATCGGCGCCTTGGACGAGGACGCGCTCGCGAGCGCGCTCCGTGAAGCCGACGTGGTGATCGACGCGCTCTTCGGGAGCGGCCTGGACCGGCCGCTCGAGGGCGATCCCGAGCGGGTGGTCGCGCGGCTCGCCGAGTGGACCGGCCCGGTCCTGGCGATCGACGTCCCCAGCGGCGTGGACGCCGACCGCGCGGTTCCTCCCGGACGCCACGTGCGGGCCGACCGGACCGTCCAGCTGGCGTACGCCTGCCCCGCCTCGGCGCTCTCCCCCGCGAGGTTCGCGTTCGGCGCGTGGACGGTGGCCGACATCGGCATGCCCGAAGGCGCTCTGCCCGAGCGCGAGCGACCGGAGCTGAGCCACGACGCGGACGCTGCCCGCGCCTGGCCGGGCCCCGGACCGGACGCCCACAAGTACGACGCCGGGACCGTCCTGATCGCGGCCGGATCGGCACGCTGGTCGGGCGCCGCCGAGCTGGCCTGTCGCGGTGCGCACCGGGGCGGCGCGGGGCTGGTGACCCTCCTCACCGACGCCGTCCACCCGGGCCGCTGGCCCGAGACGATCGCCGAGATCCTGGACGAAGGCGCGGGAGCTCTGTCCAGGGCCATCGCCGCCACGGACGCCCGCCACGCCGCCGCCCGCGTGTTCGGTCCCGGCCTGGACGGGAGCCGGATCCCCGAGCTCGCCTACGCGCTCGAGCACGGCGACGCCCCGACCGTTCTGGACGCCAGCGCGCTGGACGACGCGCTGCGCGAGTCGACCGCGCGGCGACCGGGCAGGTGGCTGACCCCGCACCACGGCGAGGCGGCCAGGCTCCTCGAGACCGGCTCCGACGCGGTCCACGCAGATCCGATCGGGAGCGCGCAGCGGCTCGCGGAGCGGTGGAGCTCGGGCGTGGTCCTGAAGTCCGCCGGCGCGGTCATCGCCGGTCCGGACGGCCGCGTCCGCGTGGTCGCGGCCGGCCATCCCGGGATGGCTTCCGGCGGCACGGGGGACGTGCTCGCAGGCCTCCTCGGGGCCGCCTTGGCGGCGCCCCACGACGACGCGTCCGCCCGGGTCGCCGCGGCCGTGCATCTGCACGCGCGGGCCGGTGAGCGCGCGGCCCGCCGCTACGGCGTCGCGCTTAGCGCGAGCGACCTCGCGAACGCGATCCCGGGGGCCCGCAGAGCGCTCGGCGGAGCGTGGTAGCCTCCGCGCGTGCCGCTCGAGGTGACCGTTCCCGCCAGCAGCGCCAACCTGGGCCCCGGCTTCGACTGCCTGGGGCTTTCGATCGGATTGGAGCTCGTGGTGCGGGCCACGCCCGCGACCCGCGACCGCTTCGTGTATCGCGGCGACGGCCACGTCGACACCGGCCCTGACAACCTCGTCCACCGTGGCTTCCGTGCCGCCGTGGAAGCCACCGGACGGGCGGCGCCGCACGTCCTGCTGGAGGCCCGCAATCCGATCCCGCTCGCGCGCGGTCTGGGCTCGTCGTCCGCGGCGCTGGTCGCCGGCGCCCTGCTGGGCGACGCCGTCTGCGGCGGCGCGCTGGGCCTCGACGGCGTCTACCAGCTGACCGCCGACCTCGAGGGTCACCCCGACAACGTCGCCCCGGCGCTCTTCGGCGGCCTGACGGTCAGCGCCCGCGACGACGCCCGCTGGATGACGCGCGTCCTTCCGTGGCCGCCGTCGTGGCGCCTGTTGTTCGGCGTCCCGGCGTTCGAGGTCCGGACCGAGGACGCTCGCGCCGTGCTCCCGCCCCGGATTCCGCGCGCCGAGGCGGTCGCCACGGCCAGCCGCGTCTCCTTCTGGCCGCTCGCGGTCCTCCGCGACGAGCCGGACCTGCTCCGGTTCGCCTCCGCCGACGTGACCCACGAACCGTACCGGCATCACCTGTTGCCCGGCTTTCCCGAGGCGCAGCGCGAGCTGCGCGACGCGGGCGCCTGGGCCGCCTACCTCTCCGGCGCCGGCCCCACGCTGGGCGTCGTGTGCTCGGCGGCTCGCGTGACGGTCTGCCTGGAGATCCTGGAGCGTTACTCCGGACCGGACGGCCGGGTGCTGGAGCCGCCGATCGGCCGCGGCCCGCGCGTCACCGGCCGCTGGGAGGACGTACCCGAAGCACCTTGAAGCCGCGCTCGCGGACGAGCTCGTCGACGGCCTCGTCCGCGGCGAACGTCGCCTCGTACGGCAGCGCCGCGTTGGCGACCAGCCATACCTCGCCGCCGGGCGCGACGCGCCGCAGCGCCGCCTCCAGAAACGCCCGTCCCAGCCCGACCCGCACCCCGCTCCCGACGTGGAACGGCGGGTTGAGGATCACGCGGTCGAAGCGCTCGTCACGCTCCAGCGACGCGTCCAGGTCGGCGTGCACGACCCGCGCGCCGGGCACGTTCCGAGCGCAGCTCCGCACGGCGGCCAGGTCGTCGTCGACCGCCGTGACGCGGGCGCCGCAGCGCGCCGCATAGCGCGCCAGCGGTCCCCAGCCGCACCCCAGGTCCAGCACCGTGGCCCCGGCGGGCACGGCGCCGCCCGCGTCCATACGCTCCAGCAGCAGCTCGCTACCCGGATCGAGCTTGCCCGCCGCGAAGCAGCCCGCCAGCGCTGCCGCCTCGCCGTGGCCGGTCTCGAACGTGATCCACGGCTCTGGGCGCGCGTCGGCGCGAGGAGCCGTGGCGCGGGCCAGGCGCCAGCCCTTGCGACGGTCCACGACCCGCACCTCCCCGAACGCCTCGCCGGCGTCGCGCTCGTACCGCTTCGCGCCGCGGTCCTTCTCGAGCACGATCCACGCGGTCCCGCCGGGCCGGAGCGCGGCGGCCGCCGCGCGGATCTCGGCACGGACCCGCTGCGAGCCCCGCTCGGCGGGCGGCGCCAGCAGCACGTGGTCGAACGCCGCCGGCGGCGCGTCCCACGGCAGACCCGCCGACGCCCACAGGCGCGTGGGTCCGCCCGGGCCCGCGGCCGCGAGGTCGTGCCGGAGCGCCGCCAAGCCCAGCGCCGACGGCTCCAGGACCGCGACGCTGGCGGCGGACGCGGCGCGACCCGGTACGCCCAGGCAGGCCGAGGCGTCGAGCACCTCGCCCCGCAACGGCCGAGCCGCCTCGCTCAGGGCGGCCCAGCCGGCAGGCGGCTCGGGATGACCGCGGCAGCCGGCCCGCCACGAGAACGTCACGCCGGCGACGCTGGCACGGTCGTACCCGCCACGCTCGTACCCACGCTCGTAGCCACGGTCGCTCACGGC
>CAZLQH010000009.1:0-9243 GCA_964561595.1 uncultured bacterium | reverse complement strand
CACGGTCGTACCCGCCACGCTCGTACCCACGCTCGTAGCCACGGTCGCTCACGGCGGGACGATACCCGACAGCGCCGTGGTAGCGTCCCTCCCGTGCCGCTGATCCTGGGCGTGGACACCTCCTGCGACGACACCGGCATCGGCCTCGTCGACGCCGAGAGCGGCGTCGTGCGTGCCAACGTCGTCGCGTCGCAGACCGAGGTCCACGCGCCGTTCGGCGGCGTGGTGCCCGAGCGTGCCAGCCGCGAGCACCTCGCGGTCATCGACGCCGTCGCGTCCCGGGCGCTGGCGGACGCCGGCGCGACGCTGCACGACGTCGGCCTCGTGGCCGCGACGTACGGGCCGGGCCTCGTCGGCGCGCTGCTGGTCGGACTCACGTGGGGCAAGACCCTCGCCTGGGCGCGGGGGCTGTCGTTCGTGCCGATCCATCATCTCGAAGGCCACCTGGCGTCGGCCGACCTGGAGGGCGAGCGCCGTCTCTGCCTGGTCGCGTCCGGCGGCCACACGAGCCTGTTCCGCGTGGACGCGGCCGGCGTTCCCACCGAGCTCGGACGCAGCCGTGACGACGCGGCCGGCGAGGCGTTCGACAAGGTCGCCAGGCTGCTCGGACTTCCGTTTCCGGGGGGTCCGGCCCTGGCCGAGCTCGCTGCGGCCGGCGATCCGGACGCCTATCCCCTGCCCGTGCCGCTCCGTGGCCAGGAGGGCTTCGACTTCTCGTTCAGCGGGCTCAAGACCGCCGTGGCGGTCCTTCTGGAGCGCACGCCGGACGCCGACCCCGCCGACGTCGCAGCGTCGTTCGAGCGGACCGTCGTCGAGGCGCTCGTGGGCACCCTCCTCCGCGCGGCGCGCGTCGAGGGGTGCACGGACGTCGTGGTCGTCGGCGGCGTGGCGGCGAACCGGCGGCTCAGGGCCGCGCTCGCGGCCAGCGGGCTGAACGTGCGCGTCCCGCCGCCCGGCTTGGCGACCGACAACGGAGCGATGATCGCGATGGCCGCACGGGTGCGCCTGCTCCGGGGCCCGCTGCGGCCCGACTGGAGCCGGGACGCCGCTCCCTACCTGCCTCTCGACGTCGCCGCCCGAGCCGACTCGTAGCCGGCTCGGGATGCCGCGACGCCCGCGATCGCAGTCCGCTCCGCGGTGTAAGAGTTTCGTCATAGGGGTGGCGGGAGCGTGAGAGCGTGTCGACCCGTGTCGTGACCGATTCGAGCTGCGATCTGCCGCCGTCGAGGCTGCTGGCCGCCGACGTCGTCGCCGTCCCCCTGCGGGTCCGGATCGGCGATGCGACGTATCGGGACGGGCGCGAGCTGCTGCCGGCCGAGCTGTACCGCCGCCTGCGTCGCGACGGGCCTCGACCGCGGACCCGTCCCCCGGACGCCGACGATTTCGCCGACGTCTACGCCGCCGCGCTGGCCGAGGCGGACGAGGTCGTCTCGATCCACCTCTCCGCGAAGCTCTCGGAAACGATGACCCACGCGCTCGAGGGCGCGAAGCGGGCGGGCGCGCGCGACCGCGTGCGCGTGATCGACGGGCGCTCGGCCGGGCCCGCGCTGGCCGAGCAGGTTCTGAGCGCTGCACGGGCGGCCGCGGCCGGGCGCGGCTCGCAAGAGGTCGTGGCGGCGGCCGAGCGGATCCGCGACGCCAGCCGGGTCGTCCTGGCGCCCGGCGGCCTCGCCTGGCTACGAGGCGGAGGGCGGATCGGCTGGATGCGTGGCCTCGTCTCGGGAGCGCTTTCGCTGGAGCCGCTGCTGACGATGCGCGACGGCGAGATCGTGCCGCTGACGTCGGTTCGTGCGGCGAACAAGGTCGCTGCGATCGTCCGGGAGCTGGCGGCCCGCACGGAGCCGGCGCCCGTGCGCGTCGCGATCGGCGTCGCCAGCGACGACCTGACGGTCGCGGACGCGCTCGTCGAGGCGCTGGGCACGTCGCAGCTCGACGTGCGCGAGGGACGCATCCAGCGCCTGGGACCGACCCTCGCGACGCATCTGGGTCCGGGCGCGATGGTGATCGTCGCATACCCCGAATCCGCTCTGATCGCGGCTCCGGGAGCCTAGCGCACCGAGCCCCACAAGCCGGCCAGGTACATCTCCTGGGTCACGATGCCCCTGACGTCGTCACCTTCGGTGACGATGACGAGCGGCTCGTGGGCGAGCACCCGCCGCAGGTCGGTGACGGCGACGCTGCCCTCGACCTTCACGAGCTCCTCCCACGACGTGATGCGCTCGCGCCGCACGCCGGCCACGCCGACGGGAACGCCCTCCTCCTCGACGATCACGATCCGGTTCTCGATGAGCGTGTGCAAGCCGCGAGCCGCATCGACTTGCGGCACCGCCTGCGCCACGCGGGCCGCGTTCGGAGGCGCGACGAGCCCGAACGACAGCAGCGTCGGACTGGGCAGGCGGAGCGCGCTTCGGACGTAGCGGAGGCTGGTCGAGAACGCCAGCACGAACACCAGCCCCTCGAGCAGGCCGGCGGCGTTGAAGGTGCCGAACCCCAGCCGTCCGCCGGCGCCGGTGACGAGGTGCACGAGGTACGCGGCCAGCAAGGCGGCCGCGATGGAGGCGCTGGCCCCGAGAAGGGCGGCCAGGCGAAGCTGCGATGGGCGTCTCATGCCGGCCTCGATTCGTCGCGCCGAACGGGGTCCGATCCTTCGGACAGACGCAGCGTGGCGGGAAGCTGCTCGATGCGGTCGATGTCGCTGCCCAAGGTCGCGTCGTCGCTGGCGATCGCGCGCACCTCGGCGCCGAGCAGCCGTCCCACGCGGGCCTCGAGCATCGGGAGCGTAGCGCGCCCCGTGAGCAGGGAGATCAGCACGCCGGGACCCAGCCGCCAGGCCAAGCGGACCGGCGCCTTCCGGTCGCGCGTGGCCAGGTCCACCCACGGAAGCAGCGCGCGCAACGTCTCGGGCCGCGCCAGGAGCACGTTCCCGCCGGTCACCTCGCCACCTGCCAGCCGAACCCAGGTTCGGCTCAGCGAAGGGAACGCCGCCTCGCACGCCCCGCGCGACACGACCGGGTAGACCAGATCGTGCTGCGTCCCCGCCTCCGCCACGAAGCGGTCGACGTTGTCGGGCCCCAGCCACGGAATGTCCGCGCTGACCAGCAACAGCCGCTCGCCGCCCGTCCCGTCCGCCGCGACGGCGCCCAGCCCGATCGCCAGCGAGTCCGCCAGCCTGGGGCCTCCGGGAACGACGAGGTCCACACGAGCGCGCATCTCGGCGTCCGCCGCCCCGACCCAGACGATCCGCCGGACGGAGACGGCCTCGTGAAGCGCGTCCAGCACGTACGCGCCCAGCGGCCGCCCCTTGAGCGGCACGAGCGCCTTCGCGGGCGCTCCCACCGCGGCAGCCAAGGCGTCCGAGGCGTCGCCGCCGGCCAGCACCAACGCGGTCACCGGCTCCGGAGCGGGCGCTCCGGAACCGGCCACGGGGGCGTCGTCGGGGATGGATTCGTTCTTCACGTCACGCCAAGCATACCGCGGGAGCGTCCGAGCTCGGACGCTCCCGCGGGGCAGCACGGTCGGCTCAGAGGGGCTGCTGCCGGAGTCGGACCTCGGAGGTCTCCCCCGCACGGACCGAGACGCCGACGACGACGGTTTCGTAGCCGGGTGCCACCAGGGTGAGCTGGTACTCGCCAGGTTCCAGCGATTCGACCTCCAGCACGCCGCTGCCGCTGCGGATCTGTCCGACCGCACGGCCGTCGAGGAACACCTGCGCACCGCCGACGTTCGCGTTGACCCGAAGCGCCCCGAGGAGCGGACTCAGGCGCACGCTCACGGTCTGGCTCTCGCCCCGCCGCACGGTGACGTTCCGCCGCTCGGACGTGTAGCCGGACCGCTCGAACGTCACCTGGTAGGTGCCCGACTGGAACTCGCGTGCCGCGATCGGGGTGGTTCCTTCGAAGCGACCGTCGACGAACACGTCCGCGCCGTCGGGGTTCGACTCGAACCGCAACGTTCCGGTGGTCGGGACCCGCTCGAGGTCGGCGCTCACGCGGCGGGACTCGCCGGGCGAGAGACGGAGCGTGGTCTCGAACGTCCGGTAGCCGTCCAGCTCGATCCTGACGGTGCGGCGACCCGGCTGGCTGGTGGCGCGCAGCGGCGTCGTGCCCTGGAAGCGCCCGTCGAGGTAGACGTCCGCGCCCCGTGGGTCGGAGTCGATCGCCAGCGTCGCTTCCGCCGGCGTGGGCTGCGAGTTGCCGCCGCGGCTGACCTCGTAGTACGTGGTCGCGGTCACCCAGCCGGACTGGGGCACCGGGTTCACGACGATGCGGAAGGCGCTCTGGAAGCCGCGCTCGCCGATGTCGCTGGTCGCGAAGTTCTGACCCGACTGGAAGCGGGCCAGCTCCCGGGTGTCGAGCTCGCGGGTGCTGGCCACCGCGACGACCTTCGACAGGCCGGTGGGCGGCTCGACGTTGAACACGTACCCCGCGCCGGAGGGCGGATAGGTGCGGGTCTGACCGCTTCGCAAGTAGTTCTCGTCGTCGAACCGGTTGGGCAGGATCTGCGTGACCGTTCCGTCGGGCTGGAGGCTGTAGAGGTAGACGAAGGCGTCGCGATCGACGCGGACGCTGATGCGGATCTCTTCGCCGACCCGGTAGGTGGGCGCTTCGCCCGATTTGTCGAGGAACACCGTCACCCCGAACGACGGGGCGGGATTGACGACGATGGCGCGCGGCTCGAAGCGAACGCCCTGCGCGAAGGCGGTGACGAGGGTCGCCAGGACGGTCACGACAGCGAGGATTGTGAGGATGCGTTTCATGAACGACCTCCTTTCGTGCGGTGAAGGTAGCACGCGTCCCGGCCGCGTGCATGACGGCCGTCTGAACGTGCGTTCACGGTGGAGCCTGGCCACCTCACGGCTCCCTCACGCCCTCCGCCGGACCCGGGGGTAGGCTGGTGCTCATGAATCGACGTGCCCTGCTCGCCGCCCTCCTCCTCGTCCTGAGCGCCTGCGCGTTCGCTCAGCAGGACGCCGACGCGCTCGTGGACCGGGTCGCCGAGACCGGCGAGGCGTTGGACGACGTCTCGTTCCTGCTGACCGGTCGGCTGATCGACGCGGACGGCACCGAGATCCCGCTGGAGCTCGAGGTCCAGGCGATCCCCGACCAGCGCGTGGCCAGCGCGTACGTGCTGCAGCCCGACGCCCTGGCCGACAACATCCTGGTGCTCGACGGCGACACCGTCGCGAACTACACCTTCCTGACCAACCAGGTCACGCTGTTCGACGCGGACGATCCCGATGCGCTGGGCGGTCTGATCGGCGGGGGCGAGGAGGAGCTCGAGGTCACGTTCGACCTCGAGCGGCTGTTCGCCGGCTACGAGGCGTCGATCCACGGCGAGACCGAGACGCCGCAAGGCCCCGCGACGATCGTCCGGCTCGACAACGTCGAGGAGAACGCCCAGATCGCCTCGGTACTGGCCACGATTCCCGAAGCGACGCTGCTCCCCTACCGGCTGGAGCTCCTCGGCCCCGAGGGCGACCTGCTGGCCGAGCTGGTGTTCGAGAACCTCGCGGTCGACACCGGACTGGACGCCGCGAGCGTGACCTACCTCCCCGAGGACGCCGAGGTCATCGACGAGCGGAACGGCGAGACCGAGCAGGACGAGGACGCCGCGGCGGGCTGAGGTCGCGCGGCGAGCGTCCGACCGGACCGTCGGCCCGCGGCTCGCACCGTCCGCTCAGACCATCCGCTCCGGCACGACCGCCGCGTCGAACTCCTCCTCGCTCAGGTAGCCGAGCGCGAGCGCCGCCTCCTTCAGGGTGGAGCCGTCCGCGTGCGCCTTCTGGGCGATCTCTGCCGCCTTGTAGTAGCCGACCACCGGGTTGAGCGCGGTGACCAGCATCAGCGAGTTGTCGAGATGCATCCGGATCCGCTCGGGATTCGCCTCGATCCCCTGCGCGCATCCGACGTCGAACGAGGCGCAGGCGTCCCCCAGCAGGCGTGCCGACTCGAGCAGGTTGCGGATCATCACCGGCTTGAACACGTTCAGCTGGAAGTGGCCGTGCGTACCCCCGACCGACACGGCGACGTCGTTGCCGATCACCTGGGCGCACACCATGGTGAGGGCCTCGGCCTGGGTCGGGTTCACCTTGCCGGGCATGATCGACGAGCCCGGCTCGTTCGCCGGGATCGTGATCTCGCCGATGGCGCAGCGAGGCCCCGACGCCAGCATCCGCACGGCGTTGCCGACGTGCATCGCCGACACCGCGAGCCGCTTGAGCGCGCCGGACGCCTCGACGACCGCGTCGTGGGCACTGAGCGCCTCGAACTTGTTCTCGGCGCTCACGAACGGGTAGCCGGAGAGGTCCGCGATCCGCCGCGCCACGGCGACGTCGAAACCGTCCGGAGCGTTCAGGCCCGTGCCCACGGCGGTCCCGCCCAGCGCCAGCTCGTACAGGCCGGGCAGCGCGCGCTCGACCGCGGCCACGCCGTGTTCGAGCTGCGTGGCCCATCCCGAGATCTCCTGACCGAGCGTCAGCGGCGTCGCGTCCATCAGGTGGGTTCGACCGATCTTGACGACGCCCTCGAACGCCTGCGCCTTGGCGCGGAGCGTGGCCGCCAGGGTGCGCACCTGCGGCAGCATGCGGCCCTGGATCGCCTCGACGGCGGCGATGTGCATCGCGGTCGGGAAGGTGTCGTTCGACGACTGCGACTTGTTCACGTCGTCGTTCGGATGGACCGGATCCTTCGAGCCGAGCGTGCCGCCGAGGTGCTCGATCGCGCGGTTGCTGACGACCTCGTTGACGTTCATGTTCGACTGCGTGCCGGAGCCGGTCTGCCACACGACCAACGGGAAGTGATCGTCCAGCGTCCCCTCGAGGATCTCGTCGCAGACGCTCGCGATCAGGTTCGCCCTGTCGACGGGGAAGTCGGTCAGCTCGGCGTTCGTGAGGGCCGCCGCCTTCTTGAGCAGCGCGAACGCCCGGACGATCTCGGTCGGCATCCGCTGGCGCTCGTCGCCGATCGGAAAGTTCTCGATCGAGCGCTGCGTCTGCGCGCCCCAGTAGCGGTCCGCGGGGACCTGGATCTCTCCGAGGGTGTCCTTCTCGATCCGGAATTCGCTCATGAGGGCATCGTACCGCCGGCCGACGCGGGCGGAAGCAGGTGTTCGAGCGCCTGCGCGACCCCGTCACGCCAGAACGTCCAGTTGTGGCCCGCCGCGCGGACCTCGTAGCGGTGCGCGTCGACCCGTTCCGCGAGTCGCGCGGCCGCCTGCGCGTTCACGTCGTGGAGCCAGTCCATCGTGCCGACCTCCTGGTAGACGCGCCACGGCAGGGCGCGATCGTCGGCGTCCAGCGTCTCGAGCAGCCAGGAGCGCCGGGTCGCGTGGAACGTGCGCTCGTCGGGCGCGCCCAGGAAGGCGGGGGACTGGAGCGCGAGGCCGGCCACCGCGGCGGGTTCGTGCAGCGCCAGCAAGGTCGAGGCGAGGCCGCCCAGGGACGCGCCCAGCAGCAGCAGGCCCCCCTCGGCGTCGGCCTCGTCGCGCAGGCGCGGCACCAGCGCCTCGCGCAGGAACGCCTGGTAGGCGTCGCCGTAGCCGTACTCCTCGGTGCGGCGCTCGGGCCGTGACGGATCGACGAAGGCCAGCCTCGCGGGCCGGACGCGCCCGGCAGCCAGCGACGCTTCGAGCACCGCGGGAAGCCTGGCGATTCGCTGGTACGCCGTTCCGTCGTGCACCAGCAGCAGCGGAGCGGGCCCCGACAGGCCGGCAGGCTCGTACAGCGTCACCCGCCGGGTCGCGCCGCCGGCGTCGGCGACGCGCAGCCTACGCGTCCGCCCGACGGCCCCCCCGGGATCGGGCGACGCGAGCGGGTGCGGCCGGTAGCGGGGCCCCCGCACGCAGCTCAGCTCGGGGTACCACGGATTGTCGGCCCGCTCGTGCGCGTCCGGATCGGCCCGCAGCCGCGCCTCCCCGTCCAGGAAGCCGTACTCGAAGTAGACGTCGTCCGGCAGCTTCAGGCGGAAGCGGGTCACGCGCGCGGCGTCGACCGGCCGGGGCGCGCGGTCCATGTCGGTGAGGTCCGAGACCACGTGCCGGGCCCAGCGGGGAACCCTCACGTCCAAATGCATGCCGGCGAGCGTACCCGGGTCGAGGAGGCTTGGGTATCCTCCTGCATGGCTCACCGCTACGACGACCTGACCGTGGACGCGCTCCGGGCGCGACCGTTGCTGAAATGGCGGCACTACGACGCCGACGTGCTGCCGCTCTGGGTGGCGGACATGGACTTCCCCGTGGCCGAGCCCATTCGGGCGGCGTTGCGCGCCTACGCGGACGGCGACCTGTTCGGCTACCCGGAGTGGAGCGGACTGCCCGGGTTGCGCGAGGCGGTGTGCGACCGGCTGGAGCGCCGCAGCGGCTGGCGGGTGGATCCGGACGCGGTCTGGATCGTTCCCGGCACGGTCGCGGGCCTGTTCGGCGCCGTCAAGGCGTTCGCCTCGCAGGGCGACGGGGTGCTGGCGACGACGCCGCTCTATCCGCCGTTCCGTTTCGCGACCGAGCACCAGGGACGGCGCTTCCAAACGGCCGATCTGAAGGAGACCGACGCCGGCTGGAGGCTGGATCTGGACGCGCTCGACGCGGCGATCGATCCGTCGACCCGGCTGCTGGCGCTCTGCCATCCGCACAATCCGACCGGCCGGGTGTTCGACCGCGCGGAGCTCGAGGCGCTTGCCGAGCGGGTCTTGGAGCACCGCCTGTTCGCAGTCTCCGACGAGCTCCACGCCGACCTGAACTACGGCTCGACGCACGTGCCGTTCGCGTCCGTGTCGCCCGAGGTGGCGCGGCGCACGGTCACCCTCGTCGGACCGACGAAGGCGTTCAACCTGGCAGGCCTGAAGATCGGATTCGCGGTCGCCGAGGATCCGGCCGTGATGGAGCGGTTCAAGGAGGCGATGTTCGGCTTCGCGATGCCGGCGCCCAGCGTGTCGCAGGCGGGGGCGCTGGCGGCGGTGCGGGACGCGGACGCCTGGCTGGACGATACGCTGACCTACCTGAAGGGCAACCGGGACCACGTGGCCGAGGTCGTTCGTGACCGCCTGCCCGGGGTTCGCGTGCATCCGCCCGAGGCCACCTACCTGGCGTGGCTGGACTTCCGAAGCACGCCGTTGGCGGACGATCCCGCCGCCGCGCTGCTGGAGCGCGCGCGGCTGGGCCTGAACGACGGCGCCAGCTACGGCGACGCGGGCCGCGGCTTCGCGCGGCTCAACTTCGCGACGTCGCGCGCGATCGTCGACGAGGCGCTCG
>CAZLQH010000008.1:0-56885 GCA_964561595.1 uncultured bacterium | reverse complement strand
CGCGCCCAGCTCCGGACGCCGGGCGTGTGGTCGGTGGCGGCGGGACGGGCGGTCGTGCCGGCCCCGGGCTCGGCGGGCTCTGCGGCCTCGGCCGTCGCGTCGGCGTCCGGCGGCGCGCCGGTGCGGGAGGGAGCGCCGTGGCCGGCTTCCCCGACGCGCGTCGCATCGACGTCGCTACCCGCGGGGTCGCGACTCAGCTCCGCATCGATGTCGGAAACTCCCAGAGCGTTCAACAGCCGTCGGGCTTGGGCGTCATCGATGCGCCCATCGTCACGGAGGGCACGGATTCGTTCGGCTTCGGTCATGGCGATCCTTTCTGGCACGCAGGCTGGGGTACGGACGGTCGGCTACGCATCTGCCTCGATCGTAGACCCAAGATTGCGATTCGTCAAGTGCATCTTTCTATTTTGTCAGGTTTGGTTTGTCAGTGGCTGCGCTCGAGCCAGTACGCCCCATCGTGGAAGCGGCGTGCTCGGTAGCCCCGCTCCATGTACGCCCCCATCGTTTCGCGCACCGCCGAGCGCCACGCGGCGGCACGCCCGGGGTCCTGATACAGCAGCGGCGCGAACGCGGTGGGAACGGCGACGCGGACGACGTCGGCCTGAAGGGACAGGATCGGCTCCGCAGGCGCATCGTCCGGCGTCCTGGCCAAGGCGACGGGCGGCGCCTCGTGCCGTGGCTCCGGCTCCGGCGCCGCGCCCCCCGCCAGCCTCAGCACCCGCGGCGCCTCGAGCTCCCATCGCGCGACCAATCGGTCGGTGGCCAGCGATCCGAACAGCACGCCCCCCAGCGTCCCGTAGAAATCGGCGTGGTACGCCTCCCCCTCGGCCCCGAGGTGCTCGAGGTTCAGGCGCGCGTTGTGCGCTTGGAGCGGGTCGAACGTCCAGGTGATCCACGGCAGTCCCTGCTGCAGCGACCAGCGCCGCTGAAACCACTTCAGCGACCGCCCGAGCCCGCTGCGGCGGTACTCGGGCAGCACGCCCAGCAGATGCGAATGAAGCCCGACGGGCTCGTGTCTCGCGTGCCGCGCCAGGAAACCCACGAGGAACCCGACCATGCGCCCCTCGTCGAACGCGCCTGCGACCATGCCGCCCCCGTGCAGTTGCGCGCGCAGGTACGAGGCGGGAACGATCTCGCGGTCGTCGACCTGCCACACGACCTTCGCGATGGCCTCGCAGGCGTGGAGCTCCTCGATCGTCGTGAGCGACCGAATCTCGTGGAGGGGATGGAAGCTGGACGTCGCGAGACCCCCTTTCCTTGGCATCGACCGGTCCAGGCGGGGCCCGGACGCATCGAGCGCCACTCTACATCGCGGTCTCGGACCCCGACCGAAGCGCCGGCGAGCGCATTCGTGCTCTTGAACAAGGTTTGTTCACCCTTCGTGCCCCTATCGTCTCCTCGTGACCCCGAGAGCGCGACCCGCGCCGGGGGAGCGACCGCCGAGCGGCCTCGATGCCGCGAAGCCCAGACCTGAAGGAGGTCTCACTCGTATGAACCGTTTCATCGCCAGCTCCATGCTCGCCCTCGGACTCCTGTTCGGCACGGCCCTCGCCGACAGCCACGCCGACATGCCCGAGACCGTCGTCGACATCGCCGTCGAGAACGAAGGCTTCTCGACCCTCGTCGCCGCCGTCACCGAAGCCGAGCTCGTCGGCACGCTGTCCAGCGAAGGTCCGTTCACGGTGTTCGCGCCGACCGACGACGCCTTCGCCGCTGCGCTCGAAGCGCTCGGCCTCACCGCCGAAGAGCTCCTGGCCAGCGACGACCTTTCCGGCATCCTGACCTACCACGTCGTCGCCGGCAAGCTCATGGCCGCCGACGTTCTCGCCGCGGTGGAAGCGGGCATGGGTAGCGCCGAGGTCGAGACCGTCAACGGCGCCGTGATCACCGTGACCGTCGAAGACGGCGCCGTGCTCCTCAACGGCAGCGCCACCGTCACGATGACCGACCTCGAAGCCGGCAACGGCGTGGTCCACGTCATCGACGCGGTCATCCTGCCCCCGAGCGAGTAAGCTCTCTCTCCGGACACGCGTCCGGTACGAATTCGGCGCCGCGGACCCTCGGGTCCGCGGCGCCGACGTTTGACAGAAGCGACGGGCCGCGTCTTCGCGCGGCCCCACCGATCCTCTTCGCTACGCCGCGTCGCTCTCCTCTTCCTCGTCCTGCGCGCCCGCCGCGGATGGCGACCGTCCGCGGAGGTGAAGGCGTGGCTCCTCGACTTCCCAGCCGGTCGCGGCCTCGATCGTGCGCTTCAGAAAGCGACCCAGCGGCACGCCGTCGACGGTGGGCGCGGGAACGTCGAGCACCTCGCCGGTCTCCTTGCAGATCAGGTGGTAGTGAGGCGACACGTTGCTGTCGTAGAGCTTCTGGCCCGAGCTGCCCTGGAACTCCCGCACGACGCCCGACTCGGACAGGACGTTGAGGTTCAGGTACACGGTCGAGAGGCTCAGGTTCTCGCCCCGCTGCTTGAGCTGCAGGTAGAGATCCTCCGCGCTCACATGCCGGTCCCCTTCGGAGAAGAAGTCCAGAATCACGGCTCGCGGACGGCTGTAGCGTAGACCGTGCTCGCGCAGGACCTCCCGCACGTCGCCACGGTCTGGATGGGACGGGTCCCGGTTCGACATGGCTTCCCTCCTCGGTCGGCATGGCGCACGTCGTCCACCACGCTGTCGGACACGGAAAGGCTACCACGTCGATCCGGAATCGGAATGTCTCCGAGAAACAGTGCGGGGCGTTCAGCGCTGTCGCAGCGGGCCCTGCGCCCGTCGCCGTGTAGCGCGGGCGCCCGCGCTACACGCGCTTCGAGGCTTCCGAGCGTGCGCGTCCCCAGGATCAGAGCAGGTGCGCGACGGCCTCGCGCTCTTCCCGCAGCTCGGCGTCGCTCGCGTTCATGCGGCGGATCACGTCGTCGCTCCGCTTCAGGTCGGAGACGACCTCGATTCGACCACCGGAACAGGTGACGGGGAACGAGTAGATCACGCCCTCCGCGATGCCGTACTGACCGCGAGAGGGGATGGCCATGCTGACCCAGTCTCCTCCGCTCGTCCCGAGCACCCAGTCACGCACATGATCGATCGCTGCGGCAGCGGCCGACGCTGCGCTCGACGCACCCCGCGCCGCGATGACCGCAGCGCCGCGCTTCTGGACCGTCGGAATGAAGCTCTCGGAGATCCACGCCTCGTCGACCTGGCGAATCGCCGGAGCGCCCTGCACGACCGCGTGCTCCAGATCGGGCACCTGCGTGGTCGAGTGGTTCCCCCACACGATCATCCGACCGACGTCCGCGACCTGGACCCCGGTCTCCGCCGCCAGCTGGCTCAGGGCGCGATTGTGGTCCAAGCGCGTCATCGCGGTGAAGCTCTCCGGCGGCAGGTCCGGCGCGTTGCTCATCGCGATCAACGCGTTCGTGTTCGCGGGGTTCCCCACCACCAGAACCTTCACGTCACGCTTCGCGGCATCGTTCAGCGCCCTGCCCTGTTCCGTGAAGATGGCGCCGTTCGCCTCGAGCAGATCCTTGCGCTCCATGCCGGGGCCGCGCGGACGACTCCCGACCAGCATCGCGATGTCGGCGTCGCGAAAGGCGACGTTCGCGTCGTCGCTCGCGACGACGCCGCGCAGCAGCGGAAATGCGCCGTCGGCCAGCTCCATCATCACGCCCTCGACGGCCTTCATCGCCGGCGGGATCTCCAGCAGCTGCAGAATCACCGGCTGATCCTTGCCGAGCATGTCTCCCGCAGCGATACGGAAGAGCAACGCATAGCCGATCTGGCCGGCCGCCCCGGTGACTGCGACTCTCATCGGTTCCTTCATGGCGCCTCCTCGGTATGGCCGTGCCAACGTGTCCGTGGCCTTCGGCTCATGGCTCGCGACTCATGACGTGTTCTGATCGCTCGGCCAACGCTACCATTCGTCCGGGCAGCGGTGCCGACGCACTTCGTGCCGCGCACTCGCGCCCCTCTCGGCACGATCGCCCGGGCGCCGCTCGCTTCGCGACGCCGATGTTTCACGTGGAACGCCCCCACGGGACCCCGCCTCCGGCCACGCGCGCGTCAGGCCTGATAGCCCAGGAGCTCCAAGAGTCGCTCGAGCTCGTCCTCGGAGCGGAAGTGCAGCTCGATCCGGCCCCTTCGACCGCCGCGCACCCTCACCATCGTTCCGGCGTGGCGCTCCAGGTCCTCTTCGAGCCGCTGGTATCGGCCGTCGCTCGTGCTCCGCTTCGGACCTCCCGCAGGTCGGCGCAACGCCTCGGCCTGACGCACGCTCAGGTCCCGATCCAGAATCTGGCCGAGCGCCCAGGTACGATCCGCCTCGGGCTGAGCCAAAACCGCGCGCGCGTGGCCCGCGCTGATCGCGCCCGCCTCCAATGCGGCGCGCGCCTCCTCCGGAAGAGACAGGAGCCGCAACGTGTTCGCCACCGCGCTTCGGCTCTTCCCTACCGATCGCGCCACGGCCGCCTGATCCATACCGAACCCCATCAGACGCTGGTACGCGTTCGCCTCCTCGATCGCGGTGAGGTCTTCGCGCTGCAGGTTCTCGACGATCGCGATCTCGAGCGTCTCCTGGTCGGTGAGCTCGCGGATCACCACCGGGACGGCGCTCAGTCCGGCCTTGCTGGCCGCCCGGAACCGCCGCTCGCCGGCCACGATCTCGAACCCATCGCCGGCGGGCCGCACCAACAACGGCTGAAGGACGCCCTTCTCGGCCACCGACGCCGCGAGCTCGGAGACCTTCCCCTCGTCCAGCCTGGAGCGCGGCTGGAACGGCGACGGCGACAGCCGATCGATCGGCAGCATGTGCGTCGGCTTGTCCACCTTCGGCAACAGGGCGTCCAGCCCACGACCCAATCCCCTAGCTTTCGCTGACACGCTCGAGCACCTCCTCCGCGAGCGCCTGGTAGGCCAGCGCCCCTTGCGACGTCGCCGCATACTCGAAGATCGGGGTCCCGTACGAAGGCGCCTCGGCGAGCCGCACGTTGCGCGGAATCACCGTGCGAAACACGTCGTGCGCGAAATGGCCCCGGACGTTCTCCTCGACCTGTTGCGACAGCTTGGTCCGGCTGTCGAACATCGTCAGCAGGATTCCGAGAATGTGCAGCTCCTCGTTCAGCGACGCACGCACCCTGTCCACCGTCTCCATCATTCCAGCGATGCCCTCCAGCGCGTAGTACTCGGTCTGAAGCGGAACGATCAGCTGATCGGCGGCGGCCAGCGCGTTCAGCGTCAGCGCGCCGATCGACGGTGGGGCGTCGACGATGATGAAGTCGTAGTTCGGCCGGACGCCGATGAGCGCCTTGCTGAGCAACAGCAGATCTTCCGTGGTCGCGTCGAGCTCGACGGCAGCGCCCGCCAGATCGGCCGAAGCCGGAAGCACGAACAGGTTCGGCGTCCCGCAGCGAACGACCGCGCGCCTCGCGGCCACCTCGCCCACCAGGACGTCGTAGATCGTCCGCTCCGGCTCGTGCACGCCCAGGCCGGAGCTGGCGTTCGCCTGAGGATCGAGATCGACGAGGAGAACACGTCGACGCTCGGCCAACGCCGCCGCGAGGTTGACCGCGGTGGTGGTCTTGCCGACGCCGCCCTTCTGATTGATCACACCGACGATCGGCACGGCAAGCCTCCCTGCGCACGAACGGCGACGAGCGTACCACGGCGCGCCAGCGGCGCATCCGCGACCACCTCGAACGCCGCGCCGGTCGCCACCTCGAGCGCCTCGACCTCGGCACGCCACTCGGGGCCCTTGCGCGACATCAGCACCACGTACGGCGCGTGCCGATGGCGGGTCAGGGCGTATACCTGATCCAGCGTGCCGACCGCCTGCGCCAACACCACCTCGACCGGCGCACCGTCCGTAGAGCGCACGTCACCGGAGCGCACCTCGACCTCGGCACCGCCCACCGCTGCGGCCACCATCCTCAAGAAGGTGGCGCGCTTGCGGCGCCGTTCCACCATCTCCAGCGACACGCCCTCGAACGTCACGGCGACGACGATACCGGGCAGCCCCGCACCGGCCCCCAGATCCATGATCCGCGCCGGCGCAGGGGAGAGCCCCGCCAAGACGTCGACGTACGCTTCCGCGTCCCTGACGTGCTCGTCCAGCCGGGCCAGGCCGGCGTCCGACATCAGGTCCAGCGTGCCGTGGTACCGGCGAAGCAGCCCGCCGTACCGCTCCAGGTCGGCAGCGACCTCAGTCGGCGGCCGGCGTTTCACGTGAAACACCACCTCGGCGCTTCAGGTGAACCAGCAGTGCCGTCACATCGCTGTCGCGAACGCCGCGCAGGCGCTGCGCGGCGCCGAGCGTGGCCGGTCGCCCGCGCGCCAGCATCTCCCGACCCTCGTTCGACAGGCTCGGAACCGCGTCGAAGGCGAGCTCGCGCAGGCTCAGGCGCTCGTACGCCGTTCGCGCTTCGAGCTGTTTGCGGCTGCGCTCGATGTACGACTCGTAGCGCACGACGATCTCGACCCGGCGGATCTCCTCGTCGCTCAGGGGCTCGTCCGGGGCCCCCAGTCGCGCCACCACCGATCGGTAGTCGCCGTCCGGGCGCCGGAGGAGCTTCGTTCCGTTCTCGTTGCCGTCGCGAAGCCGCTCGAGCCGCGCAGCTTCCTGCGCGACCCGCTCGCTGGACCGCCGCACAGCGTTCCGCCGGGCCTCGTCCACCAGACCCCAGGCGTGCCCGACGTCGATGAGGCGGTCCTCCGCATTGTCCTGTCGGTGGAGGAGGCGGTACTCGTTCCGGCTGGTCAGCATGCGGTACGGCTCGTCGATCCCCCAGCGCACCAAATCGTCCAGCAGGACACCGAGATAGCCTTGGTCGCGCCGAACGAAGACGAGCTCCTCGCCTTCCGCCCAGCGTGCCGCGTTCACGCCCGCGACGAGGCCTTGTGCCGCCGCCTCCTCGTAGCCGCTGGTGCCGTTGATCTGACCGGCGGCGAACAGGCCCGGGAGGCGCTTGGACATCAACGTCACGTCGAGCTGCGTCGGGTCCAGAGCGTCGTACTCGACGGCGTAGGCGTAGCGCTGAATCACGGCGCGCTCGAACCCGGGGAGGGTACGGATCATGTCGTCCTGAAGGATCGGGGGCATCGACGACGAGAACCCCTGCAGGTACACCTCGCTGGTCCGAACGCCGTCCGGCTCGACGAACAACAGATGCCGATCCTTGTCGCGGAACTTGACCACCTTGTCCTCGATCGACGGGCAGTAGCGCGGCCCCTGGCCGTCGATCACCCCGCCGTACATCGCCGACTGCGACAGATTCGCCTCGATCAACGCGTGCGTCGCGGGCGTCGTCCTCGTCAGCCAGGTCGGCATCTCGGTCGCGCGGGGTCCCGGCCGACCGCTGAAGGAGCCCGCCGGAGAATCGGCAGGAACGACGTCCAGCACGGCAAAATCAACCGACTCCGAACGAATCCTCGGTGGCGTGCCCGTCTTGAAGCGAAGCAGCTCGTGCCCCGTCGCCCGCAGGCTCTTCGACAGGTGCCGTGCCGGCGCCTCGCCCTGACGGCCCGCCTCTCGGCTCTTCTTCCCGTACCAGACGACCCCAGCGAGGAACGTGCCCGTGCATAGCACGACCGCGCGCGCCCGCACCTGCCGTCCATCGGCCATGCGCACGCCCGCGATCACGTCGTTCTCGACCTCCAGGGCCGCCACCTCGCCGCGCACCAGCGTGACGCCCGCCGTCGACTCGATGCGCTCGCGCGCGGCGGTCGCGTAGCCGTCACGTTCGTTCTGCACCCGCAAAGACTGCACGGCCGGCCCCTTGCTGGCGTTCAGCGTGCGCGCATGGATCGCGGTCGCGTCCGCCAGCTCTCCCATCGCGCCCCCGAGCGCCTGGATCTCGAACACGAGCTGCGACTTTCCCGGCCCCCCGATCGCGGGATTGCACGGCATCAGGCCGATCCGATCCGGGTGGGGGAGCGCCATCGCCACGCGCGACCCCAGACGCGAGGCCGCGACCGCGGCCTCGATCCCGGCATGTCCACCTCCCACGACGACGACGTCGTACTCCATGGCGTTCCCTCCCTTCCCGCGCGCCCGGCGTCCAGCTCGCATCCTCGGGCCTGCGCCGGAGGAGTATAGCGTGACGCCTCGGCCTCGCCCGCATCGCAGCCGTCCCGTCTGCTATCGTGCTCGCCAGGCCGCCGGCCGGAGGACCCCAACGTCATGAGTCAGGACCACGCCATCTGGGACGACATCCTCGACTACGTTCAGGAACAGATCCCGGACGTGGAGTACCGCACCTGGTTCCAACAGGTGCGGCCGCTCGGTATCGAGCATGGCACCTACATGATCGGGGTCCCGCACTCGTTCGCTCGCGACTGGCTCAAGACGCACTACGCGCCGGTGCTCGAGACGGCACTGCGCGACCTCGGGGCTCCCTCGCCGCGCGTCGGATTCCAGGTCGTCCCGTTCCAGCACACCGAGCAGCAAGACATGTTCCAGGCCACGCCGGACGCGGTGCCCGACGCCCCACCCCGGACCAAGGTCGCGTTGAACCCCAAGTACGTGTTCTCGAACTTCGTCGTCGGACCCAACAACAACCTCGCGCACGCGGCGGCGCTCGCGGTCGCGGAATCTCCCGGCCGGGCGTACAACCCGCTGTTCCTCTACGGCGAGGCGGGCCTCGGCAAGACCCACCTGATGCACGCCGTCGGTCATGCGGTGCTGGGCCGCTACACGAAGCTCCAAGTCGAATACGCCACGACCGAGGCGTTCACGAACGAGCTGATCACCGCGATCCGCGAAGACCGGATGACGTCGTTCCGAGACCGCTACAGGTCGATCGACCTGCTTCTCGTCGACGACATCCAGTTCATCGCCGGCAAGGAGCGCACCCAGGAAGAGTTCTTCCACACCTTCAACGCGCTCTACGAGTCGGGCAAGCAGATCATCGTCAGCTCCGATCGACCGCCGAAGGACATCCCCACGCTCGAGAACCGGCTGCGCAGTCGCTTCGAGTGGGGCCTCATCACCGACATCCAGGCGCCCGAGTTCGAGACGCGCATCGCGATCCTGACCATGAACGCCGAGTACCGAGGCGTGAAGGTTCCAGACGAAGTCGTCGAGTACATCGCCCGCCACGCGACGAGCAACATTCGCGAGCTCGAGGGCGCGCTCGTCCGCGTGATCGTGTTCGCCAGCATGAACAACGTGCCGCTGTCCCGCGAGATCGCCGCGAAGGCGCTTTCCGACGTCTTCGCGCCCAGCGACGTGACGCCCACGATGACCGACGTGCTGCGTGCGACGGCGAAGCACTTCGGACTCGAGACGAACGATCTGACGTCGAAAGGCCGCCGACAGGAGCTCGTCGGTCCCAGGCAGATCGCCATGTACCTGATCCGCGACCTGACCGCGCACTCGTTCCCGGAGATCGGCGCGTTCTTCGGCGGACGCGATCACTCCACGGTGCTCTACGCCGTCAAGAAGATCACCGAACGGATCGACGACGACGCCGACCTGAGCAAGGCCGTCGCCGACATTCGCAGCATGCTCGGCTGAGCCGACGAGCGTGAAGCGCGTGGAGCCAGGCGACCGCGCGGACCACGACCCGGATCGTCGTGAGGACCGCTCTTTCCAGCCGCCATCCACAACGTTGTCCACAGCTCGGACGTCGTTGTCCACAATGTCTCGGACGCCTCGCCTCGCCCACCGGGCGCTGCCCGGACGGTCCGTGCTCCGGTCCGACGTCTCCGCCGACCCGACCGTCCGACCTCGAACGCCCGCAGCG
Organism: uncultured bacterium; assembly: GCA_964561595.1. GTDB lineage: Bacteria > Deinococcota > Deinococci > Deinococcales > Trueperaceae > SLSQ01. The sequence continues at coordinate 47,161 of CAZLQH010000008.1, read as the reverse complement.
AGACACTTCACGATCGCCGTCCCTGACGAAGTTTCCTGGCATCGTGACCGCTGCTGTGGACAGCGCTGTGGAGGACGTGTGGAGAACGTGTTGAGCGGCGTGTGGACAACGCGCCTCGGATCGCGCCTGTGAATCTCTGTGGATCGATTCACCTGTTGTCCACAGCGAGGGCGCGGTTGTCAACACCGCCGTTCACACCCTGCAGACCGTCTCTAACGGGAAAAGATCGGGTTATCCACTCGCTCCACAGCCCCTACGATAGGTCTTGGAGCGCTTCATCTCGTTGAATACGATCGACCCGTCCCCGCCGATCCACGAGGTGGTCTCTCGATCGGGCCGGTTCCAGGACTGAACCCCTCGAACGCGTGCAGGAGCGATTCGGAGCGCTCCCACGGTATGCGGTATGCTGCCGCCACACCCTCGCCCGTCAGGAGACGTCCATGAAGGTCCAGGTACCGAAGAAAGCGCTCGCAGACGCTCTACACAACGTCGAACGCATCATCCCAACCCGGAGCAGCAACCCTGGTCTGAATCTTCTTCGCATCGACCTCCTCGGGGACGCGCTCCGGTTCAGCGGAACGAACCTAGACATCGACATCGAATCGACCGTTCGAGCCGACGTTCGCGGCGACGGGTCGCTCGCCCTTCCTGCACAGGTGTTCGGCCAGGTGGTTCGCGCGCTTCCGGGCGACGTCGTCGACATCGACGTCGCCGAGTCGGAGCTGCTCGTGTCGGCAGGCGACTTCGCCACCCGACTCCAGCTCGTCGATCCCGACAGCGCGCCGACCGTTCGGTTCCCCGACGCCTATACGGGAACGCTGCCGGCCAGGGCGTTCGCTCGGGCGCTCGGAAGCGTGCGCTACGCCGCAGCGGTCGCGGAGTACCAAGCGATCTTCCGTGGCGTCAAGCTGGAGCTGTCCGATGCCGGAAGCCGCGCCGTCGCGACCGACGGGTTCCGCCTGGCGTACTACGACCTGGACGCGCTGAGCGGCCTGGACGCCGAGCTGATCGTGCCGGCACGCAGCGTGGACGAGATGATCAAGCTCGCGCACGACGGCGACGTCGAGCTCGCGGTGGCCGAGGGGCAGGTCTCGATCCGGACCGACGACGTGCGCCTCAACGTGAAGCTGATGGAGGGAACGTTCCCGGACTACCGCCGCGTGATCCCGAGCAGCTTCCCCGTGACCATCACGCTGGACGCCGGCACGCTCCGCGAGGCGGTCGCGCGGGTCGCCGTCATGGCCGACAAGACGGCCAACAACCGGGTCGACCTGTTCATCAAGGACGGGACGTTGCAGATCACCGCCGAGGGCGCCTACGGACGCTCGCAGGAGGCCATCCCCGTTCAGCAAGAGGGGACGGACGCCGAGATCGCGCTGGCCTACAACGCGAAGTACCTCACCGACGCGCTCGCGCCGCTGGAGGCGACGCTTCGCGTCTCGTTCTCCGGACCGACGAGTCCGAGCGTGCTGGCCGATCCCGACGATCCGAGCTACTTGGCGATGGTGGTTCCCCTCCGAACCGGCTGATCCGTTCGACTCCGAAGCCGGCCGCCGCGCCCCGACGTCGAGCCGAAAGGCCGTGCAGGACGCGCGAGCGAGGCGAGAGGCGCGCCGTCGCGGAGCCAGGTGCGCTCACGGCGGTAGGATGGGCGTGACGAGACCGACCGTCGGACCGTACAGGCCCGCCGGTCGCCATCCGGCCGAGCGTCTCGACCACCTGGACGCCGGCTTTCGCACGGCCGGTCACGGCCCGTGACGAGGAGGACCCATGACGCACATCGAAGACGTCCGCGCGCTCGAGCTGCTCGACTCGCGAGGCAACCCGACCGTCGCCGCGACCGTACGCCTGGTCAGCGGCGTGGAGGCGCGAGCTGCGGTGCCCTCGGGTGCATCGACCGGAGCGCACGAAGCCGTCGAGCTGCGCGACGGGGGAGACCGCTTCCTCGGAAAAGGCGTCCTGAAGGCGGTTCAGAACGTTCAGGAGCGCATCGCTCCCGCAGTTCTGGGCATGGACGCGGCCGACCAGCTCGAGCTGGACCGCACGATGATCGAGCTCGACGGCACGCCCAACAAGAGCGAGCTGGGCGCCAACGCCATCCTGGCCGTTTCGCTGGCCGCGGCCCGGGCCGTGGCCGAGACGATCGAGACGCCGCTCTACCGCTACCTGGGCGGCATCGGAGCGAGGACCCTTCCCGTGCCGATGATGAACGTGATCAACGGCGGCGAGCACGCCGACAACAACGTCGACATGCAGGAGTTCATGCTCGCGCCGGTCGGGTTCGAGACGTTCTCGGACGCGCTCCGAGCCGGCGTCGAGACGTTCCATCATCTGAAGAAGGTGCTCGCGACACGCGGCTACGCCACCGCGGTGGGCGACGAGGGCGGGTTCGCGCCCGACCTGAAGAGCAATCAGGAGGCGATCGAGGTCATCCTCGAAGCGATCGAGAAGGCGGGATACACGCCCGGCGAGCAGATCGCCATCGGGCTCGATCCCGCCTCGACCGAGTTCTTCCGAGACGGCGTGTACCACCTTCAAGCGGAAGGGAAGACCCTCGACGCCGCCGGCATGATCGAGTACTGGGCCGACTGGGTCGAGCGCTACCCGATCATCTCGATCGAGGACGGCCTGGCCGAGGACGACTGGGCGGCGTGGGCGGAGCTGACGCGCGTGCTGGGCGACAAGACGCAGCTCGTCGGCGACGACCTGTTCGTCACGAACACCGAGCGATTGGCGCGCGGCATCGACGAGGGCGTCGGAAACGCGATCCTCGTCAAGGTGAACCAGATCGGGAGCCTGTCGGAGTCGATGGAGGCCATCGACCTCGCGATGCGGAACGGCTACGCCGCCATGATCAGCCACCGCTCCGGAGAGACCGAGGACGCGTTCATCGCCGATCTGGCCGTCGCCGTGAACGCCGGACAGATCAAGACCGGCTCGGCATCCAGGAGCGATCGCCTCGCGAAGTACAACCGACTGCTCGAGATCGAGGCGGAGCTCGGCCAGGGCGCGCGCTACCTGGGCCGCCGCGCCTTCCGACAGTGAGACGAGCACGACGTACGAAGATCGTCGCGACGCTGGGGCCGTCGACCAGCTCGCCCGAGAAGATCGTGGAGCTGATCGAGGCGGGGGTCGACGTGTTCCGCCTCAACTTCTCGCACGGCGACCGGGACGGTCACCGCAAGAACGCCGCGGCGATCCGCGAGGCGGCCGCGGAGGCCGGACGGTCGATCGGCATCCTCCAGGACCTGCAGGGACCCAAGATCCGTACGGGAACCTTCGAGGAGGGGAGCGTCGCGCTCGAGGAGGGTCAAGCGTTCGCGCTGACGTGCGAGGACGACTCGCCCGGCGACGAGACGCGCGTCGGCGTGACGTACAAAGGCCTGCGACGCGACGTGAAGCCGGGCGATGCGCTGTTGCTCGACGACGGCCGGCTGGCGCTCGAGGTCGTCTCGGTCGACGACGCCACCATCCGTACGAAGGTCACGCTGGGCGGAACGTTGAGCAACAACAAGGGCATCAACATTCCGGGCGCCGACCTCTCGATCCCGGCCCTGACCGACAAGGACGTCGCCGATCTGCAGTTCGGCGTGGAGATCGACGTGGACTGGGTCGCGATCAGCTTCGTGCGGAGTCGCGACGACCTCCTGCTGGCGCGCCACTACCTGGCTCGGGCGGGCTCGCAAGCGAAGCTGATGGCGAAGATCGAGAAGCCCGGGGCGGTCGAGCGCTTCCCCGAGATCTTGCGCGAAGTGGACGGCGTGATGGTGGCGCGCGGCGATCTGGGCGTCGAGATGGCTCCCGAGCGGGTGCCGCTGATCCAGAAGCGTCTGATCCGCGCCTGCCTGGAGGCCGGCAAGCCGGTCATCACCGCCACGCAGATGCTGGAGTCGATGATCGACGCGCCCACGCCGACGCGCGCCGAGGCGTCGGACGTCGCGAACGCGATCTACGACGGGACCGACGCGATCATGCTGTCGGGCGAGACGGCGGTGGGCGCGTACCCGTTGAAGGCGGTGCGGATCATGGACCGGATCGCACGGACGGTGGAGGCGGACGAAGGCTACCGCTCAGGCATGCGCGACATCACCCCGGCGCCCGAGGACACGACGGCGGACGCCGTGTCGCTCGGGGCGGTGCAGATGGCGTACAGCCTGTCCGCGCAGCTGATCGTGTCGTTCACCTCCAGCGGCAGCACCGCCCTGCGCGTCGCCCGGAACCGGCCGGGGTCGCCGATCCTGGCGATCACGCCCAGCGAGCGCTCGTTCAGGCAGCTCGCGGTGTCGTGGGGCGTCGTTCCGTACTACAGGGACGAGATCCATTCGACGGACGAGATGGTCACGGCGTCCGCCGAAGCGATCGGCAAGGTCGATCTCGTGGAGCCGGGTGCACGGTACGTCATCACCGCGGGCGTGCAGTTCGGCGTGCGCGGCTCGACGAACCTGATCCGAGTGGAGCGGTACAGGCCCGACAGCTGAGCCGACCGCGACGGTCGGAACGACGAAGGGGCGGACGCCGATCGGCGTCCGCCCCTTCGTCCGGCGATCCACGAGGGATCAGTCCGTGGCGACCACGTGCACCTTCAGGTCGATCTGGACCTCGGGGTGGGGCTTGTAGGGGACGACGTACTCGCCCAGCGTCTTGATCGGCTCCGCGAGCTCGATCTTGCGCCGGTCGACGTCCACGTCGTACGCCTGCTTCAGGGCTTCCGCGACGTCCTTGTTGCCGACCGAGCCGTAGATGCGCTCTTCGCCGGCCTTGACGCGGATCTCCACGGCGGCGTCGGCGAGCATCTCCTTGAGGCGCTCGGCGTCCGCCTTGCGGGCGGACAGCTGCCGGGCGCGTTGCGCCAGGCGGGCTTGCAGCTCGGCCCGGTTGGACTCCGTGGCGGGAAGCCCGAGACCCTGCGGAACCAGCCAGTTCCGGGCGTAGCCCGGCTTGACCTGCACGACATCGCCGGCTTCGCCGAGATTCGAGACGGGTTCGAGCAGGATGACGTTCACTTGCGCACCAGCTTCTCGGTGATCGGCACCAACGCCAGCATGCGGGCGCGCTTCACCGTCGTCGCGAGGCGACGCTGGTGCTTCGCGCACACGCCGGTCCGGCGACGCGGCAGGATCTTGGCGGTATCGCTGATGAAGCGACGCACCATGCGCGAGTCGTGGTACGCGGTGATCTCCATCTCGCCCGTACAGAACGGGCATACCTTCGGCCTACGGCCGCGGCGACCTCCGCCTGCGCCGCCGCGTCCGCGGCGGGGGGCTCCTTTGCTGCTACTGCTCTCTCGTGCCATCAGAAGGGTAGATCCTCCTCGGGTGGGAATTCGTCGTCGATGTCCAACCGGCGGTCTTGTCCTGCCTGGGCACCATGGGCGTCGTCGCTCTCCTGCGACGACGGTCCACGGCGGGTCCCGGATCCACCAGGTCCGGGACCGCGGGTCAAGAACTCCACGCGCGACCCTTCGATGCGCGTCGTGAAGCGCCGGTTGCCGTCACGGTCCGTCCACGAATCGTTGACCAGGCGGCCGATCACGAAGACCGGATCCCCCTTCGCGAGCTCGGCGCAGCCTTCGGCCAGGTCCCTCCACACGTTGACGTCCACGAAGTGGGTTCGTTCCTGGTCTTGGCCGCTGCGATCGCGGTAGCGGTCGTTCACCGCCACGCTGAAGCGGGTGACGGCCGCCCCGGAGGGCGTGTAGCGAAGCTCCGCGTCGCGCGTGAGGTTGCCGATCAGCGAGACTTCGTTCAAAGCTCCGCGAAGCCGCACCTGATCGCGCGCGTCCGACACCGTCGTCTCGCCCTTGCGAGGCCCGAAGGTCATGCCTTCGACCCGCGTCGCGACCACGTCGAGCGCGGTGCGTCGCTGGCCGTCCTGGGACTCCCAGGAGCGGTAGTCGACGCGGCCCTCGACGAACACGGGATCGCCCGCGTGAAGCTGATCGGCGAGCATCTCGGCCTGGTTCCCGAACACGGTCGCCCGGTGGTACCAGGCCAGCTCGCGTTCCTTGCCGTCGTCGCCGATCACGTGGTCGTTGCCGGCCAAGTTCAGCTCGAGAATCGCCAACCCGCCAGGGGTGTAGCGCATCTCGGGTTCTTGGACCAGCGTGCCGGCCATCATCACGTGGTTGAGTCCTCGTGCCATGGTCTCCTCGACGGATTCGTGTGTCCGTGTTCGTCGGCCGATGGCCGACGGAGCGTGCCGCCGCCTGGCGGCCTCAGTCGGCGGCGGCTCCAGCGGCGGGCGCCTTCTTCTTCAGCGTGCGCCACTCGGGCCGATCCTTCACGACCAGCACGCGCATGACGTTGTCACGCTGACGCAGCGCCGCCTCGATCACTTTGGGCTTGTCGAGCGAAAGCTTCAAGCGGTAGATCAGGTAGTAGCCCTCGTTCAGCTTGCGAATCGGGTACGCGAGTCGCTGCGAGCCCCATTCGTCGAGCTTCACCAGCTCGCCCTCGTTCCGAGCGATCTGGGCGTCGATCGCGTCCTTCTCGGTCTGCAGCTGCGTTTCCGAGAGGTTCGGATCGAGGATCACGTTGAGATCGTACTCAGCGGTTTTGCTCATGATTCACCTCCTCCCGGGGTGGGATGACCGGCGCGAGCGGCTCCGGCGTCCGACGTGGACGCGAGGACCGGCCGCACGACGAAGCGGCGCACGGCCGAATCGCCGTCAGGGACGCAGGTCCCTGGCGTAGGTCGCCGCGACGAAGCGGCAACTTGGAATCGTATCACGGATCGAGCGTCCAGGACGGGGGTTCGGCGACGCGGAGCGGTGTCGGCTCGCCCGGACGCGGCCGCGTCCGGGCGAGCCGCGCCCGCGCAGTCGAGCGCCAGGTGCACCGCGATCATGGCGACGCGCGCCTCGAGGTCCGCCCGCTCCCAGTCGCGCTCGAGTCGATCGACCGCGGTGCCCGTTCCCGTCGCCGCGCCGAGACGGTCGAGCCCCGCCCGTGCGGACGCCAGCTCGTGGAGCGCCTGGGCCGCTCGCTCGCGCGCCGCGAAACGCGCCTCGTCCAGGTCCGCTCGGGCAACGGCGACCGACGATCCGCCTCCGCGCCACCCGTCACGGTCGCTTCGGGCGTGCACGCTCAGCTGGAGCCCGGTGGCGTCCGCCCGCGCCTCGAACCGGCCCGCGGTCGTCGCTCGGGCCGGAAAGCCGACGGAGAGCCAGAGGCTCGCCTCGACGTCGGGAGCGGCGGCGCCGATCTCCGGGAGGCGAACGTCCGTCGACGCGCCGAGCGTGACCGACGGCGTCGCTGCGGACGCGACGCGCTCGCTCGCGAGGGCGGCGCGCAACGCCTCGGACGCGAGCCGCACGTTCGTTGAGCCGTCCGCACACGTCTCCGGGACCGGGCGTGCCAGCAGCCCCCACCACGCGGCGCTCGGAACCTCGCGTGCGCGGCGGACGCCTGCGCCACGGGCGATCCTGAGCCGAAGGCGTCGCTGCTCGAACCGAAGATCGGGCTCGAGCCGAGCCAGGCGTGCCGCTCGACCAGCGAGGACGGCCGGCGCGGTCTCCTGCATCGTGTTCGCATCCACGGACAGCCGAAGCTGCCGCGACAGGCGCCACAGCGCCAGGCGCGCTTCGATGGCGTCCTGCGCCGCCTCGCGAGCGCGGAGCTCCAGCTCGAGGCGCGAGCGCCGCGCCGCGGACGCCGCGTCGTGGCGCTCGCGGTCCCGGCTGGGGCTCAGGAGGGGGACGCGCAGCCCGAGGCCCAGCTCGGCACCGACCGACCCGTCCCATGCGAGGGAGAGTCCGGGATCGAGCGACCACTCGGGGACGACCAGCGCGCGTGCGGCGTCGAGCGCCTCGGCGACCCGCGCCGCCTCCGCCCGGACGGCGGGTCGTGCCAGGGCGCGCGCCGCGGAGGCCAGCGCCTCGCGCACGACCGGCTCGGGAAGGTCGAGGTCGACGAGGGTAGACCGGACGCCCGAAAGCGCGTCTGGAGCCGGCGTGGGAGTCGAGAACGGCTGAGCCCAGGCGACGGAGGCGAGGCAGACCGACAGGAGGACCACAGAAGCGCTCGGCGGTCGCGGACGCAGCGCCCGTGCAGGTCCTAGGCGCTGGCGTGCGCGACGTCCGGGCCGCCGCAGCCGAGTCACGGAACGTGAACCCGGACGGTCGGACCGGCCGAGAACGCCACGCGGCGCGTCCCGTCCTCCGAGACCGTCGTGATCGCCGGGTCGATGAACAGCGTGGCGTGCGCGACGGGTCCTGTGAAGGCCGCCGACGTCACCACGAGCCCTATCGACTGACCGGGAGCGAGCTCGATGCCGGTCACGGTGCCGACCACGTCGACCGCGTGCAGATCGCCGGCGAAGGAGCGACGGAGCGCCGCCTCCAGCGCTTGGGGCGATCCGGCTTCGGCGGCGGCCCAGGCCACGGCCGCGACGTCCTCGACCGTCCGGACCCAGGCGTCGAACGCTTCTCGTGGGTCTGCGGCGCCGAACGTTCGTGCGAGGACGACGCCGCGACCGGCCCCGCTGGGGGCGTACGCGACCGTCGCGACCCGGACCGTCTCGTCGCTCCGGTTCTGGAACAGCCAGGCGGCCGTGCGAGCCGACGGTGGGGGCGCGCTCTCGACGAGCGCGGCGATCGCTGCGAGCGGCGCGTCCGGGTCGGCAGCCGGACGGATCGCGACCGACCCGACGGCCACGTCGTGCACGGAGCCGTCGGACGTCGCCACGGTCAGCCGGTCCACGTCGACCGGCCGCTGGCCAGCGAGCCGGAACGAGACCCAGAGCAGTCCGTCCCGAGCGTCGAACCAGGCGACGCTGAGCGCCGGCTCGTCGACCACGCCGACGCCGCGGACGCGGGAGAGATCGGACCCGGGAGCGGGCCGGAACGGCACCGGCTCGGCTTCTTGGACCGAGGCGACGGTGGGCACGAGCGCGGGCGCTCGTTGGGCGGCCACGACCGGCAGGGCGACGACCGCCGCCAGCGCCGCCAGGCGGTTCGCCAGGGATCGGAAGCGGGTTCGGCGGGACGCGGCGGCGCGTGGCCGCCCGACGCTGGGCGCGTGCCCGAGCGCCACGAGGCTCGTGAGCAGGAGCGGCGGAATGCGAGGCGTCGACATGGTTCCTCCAAGGGGGTGACGGCTCAGGGGCGAGGACGAAGCGGCGCGGCGGCCGTGACCGCCGCGCGCCGGGGGCTCAGTTCAGCGAGTAGGTGACGTAGCTGGTGCGCGTCCAGGACCGGGTATACGGACCGGAGTCGGAGTTGATGACCTTGCGGCTGCCGTCGTCGTAGTCCTGGTACTTCTTGCCGTAGGTCGTGTAGCGGTCGGTCTGCTGGCTGGTGTAGATCTTGCCGACCTCCCACGGGTCCAGGACCTTCGATGCTCGCCGCTCCCAGGTCTGGTCGATCTCGCCGCCGACCTTGACCGAGAAGTAGGAGGCGTACCCGCCGGAGAAGCCGATGTGGCGCGTGAGCCGGTAGCGGTAGACGAACGTGTGCTGCAGCGGGCTGTCCGAGCGATTGGCCATGTAGTCGGCCAGCTCGGCGGCGTCGCGGTCGCTGGACCGGCGGACGCGGCGGTCCTCGACCCAGTACGCCGTTCCCACCGGATCGGCATCGTCGCCGTCGTCGCTTCCCGACGAGCCGCCGCTGTCGTCGCTGGAGCACGAGGAGCCGCACGTTCCCCCGTGCACGGCCGTCAGCTCGCTGGAGCCGAGCGGGCGGTCGGGGGCGGCTCCCGCCGTGGCGTGGGCGGCGAAGACCAGCATGGAGAGGGCGAGGAGGAGCGGGGTCAGGACGGCAGGGGCGGACAGGCGGTCGGGGCGTGACGCGAAGCGGCGTGGGGTGCGTGCAAGGATCATGATCGTTCCCTCCGGATAGAGGCGGTGCGGTGGGGGCGAGTGGGCGTCCGGGCTCCTTAGGCCTCACCCCCCTTCGAGCCCGCCGGCCGGCGGGCTCGGCCGCCCAGCGCCAGGGACGCAAGGGAAGCCGCCAGGGAGAACGGACCGACCAGGTCGCCGGTACGGCGGAACGGGGTGCGAACACCGGCGATCGGCAGATCGACGTCGATCGAGCCCCGCCGGCCCGCGTCGAGCATGGCCACGATCCGGCCGTCGGCCGCGATCGCCGCGCTGGGGCCCGTGGCCTGAACGAAGGCGATCGGCAGCCCCGACTCGGCCGCCCGCAGGCGCGCCATACGCAGGTGAAGCCTTCCGATGGGGCCCGTACCGGCGTAGGCGTCGTTGGCCAAGAGCGCGAGGAACGTGGCCCCCTCGCGGGCGGCGCGGCGCGCGACCGAGGGGAACGCCGCCTCCCAGCAGATCGCAGCGGCGATGCGGAGCCCTCGCCACGAGGTCGCCGTCCGCGCCTCGCCTCGCGTCAGCGCAGCCTCCGTCAGCGGAACCAGGCGACGCTTGTCCGCGACGATGCGGAGCTTCGCGTCGCTCCAGAGCAGCGCGCTGTTGAACGTGCCCTCCGCGCGTACCGTCGCCGTCCCGAAGAGCACGTCCGTGGCGCCGGGGAGACCTGCGGGACGCACCGCCAAGGTCGCAGGATCGCCGCCCATCCGGAGGGGCCTCGGAAGCACCGCCTCGGGCAGAAGGACGAGCCGGCCCTCGGCGTGACCGGCGTGCTCCTCCAAGAAGCGAAGCTGCTCCTCGGCCGCGCCGGGATCGAAGCGGACGCGGGCGATGGAGACCGGCGTCGGCGCGTGCTGGACCAGGCGAAGCCGGACCGCCTCGGACCCCTCGGTTGGCGACGCCGCGCGGCGCGTCCCCTCCGGTCCCACGCCGTACGCGAGGCCGACCGTCGCCGCCGCGACCACGAGCACCGGAGCGAACGGCCCCACCGCGACGATGCCGCCGACCGTCAGCGCGAGCAGCGACAGGCCGCCGACCCCCAGCCAGCCGGCGACGACGAGGAGCGGTCCATCGGTCAACGCGCTGCCGATCGCCAAGACCGGCAGGGCGGCGTCGCCGAGGAGGGCGGGCCGCGCCCAGACCGCCTCGACGGCGCACCACCCGGCAGTGACGCGCGCCGCATGGCCGAGGCGAACCCCGGCCGCCTCGAAACGACGTGCCGGAGCCCGGCTCGGCCCCGCCACGATCCCGGCCAGGGCGAACGACGCCGCGACCAGCACGGTGAGCGGGATCGTCGCGAGCGGGGCGAGCGGCGCGATCGGGGCGACGGCGACGGAGGCCGGACCCACCGCCGCGACGGCGGTCGCCAGCCCCGCCTCGAGCCTGGACGTCGACCTCCCCGCCCCCATGTGCATGAGCGCAGCGCCTACGACGACGAGCCCGCCGAACGGCCCCGGCCGCCCGGCGACCGCGTACACGATCGCCGCGAGGCCGCTCAGCAGCAGCCACGTGGGCGCCGACACCCGGACGCGGCTCATCCCGCCTCCCCGAGCCGCAGGTAGCGACCGGAGAAGCGCCGCAGGAACCGGTCCGCGTGCCACACGCCTTCGCCGACGGCGGGATCGACGACGTGCAGGTAGTCGCCCGCCGCGGCGAGCACCCACACGAAGTGCCCGTCCGGGCGGTCGAGGTGCGCGACGAAGCTTCCGCGAGGCACGGTTCCCCGAGCGGCCCTGCGCCACGTGCCCAGAAGGCCGTGCTCGGCGGCGAGCGTTTGGAACTGCCGGAGCGAGATGCCGTTCGGTCCGGGCGGCGCGGCGGCGAGGAGCTCCGCCTGCGTCACGCCCCGGCCGCCGTGACGCAGGATGGTCGCGAGCAGCGCCGCGCCGCACCCTTCCGGATCGCTCTGGAGCACGACGTCGGTCGTCGAGGTCGGCGACCACGCACGCGCGAGCCTCGCCGCCTGGGTTCCCTCCGTCAGGTTGGGCGCCGACAGGCCGAGCAGGACCAGGATCGCCACGAAGGCCGCCGGCCACGACGACGCCAGCGCGGACGGGAACGCGGAGGAGAACGCGGACGAGCGCGCCGTCGAGGAGCGCGCTGGCCCGGCGGCGCCTCGTCCGGGGCGGCGTGGCGGGCGCGTTCGGCGCTGGGTGACGGCGTCGGCGGGAGGCATGCGACGACGGTAGGCGTCCGCCCGCGAGGTCGTCCGGCCTGCCGGGGCGCCTGCCCGCGGGTTCTGCGTGAGGTGCCCACGCGGCGGATCTCGCGACCGTCCGCGCCATGATGGCGCGCCTACGGGGGGACGGGACGGCTGCCTCTGGAGGCGCTCCCGCTCGAGGCGTAGCGTCTCATCCGAAACGAGGTGCACGAATGCACATCTCGCCCCAACGGCCGCTGGCGCGGCCACGCTGGTGGTCCAGGGCCGCTGGGCTCGTGGGCATCTTCCTGGTCACGGCTTCGGTGCTCCCGCTGTCGCAGGTCAGGGCGCAGGAGCCTGCGCAGGAGTCCGTGCAGCAGGACGTCACCTTCCTGAGCGGCGACCTGGAGCTGGCGGGCACGCTCACGCTCCCGGCCGGAGAGGGGCCGCATCCCGCCGTGGTCACGATCAGCGGCTCCGGCCCGCAGAACCGTGACGGCGAGATTCCCGGGATCGACGGGTACCGGCCGTTCGCCGAGATCGCAGCGCGCCTCGCGGAGGAAGGCGTCGCGGTGCTCCGCTACGACGATCGCGGCGTGGGCGCGTCGGACGGCGACAACGCGGCGGCCACCAGTGGCGATCTGGCGCTGGACGCCGAGGCTGCCGTGCGGTTCCTGCAGATGCGGCCCGAGATCGATCCGCTCTGGATCGGCCTGTTGGGCCACAGCGAGGGTGGGCTGATCGCGCCGTACGTCGCGGCGCGTCACCCTGGCGTGGCGTTCGTCGTGGCGTTGGCGCCGCCGGTGGCGGATTCGTTCGAGGGGCTCGTCACGCAGCAGCGACGGACGCTCGAGAGCGCCGGCCTGCCGCCCGAGGTGGTGGAGCGGCACGTCGCTCAGACGCGAACGACGCTGGAGCTGACCGCCGACGAGGCGTGGGACGAGCTGGAGCGGTTCCTGGGCGAGATGGTCAGGGGCCAGCTCGCAGCGCTTCCCGCCGAGCAGCGGGAGGCGTTCGGGGATCTGGAGGTCGCGGCCGAAGGGCTGGTCGCCGAGACGATGGTGCAGTACCGCGGCTGGATGCGCTGGTTCCTGGCGCACGACGCCGCCGAGACGTGGGAGCGCCTGCGCGTGCCGGCCCTGGCGGTGTTCGGGGGGCAGGACGTGCAGGTCGATCTGGAGCAGCACCGGGGCGCGCTTCGGGACGCGGCCGACCCGGAGCTCGTCACGATCGCGACCGTTCCCGAGGCGAACCACCTGTTCCTGCGGGCGGGGACGGGCAGCGTGACGGAGTACGGCTCGCTGGAGCCGACGCTGATGCAGGAGCTGTTCGAGGTGCTGGGGGCGTGGCTCGAGGAGCACGTCCCGAACTGAGGGTCGACGGGCCGTCGTCCAGCTACCGCTGGAGTGCGTGCACCACCCGCATCAGGTGACCGGTCCGCTTCGCCAGCGACCGCACCACGAGCTCGTGAAACGCGGCGGCGGTCTCCGGGGCCTCGGACGTCAGCTGCTCGAGCGCCTCGCGCGTCAGGCGGTGCGCGTGCGTCCGCTCGTCGGCGACCACCGACGCCGTGCGGGCTCCACCGGTGTAGAAGCCGAGCTCGCCGACCAGACTTCCGCCCTCCATCGTCTCGAGCCGGATCGGCGGGCCGTCGTCTCGCTCGAGCCGGGCGGTGATCTTGCCGGAGGCGACGAAGTACAGGACGTCGGGGGCGGCGCCCTGGCGCATCACGACCGAGCCCGGCGCGAACGTGACCGGCTCGAAGGCCGCGAGGATCGCGGCGACGGCGTCGGCATCGTCGAGCTCGGTGGCGAGGAAGCGTCCTAAGTCCACCGGCGCGTCGGCCGTGTCCACCTCGCCGAGCACGCGATCCTCGCACCACTCGAGCGCTGCGTCGAGCGTCGGCATCAGGTGGACGCGATTCTCGACCTCGGTTGCGGTGAGCACGTCCTCGAGCTTCCGCGCGACCTCGTGCGACGCCTGGCTCAGCACCAGATCGACATCGTGTCGCCGTGCGAGGCGAACCAGCTTCTCGAACGCCAGCCGCGCCGTCGCATCGAGCCCCGTGACGCTGCCGAAGTCGAGCACGACGAAGCGGGTCCCGCCGTGCGCTTCGAGGCGCGCTTGCGTGCGGTCCACGAGTCCGGTGGCCGTTCCGAAGAACACGAAGCCGTGCAGCTCGAGCACGTAGATCGCGTCGGCGTGCTCTTCGAGCGCATCGAGCGCGGCGCGGCTCCGCGTCACCCGGCTCCGCGCCGTGAGGCCGGTGCGCTCGTGCTTCACGATGTCGGTGCGCGCGTAGTCGACCACGAACAGCACGACCGTCGCCAAGATCCCGACCCCGACGCCCTCCAGGAAGCCGACCGAGGCGATCACGATCAGGATGAACACGACGATCGCGTACTCGATGGGCGTGACCGTGCGGAAGGTGTCGACGAGCCAGTCGCGCAGGAACATCAGGCCGATGTAGGCCAACAGGCCGCCGATCAGGAAGCTCGGGAGCAACGGAATGAACCGCGCGCCGAACAGGAGCCCGAGCGAGACGACGACGAGCGAGCCGAGCGCTTCGCGGCGAGTGCCTCGCCCGATCCGGCGGGCCATGACCGTGTCGCCGAGCATCTGGTAGCCCACGAACCCGCCCGCCGTGCCGATCGCGAGATTGGCGATCCCGGCGGTGCGCAGCTCCGTGTCGAGATCGACCTCCTCGTCGGTCACGAGCTCCAGCCCCGTGGTGTTGAACAGCACGCTGATCGCGACGATGAAGCACATCGCCACCACCGTCGGGGCGTAGCTCCACACCGCCGGCCAGTGCACGCCCGCGAGGTTCCCGTAATCCGCGAAGGTCAGCAAGCTTCCGCTGGGGAACGCGGCGGGGAGCAGCCCGGCGGCGCGCCAGCCCTCGACCGAGCCTCCGGCGACGGCCATCATGCCGTAGAACAGCGGGATCGGCGCCAGCAGCAGCGTGGGCCAGACGAGGGCGTTCCGGTAGCGCTCCGTCACGATCAGCAACACCGCGGCGTAGACCAGGCCAGGAAGCCAACGCGCCAACGCCTCGCCCGTGAACAGGCTCGGCAGCGAAGCCACCGCCACCGGCGTGCCGGCCATCACGCCGACGGCGCCGAGGACGATCAGCCAGCCCGTTCCGGCCAGGAACCCGCCGATGACGGGGTAGGGAAGGAACCGGACCAAGCGGCCCAGACCGAACACGCCGGTCGCGACGAGGAACGCTCCGGTGATCAGCGCCGTCAGGCCGTTGGCCACGACGATGGTGAGGAAGACGTCGGCCGGTGCCGTCGCGGCGGGAACGATGGCGACGGCTCCGGCGGCGGCGACGGCCAGGATGGCGGAAGCGGCGTCCTGGACGGACCCGATCATGCCGCGCAGCGAGCTCAGCACGCCGACGAGGAGCCCGGCGAGCACGGCGCTGAACAGCGCCAGGCCGATCCCTTCGGGCAGGAAGGGGGCGAGCTCGCCGGAGAACACCAGCGCGGCGAGCGACACCGTCAGAACGGTATTGAGGAGCCCGACGGCGAGGGCGGCAGAGACGCTCGAGACCCAGGTCTTGGTGGGCGTGGCGACGGCGGCGTCGGGCGCGACCGCCTTCGTCACCGTCGAATCCCGGCGGCGAGCGGTGTGCGGACGGCGAGACCCCGCTCAGGACGTGATTCGCTGGGCATCGGCGCCTGCACCTTCCCGCAACGTCGTGCGTTCTGCCGGTTCGCGAGCAGCGCCGAGCGCCACCGTGGCGGACGGAGGATGCTGGCGAGCATAACGCTCACGGAACCGCACCGTGGAGGGGAGAGGTTCTTGGGGCTGGTCGTGGCCGCTACAGCCGCCCGTACTCCTTGTTCTTCGGACTGGGACTGACGTTCGTGCGCTTGTACGGCGCCACGGGGTTCAGGATGTTGCGGCACTGCGGGTTGACGCAGCCGGGGCAGCGCATGCCGTACTGCTTGGTGCACGGCTCGCCGCTCTTGAGGTGCTCGGCGACGATCTCGGCCAGGGCGTCCTGGAACAGCGGCATGCCGTTAAGCGCGGGCGCGCGGACGTAGTTCGTGATGCCGGCCTCGTGGGCCAGCTCGCCGTACTCGATGTCCAGCTCGTGCAGCGTCTCGATGTGGTCGCTGGTGAACGCGATCGGCACGATCAGGACGTTCCTGCGCTTCTTCTTGCCGAGCTCCTCGATGACGTCCTCCGTGGACGGGCCCAGCCACGGCACCGGGCCGACCTCGCTCTGGTACGCGACGAGGTGCTCGTAGGCGTAGCCCAGCTTCTTCATCACCTCGTGCGTGGTGGCGCCGATCTCGGCGGGGTAGGCGTCGCCGCGGTTGACGACGCCCATCGGGAGCGAGTGGGCGCTGAACACGATCAGCACGTCCTCGCGGTCCTCCGCAGGGAACTGGGCCAGCCCCTCCTTGACCGTCTTCGTCATCGCCTCGACGAAGGTGGGGTGGGTCGGCCAGCGGTCGATCACGCTCCAGGTGAATTCGCCTGAGAGGTCGACGCGTTTGGCGGCGCGCCACAGCTCGTTCAGCGACGAGCCGGTCGTCGCACAGCTGAACTGCGGGTACTGCGTGAACGCGACGGCGCGCTTCACGCCGTCCGCCTTCATCTGCTTCAGCGCGTCCTCGCTGAACGGGTCGATGTAGCGGAAGGCGACGTACGCCTTGTGGGGCGCCGTCTCGGGCGACATGGCGTCGAGCCGCTCGCACATTCCGCGGCCCTGCTCCTCGGTCCACTTCAGGATGGGGCTGCCGCCGCCGATGTCCTCGTAGTTCTTCTGGACGCTCTTCGTGCGGCGGTTGGCGATGAACGGACCCAGCCAGCGCTGGGCGGGGAGTTGGATGATCTCGCGGTCCTCGAACAGCTTCAGGAGGAACGGGTTCACGTCGTCGAGGTCCTTGGGACCTCCGAGGTTCATCATCACGATTCCGGTGGGGCCTCGGCTCATAGCTGTCAACCTACCTTTCGGGCGCATGAGGTGTCCGTGGTCTGGACGCAGAAACGGAGGGCTCGTGGGTCGCGCGGATCGGACCGGGCGGGGAATCGTCGGGTCGTAGGGTCGTCGTCATCTCCCGCCTCGCACGCGCAGGATCTGTCCGGTCACGCGCTCGGCACCGGAGGAGAGGAGGAACGCCACGAGATCGACGACGTCATCGGGATGGCCGACGCGCCCATCGGGCGCGCGGGCCGTCTCTCGGTCGCCTTGCTTCATCCAGCCCGTATCCGTGGGGCCAGGATCGACGGCATTGATCGTCGTGCGGTGCCGGGCGAAAGCGGGCGCCAGAGAGACCGTAAGCGCGTCGAGCGCGGCTTTGGACGCCGCGTACGCGAGTTCGTCCGGCATCGCCCCGAGCCCCTGCCCGGAGGTCGCCAGCACGACCCGGCCGTGTCGCTCCCCAGGCAAGGAGCGGACGAGACCCGTCGCCAACAGCGCGTGGGCCCGGGTGTTCACGGCCATCGCGCGGTCGAGCCCGGCGGCCGACAGGTGGCGCCAGCCGTCCCGCTCCGAGACCGCTGCACAGCCGATCAGGACGGTGACCGGGCCGAGCTCGGCCCCGGCGGCGAGCACGCGCTCGGCGGCATCCGGCGCAGCGAGGTCGATCTTCAGCGTCGCCGTGCGTCCACCGCACGCCCGGGCGACGTCGTGGACGCTCGATGCGCCGTCGGCGTCGCGAGGCGCGTCGGGTCGCAGCGTCAGCATCAGGGGGTGACCGTCAGCCGCCAAGCGACGGGCGATCGCGGCGCCGATGCCGACCGGGCGGTCCGCCCCAGTGATGATCGCCACGCCGGGCTCGGAGCTCGACGTCGCGGCGCCCGACGACTCGGCGCTCACCCCTCCGCCGCCTCGCGCACCTCGGCGTCGATGCGCGCACGGGCCTCGTCGGGCGTGAGCGCCGCCCAGTCGCGAGGCTGGTAGAACCGCAGCGCGCGGGCCTCGGCCGAGCCGGGCTCGGGCCGGTGGTCGAAGCGCCACGACGCCTCGGACGGCATGCTCATGAGGATCGCCTCGATGTTGCCGCTGGTCTGAAGCCCGAACAGCGTGCCGCGGTCGTACACGAGGTTGAACTCGACGTAGCGTCCACGCCGGAGGAGCTGCCACGCCTTCTCGCGCTCGGTCCACGGCGCGTCCGCGTGGCGCTGGGCGCTGGGCAGGTAGGCAGGCAGGATCGTCGCCAGGCCGTCCTCGACGAAGCGCAGATCCGCCTCGAAGCGGTGCTCGTCCGCTGTGCCCGCGTCCGGGCCGGGAGGCGTGAGCTCGTCGAAGAAGATGCCGCCCACGCCGCGCATCTCGCCCCGGTGACGGACGGTGAAGTAGTCGTCGCACGTCGCCTTCCAGGCGGCGTGGTCGGCCTGCTGGTGCCGGTCGCACAACGCCTTCAGCGTGGCGTGGAAAGAGGTCACGTCCTCCTCGCGAGGGTGCGAGGGGGTGAGGTCGGCGCCCCCGCCGAACCACCAGACGCCGCTCTGCTCGCCGTGCCCCACCTCGAAGTAGCGGTAGTTCGCGTGGAACGCCGGGACGTGCGGATTGGCCGGGTGCAGCACCATGCTGAGCCCCGTCGCGAAGAACGGCTTGCCCTCGGTGCCGGGGTGCTGCCGGGCCAGGCTGGGCGGCACGGCGTCGCCGTGCACCGCGGAGACGTTCACGCCGCCCCGCTCGAACACCCGGCCGCCCTCGATCACGCGGGCGCGGCCGCCGCCGCCGCCCGGGCGGTCCCAGGAGAAACGCCGGAACGCGCCGGCGCCGTCCAGCGATTCGAGGCCGTGCACGATGCGTTCCTGCCAGACGCGCATCGTGCGGGCCACGCGCTCGCGGCGTGTCCCCGGCCCGCCGCTCAGCTCGGTCATCTCCCGCAGCTCGTCGGCCGTCGCCTCGCCGCGGGAGGGCAGGGCGGCGCCGCGCTCCATCTCGGTCGGTCCGCTCACCGGCTGGCCCCGTCCGCCGCCCCGTCCGCCGCCGCGTCCGGATCGGCTGCGTGCCGGTCGTAGCCGCGCACCGTGGCGACGAGCTCCTCGACCCGCGCCGGATCGGCCTGCGGCAGCATGCCGTGGCCCAGGTTGAACACGTGCGCCCCGCCGCGGCCGGCGCGCAGCACGCGCAGCGCCGCGTCGCGCACCGTGCCGGCGGGCCCCAGCAGGTCGGCGGGGTCCAGGTTGCCTTGCAGCGCCTTCACCGTGGTTCCGGCCACGGCGCCGACCTCGCGCCGTGCCCGGTCCAGCGGGGTGCGCCAGTCGATGCTGAGCGCCTCGACCGGCAGCTGGGCGAACGGAGCGTGCAGGTGCGCGGCGCCCACGGCGATGTAGATCCTGGGCACGCCGGCCTGGCCGAGCGCCTCGAGCACGCGCCGGGCGTACGGCTGGCCGAAGGCGCGGTACGTCCGCTCGTCGTGCAGGCCGGCCCACGAGTCGAACAGCTGGAACGCCTGCGCGCCCGCCTCGATCTGGGCGCGGGCGTAGCGGACCGAGGTCTCGGTCAGCATCTCGAGCAGGCGGTGCGCCAGCTCGGGCCGGGCGCGCAGCAGCGCGCGGAAGGTCGGGTACTCCTTGCTGCCGCCCCCCTCGACGAGGTACGTCGCCAGCGTCAAGGGTGCGCCCCCGAAGCCGATCAGGGGCACGTCCAGCTCGCGCCGCAGGAGGCGGATCGCATCCGGAACGAACGGCGCGATCTCGTCCTGCTCGGGAACGCGCAACGTCGCCAGGTCGGCGTCGTCGCGAATCGGCCGCTGGATGGACGGCCCGGGCGTGAACGCGACGTCCACGCCCATGGCGGGTAGCGGCGTCATGATGTCCTGGAACAGGATCGCGGCGTCCATGCCGTAGCGGCGCACCGGCTGCAGCGTCACCTCGGTCGCCAGCTCGGGCGTGCGGGCCAGCTCCCAGAAGGCGTGCTTCTCCTTGAGCGCGCGGTACTCGGGCAGGTGCCGGCCGGCCTGGCGCATCAGCCAGACCGGAGCGCGGGCCGTGTCCTCGCCGCGCACCGCGCGCAGGAACAGATCGTTCATGATTCGCCCTCCGGCGTGAACCTATAGCCGACGCCCCACACGGTGTGGAGGTGTCGGGGGTTCGCGGGGTCCGGCTCGAACGCCTTTCGGAGCCGCATCACCACGTTGTCGACGGTGCGGCTCGAGGGAAACGCGTCGTCGCCCCACACCTCGTCCAGGATGTCGTCGCGGCTGACCACCTCGCCGGGCCGGGAGGCCAAGAGGCGGAGGATGCCGATCTCGCGCTCGCCCAGCGTCTCGCGCCGGCCGTCGGCCAGCGTGGCGGTCCACGAGCGCAGGTCGACGTCGTGGCCGGCGAAGCGGACCCGCTCCTCCGGCCCGCCCCAGCCACGACGGCGCAGCAGCGCGCGGGTCCGCAGGAGGAACTCCGGCAGGTGGAACGGCTTGGCGAGGTAGTCGTCCCCGCCCGCGGCGAGCCCCTCGACCCGCTCGTCGGGACGCCCCCGCGCGGAGAGGAAGAGGACCGGCGTGTCGTCGCCCTCCTCGCGGCGCGTGCGGCACAGCGTCACGCCGTCGATCTCGGGCAGCATCACGTCCAGCACGACCAGGTCGAACGCGCCCTCGCGCCACGTCCGCAGCGCCTCCTGGCCGGCGCGCGCGACGACGGGATCGTAGCCCTCCTCGCGGAGGTTGTCGGCCAGCACGTCGGCCAGCGCATGCTCGTCCTCGACGAGCAGCAGGCGCGGACGCTTCACGAGGCCGCCCCTTCGCCGCGCGGTCCCGCCTCGGCGCCGGCCGCCTCGCTCGCGGCGGCCGCGCGGCCGCCGCGACGCGCGGCCGCCGCCAGCCCGTTCTCGGCGGCGACGCGGCGCGGCAGGGTGACGGTGAAGCGGCTGCCGATTCCGGCCGGATTGGGCTCGACCCGGACCCAGCCGTTCATCGCCTCGATCGTGCTCCGCACCAGGTGCAGCCCCAGGCCGGTGCCGGTCGCCCGGCGGGTCGACTCGTCGCCGCTGCGATGGAACCGCTCGAAGATCTTCTCCCGCTCCGATGCGTCCACGCCGAAGCCGCGATCGTCGACGTGCATCGCGATCACGTCCGTTCCTGGCGAGAGCCGAACGACGATCTCGCGGCGATCCTCGGGCGAGTACTTCGCGGCGTTGTCCAGCAGGTTGCTCAGCACCAGCGCGAAGGCGTCCTCGTCCAACGACACCGGCAACGGCTCGTCGCAGGACTCGAGCCGCAGCGTCGCGCCGCGAGCCTCCATGCCCGGTCGCGACGCGGCCACCAGTCGGGCGACCGCCTCGCGCAGATCGCGAGGCTCCATGCCGGCCGTCAGCGGCGCCTGCTCCAGGCGGGCGGCGGCCAGTACCTGCTCGGAAGTCCGCTCCAGCCGGTCCACCTCGCCCGCCATCCGGTCCAGGTACTCGCGCCGCTTGCCGGCGTCGAGGTCGCGCAGCTGCGCGGTCTCGACGAGCAGCCGGAGCGTGGCCAGCGGCGTCTTGAACTCGTGGGTGACGGCGGAGAGAAAGTTCTGGTGGCTGCGCTTGAGCTCCCGCTCCTCGCGCAGCGAGCGGCCGATCAGCGTCAGCATCGACAGGATCACGAGCACGAAGAACGGGCCCTCCCAGGCGAACATCCGCAGGTAGCCCCGCTGGCGCTCCAGGAACGCCTCCCGCGTCGCGGCGTTCACGGTGAACCGGCCGGCGTCGAGCGTCAGGTGGGGGTGCGACGCCAGCAGCGACGCGGCGAGCGCCGCGTCGCCGTCCGCGCCGTCCAGAACGGACTGCGCCAGGCCGGCGTCCGCCTGCCAGGCGGACATGCGCGCCTCGGACATCTCGGCGACGTAGCTTCGTTGGAAGACCACCCACCAGACGGCCTGCGCCACGACGAACACGGTGATCACCGTGAACGCCAGGCGGGTCGACGCCCGCCGCGACCAGCGCAGCCGTCGTGGGCGGCCGGACCTCACCGGGCGTCCAGCCAGCCGTGCTCCAGGGCGGGCACGGCGTAGTAGCTGAAGATCAGGTCGGCGCCCGCACGGTGGATCGCGGTGAGCGTCTCGCGCACCGCAGCCCCCCGCTCCATCAGGCCGGCGGCGACGGCCGCCTCGAGCATCGCGTACTCGCCGCTCACGTGGTACGCCACGATCGGCAGCGAGGTTCCCGCGCGGACGCGGGCGATGACGTCCAGGTACGGAAGCGCCGGCTTGACCATCAGCAGATCGGCGCCCTCGGCTTCGTCCAGCGCGGCCTCGATATCGGCCTCGCGCACGTTGCGGGGATCCATCTGGTAGCTCGTCCGGTCGCTGGGCGGAGCCGCCTCGCCCTCGCCGGCGCCGCTGGAGGGCGCGCTTCCCGCCGCGTCCCGGAACGGTCCGTAGAACGCCGACGCGTACTTCACGGCGTACGACAGGATCCCGACCGCCTCGTGCCCCGCGCCGTCCAACGCCGTCCGGATCGCCGCCACCCGACCGTCCATCATGTCCGACGGGCTCACCAGGTCGGCGCCCGCCTCGGCGTGGGCCACCGCCATCGACGCGAGCCGTGGGAGGCTCGCGTCGTTGTCCACCGTCGCCCCGCGCGGGCCGGGGCTCAGGACGCCGCAGTGACCGTGGTCGGTGTAGCCGCACAGGCACACGTCGGTGATCAGCGTCAGGTCGTCGCCGAACGCCGCCTTCGCGGCGCGCAGCGCGGCGGCGACCGGGCCGTTCGCGTCGTCCGCGTCGCTGCCCAGCGCGTCCTTCCGCTCGGGCGGGAGGACGCCGAACAGGCACACCGCCCGGATCCCCAGCGCCAGGGCGCGCTCGAGCTCCGGCAGCAGCCGGTCGACGCTGAATCGCGACACGCCGGGCAGCGAGCCGATCGGCTGGGTCTGCTCGCGGCCGGGCACCACGAAGTAGGGGGCGATGAGGCGTTCCGGATGCAGCCGCGTCTCGGCCACCATCTCGCGGAGCGCCTTCGTGCGGCGCAGGCGACGAGGGCGCCGGACGGGGACGGGGATGGTCGCGTCGCTCATGAGGTCCTCCCAGGCAGGTCGGCGGCGTCGGCCCGCTCGGCGTCGGTCGTTTCGGCGGTGGCGCGTCGCGCGTCGTCGATCCGCGCGAGGATCGCGTCCGCGTCCGGACGCGCAGCCGTCCACGGACGCAGCCCGCGGGCGCGGAGCGCCGCGGCGGTGGTCGGTCCGATCGCGACCAGCGCGGCGGTCTCGTCCAGGTCGTCCGGCAGGCCCTCCGCCGCCGACGGACTGGCCACCACCACGGCGTCGGGCGGCCCGTCGCTGCGCCACGGCCGCCGCTCGGTCTCGTACAGGGTAAGCGCCCGGGTGGCCAGACCCGCGTCGCGGAGGGCGCGCTCCAGCGTCGCACGTGCCCGGTCGCCGCGCGGCAGCCCCACGGGGCCCTCGGCGTCGCCGCGGGCGAGGAACGTCCGGGCCAGACCCTCCGCCGTCGGCGGGGCGCCGATCACCTCGACCCGTCCGCCGATCCGCTTGAGCGCCGAGGCGGTTCCCGCGCCCACGGCGCCCAGCTTGGGGCCGTGCGGCGACGCGGGAAGCGGCAGGCCCAGCGCCGCCCACGCCTCGACGGCGGACCGGCTGGGGAACAGCAGCCACGGCAACGCCACCAGCCGGCGCGCCTGGGCGCGCGTGGCGGCGTCCGTGCGCCACCGCACCTCGATCAACGGCGTGCGCACCACCTCGTCCCCGCGCCTTCGAAGGGCGGCTTCGAGCTCCTCGAGCCGTCCTCGCGCGTGCGTCAGGACGACCCTCACGCCCCCGTCCTCACGGCGACCTCCCGTGCGTCTCGAGGCGCGCTTCCTCATGCGGATCGGGCCTGCCCAGCGCCTCGTACGCCAGCATCGCCGCCCCCTCGCTCGAGGGGTGCTCGACCACGACGCCGCGGCCCTCGTACCAGGCGTGCAGCCGGAGGGTCCCGTCCTGCAGGGCGGCGTGCGCGCCCAGCGCCAGCTGACAGCCGCCCTGGATCATGCCCATCAGGCCACGCTCCGCCGCCACGGCCCGGTAGCCGCGCACGTCGTGCAGCTCCGTCAGCAGCGACGCCAGGCCGTCGTCGCCGCGACGGATCTCGAGCGCCAGCGCGCCTTGGGCGGGGGCGGGCACGAACGCGGAGGGCTCGAGCGCCACCACCTCGAGGCCGTCCAGGTCGGTCTCCAGTCGCGCGAGCCCGGCCGCGGCCAGCACGATCGCGTCGTAGCCGCCCTCGCGGAGCCGCTCGATGCGCGTCGGAACGTTGCCGCGCAGCTCCGCCGCGGTCAGGTCCGCGCGGTGCCAGGCGAGCTGCTTGCGGCGCCGCGCCGCGCTGGTCCCGATCGTGGCGCCGGGCCGCAACGGAACGAAGGCGGCGTCCTCGTCGAACGCCTCCGGCCGGACGAGCAGCACGTCGCGCGGGTCGGCCCGCTCGGGCACGGCGGCCACCTCGAGCCCCGGAGCGGGGGCGGAGGGAAGGTCCTTGTACGAATGCACGGCGAGATCGGCCGATCCGTCCAGGACCGCGTCTTGGACGGCCTTGGTGAAGAAGCCCACGCCGGCGATCTGGGCGAAGGGGCGCCCGTCCGTGTCGCCTTGCGTCGTCACCTCGACCAGCTCGGAGGTGGCCCCCACGGCGCGCAGCCGCTCGGCGATCCAGCGCGCTTGCCAGAGCGCCAGCGCGCTGGCGCGGGTCGCGATGCGGACGTGTGCGGGGTGCGGCGGAAGGTCGGACCGGCCTGCGCCTTGCGTTGTCGTCATTCGTCGAGTCCCGTCTCGCCCAGGTAGGTGCGCGCGACGTCGACCCCGTGCTCGCGGGCCAGCGCACGCAGCCCCTTGATGGGGTCGTGAACCAGCCGGCCGACGAGCCTGCGTGCCTGCTCCTGGGGGAGGGACGCCTCGAGCGTCTCGAGCGTGCGCTCGCGGAGCCGCCGGATGGACGGCCCGAGCTGCTTCTCGTTCCATTCGTCGGTGGCGTCGTCGAGCTCGTCGAGCACCAGCCGCTCGGCGATCGCGAGCTTGTCGCGCAGCTCCGCGCGGCGGGCGGCGCCCGCCTCCTGCAGCCCGTCCACGTCCAGGAGCCGGATGCCGGTCGACCGAGCGCCGCTGGGATCGACGTTGCGGGGCACGCCGAGGTCCACGCAGATCCGGGCTCCGGTGCGCCTCAGCAGCTCGGCGTCCACCAGGCCGCGGACCGGCGTGGCGCACACCAGCGCGTCGACCTGGGGCGGCGCGGCCCGTACGTCTGCGAGCGAACGCGACGCGACGCCCAGCTGCTCCGCCAGCGCGTCGGCCCGGTCGACGGTGCGGTTCGCGATCAGGACGCGAAACCCCATGTCACGCACGGACCGTGCCGCGAGCGCGCCCATCTCGCCGGCCCCGAGCACCAGAACGGTCGCTCCGGGCGACAGCGAGCGCTCGAGCTCGGGCCGGGCAAGGCTGAACAGGCTGGTGCTCATCGGGGCCAGCGCCACCTCGCGACGGACCCGCTTCGCGGCCCGGAGCGAGCGCTCGAACGCGTAGGAGAGCATGGCGTCGGTACGCCCCTCGTCCCGGGCGGCCAGGTAGGCGGTGCGGACCTGACCCATGATCTGATCCTCGCCGGGGTTGAGGCTGTCGAGCCCCGCGGCGATGCGGATCAGGCGCTCCAGCGCGCCGTCTCGGACGAACGCGTAGGGAAGAGGGCCCCCGTCGGCCAGTCGCCTGCGGGCCTCGTCCGCGACGACGCCTTCGGGGAGGTGCACGACCGCTTCCCAGCGGTTGCAGGTCGCCAGGATCACGGCGCGCGGCAGGCCCAGCGCGTCGAGCGCGCGGACGTCCGTGTAGCGCTCGTGCCAGTCGGCGAGGGCGTCCGCCCCTCCCCGCCTGTGCGAGACTCCGATTACCGCCAGTCGTTCCACCGAAGACACATGCTAGTCGCTATCGCGAGGCGCGTGTGTCATGAAACTGTCACGTGCCCGTGGGCCCGCGCCGGCGACGCTGTCCGCCGGCGCGCAGCGTCGCCGCTCACTCGAACCAGGCGTCCACGCGGTCCTCGTTCGCGGCCAGCCAGCGCCGGGCGGCGTCGCGCGGGAAGGTGGTCGGATCCTCCATCCACACCATCACCCGCTCCATCGCCGCAGGCGTCCAGGAGAAGGCGTCCAGGACGGCGGTCGCCTCGGGAAGGTCGTCTTCGAGCCCTTCGCGCACCAGGGTGTGGATCGCGCCCTCCTGACCGAACACCCCGCGGGGATCGTCCAGGAAACGCAGGTTCCAGCGAGCGTTGGCCCAGAGGGGCACCCAGGCGGTCACGACGATCCGCTCGCCGCGGCGGACCGCGGCCGAGAGCCGCTCCAGCATCGCGGCTTCGCTGCCGGTCGCCAGCACCGACCAGCCGTCGAGGCCGTACGCCTCGAGCGCCTCGCGGGCCTGGCGCATGACGCCCGCCTCGGGGTCGATGCCGACGACGACGCCGCCGTAGCGGTCGGCGCGGCCGGCGAGGTCCGGGATCGCCGTCAGGTCGGCCGCCGTCACGCCGCGCGCGCCGGCGGCGTCCGTCTGCCGTGCCGACCCGATGTCGGGAACGGCCAGCCCCGTCCGCGTGCCGTCGAGGTTCGGCCCCAGATCGCGTAACGCATCGCCGTGGCGTTCCAGGTACGGCGCGTGGGTGTCGGGCAGCCAGGCCGACAGCAGCACGTCCTGCTCTCCGGCGGCGACGGCGGCCCAGGCGTCGTCGATGGAGAGCTGCGTCAGCGTCACGTCCAGGCCCAGTCGCGTACGCAGCGCCTCGGCCACGACGTGCGCGCTGGCGCGCGACGACGACCA
The DNA here is from genome assembly GCA_964561595.1 of uncultured bacterium. GTDB lineage: Bacteria > Deinococcota > Deinococci > Deinococcales > Trueperaceae > SLSQ01. Next base: position 20,476 of record CAZLQH010000008.1, on the reverse strand, counting down.
GGAGACGTGCGCGATCCGGAGCGTCTCCTGCGCCGGCGCCGCGCCGGCTGCGAGCAGCGCGACGATCGCGATCACGCCCGCCAGGCGACGGAGCGGGGTCCAGCCAGGCATCGCCGCTCCGGCCGTTTCGGAGGAGGGCGTACGGATCTCGCGCGAGCGGTACGCGGCCTGTTTCGCCGTCATTCGTGGCCTCCTTCGTCCTTCTCGGCAGGCGGCTCGCGGCGGTCGCGACGGGCCCTCGGGGGCCGGGGCGGCCGCGGAACGCGCGGCTCGACCGGGCGCTCCACCGCCTGCGGGTAGCGTTCGATGTAGCGCTGCATCCCGCGGTGGACGCTGACGCACATGAACAGCAGCACGATCGCGAACGGCAGGCCGGTCGTGATCGCCGCGGTCTGCAGCGCTACCAGCCCCCCGCCGATCAGCAGCGTCGCGGCGACGACGCCTTCGGTCACCGCCCAGAACACGCGCTGGGGAACGGGCGGATCGGCCTCGCCGCCGGCGGTGATGATGTCGATCACGAGCGACCCGGAGTCGGAGCTGGTGACGAAGAAGCTGATCACCACGATCACGCCCAGCAGCGAGGTGACCAGCGCGAACGGGAAGGTCTCGAGGAACACGAACAGCGACACCGGGATGTTCTCCTGAACCGCCGTCGCCAGCCCGCCGGGACCGAAGCGCTCGACCCAGAGCGCGCCGTCGCCGAACACGGTGATCCAGGTGAACGTCACGAACGTCGGGACCAACAGCACGCCCAGGATGAACTCGCGCACCGTCCGCCCCTTGCTGACGCGGGCGATGAACATCCCCACGAACGGCGACCAGGCGATCCACCAGCCCCAGTAGAAGACGGTCCAGCCGTTCTGCCAGGTGGTCGCGGTGTACGTCTCGTTCCACGTCGCCAGCGTGGGCAGGTTCTGGAGGTACATGCCGATGTTCTCCGGCAGGGCGTTCAGGATGAACAGGGTCGGCCCGACGATCAGGACGAACAGCAGGAGCGAGGCGGCGACGACGATGTTGAACTCGCTGACGCGCTGGATGCCGCCCTCGAGCCCGCGCACGACCGACACGGTCGCGACCGCGGTGATGGCCGCGATCAGGATCAGCTGCACGCCGGTGTTCATGCCGATGCCGAACAGGTGATCCAGCCCGGCGTTCACCTGCTGCACCCCGAGCCCCAGCGAGGTCGCGACGCCGAACAGGGTGGCCACGGTGGCCAGGATGTCGATCGCGGCGCCCATCCAGCCGTCGATGCGGTCGCCCAGCAGTGGGTAGAAGATGGTGCGGATGGTGAGCGGCATGCCGCGGTTGAAGCTGAAGAACGCGAGCGCCAGGCCGACGAGCGCATAGACGGCCCAGGGGTGGAGTCCCCAGTGCAGGAAGGTGAGCTGCATCGCCTGCTCGGCCGCCGCGACGGTGCCCGGCTCGGCGCGCGGTCCGGCGACGTAGTGGAACATCGGCTCGGCCACGCCGTAGAACAGCAGACCGATCCCCATCCCGGCGCTGAACAGCATCGCGAACCAGCCGAGGGTCGAGAACTCGGGCTTGGCGGCCTGGCCGCCAAGCCGGATCGACGCGAACGGCGTGAACACCAGGTAGATCGTGAAGAGCAGAACGACGTTCATCACCAGCACGAAGAACCAGCCGGTGTTGTTCGCGATGCCGGCCTGGACGGCGCCGAACGCGTTCGCCGCGGTCTGGTCGAACAGCACGGTGAACACGACCATCGCCAGGATCAGGCCGGAGGAGACGAAGAACACGGGCGGGTCGATGTGGACGTTCAGGCGTCGTTGCCAAGCGGGTCTGGGGTCGGTCTCCGGGAGCGCCATGGGGCTCCTTCCGGAGGGGCACGGACTCGTCGCGGCGGCTGGGGCCCCTCGCTCCCGAGGCCGCCCGGGCGCGTGGCCACGTCACGGGCTCTGGCGACAGGGTAGCGCGAGCGGCGCGGCCCAAACCGCGGATCGCGGCTTGGGCCAGACCGCTAGGCTCGGGCCGGAGCGCGTGAGGCCGAGGCTCGCCGCAGCCGATCGATCGCCAGATACAGCCCGGCCGAGCCCGCCAGGATCGCGCCCGCCACCGTCCAGACGACCGGAATCCCGGCGTGCTGCGCCAGGGCGCCGAAGCCGGCGCTGCCGGCGAACGCGCCCAGGTAGCCGGCCAGCGACACCACGGAGAGCGTGGACGACCGCCGCTCGGAGGGGACCTGCTCGTTCAGGATCGTCGCGATCGGCGAGCCGGTCAGGGCGTTCGCGAAGTAGGCGAGCCAGAACAGCCCCACCGCGGTGGGCAGGCCGCTGCGCCAGGCCAGCACGACCAGGGCAGTGCCGCCCAGCAGCTGGCCCGCCGCGGCGACCAGGGCGTAGCGCCGGCCCAGCCGGCGAGCCAACGGGATCGAGGCGAGGTTGCCGGCGACGCCTACGGTGAACGCGCCGGCCATCAGCGCGCCGAACGTCAGCGGCGAGGCGGGACCGGCGCCGGCGCCGGCGCCGGTGGTGAGGAGCGTGTCGAAGCGCGGCTGCCAGAACGTCTCGAGCGCGGCGACGGAGAGGCCGGTCGCCGCCGTGGCGATCATCACCAGCGTGACGATCCGGTCGTCCCGGGCGGCGCGCAGCGCGCTGGCCACGATCGGGCCGACGGCGGCGAGACCGGTCGGCGCTGCCGCGGTCATGTCGGTCGCCGCGCCCTGGACCGTGCCGGAGCGGTCTTCGCGGATGAACAGCGCGACGACCGCGAGGCCGACGAACTGCACGACGAACGACGCCAGGAACGGCAGGGACAGCGGCGTCAGCACGGCGGCGCCGTCGGCCGGCAGGCCCGCGCCCCAGACGGCCGGAATCGCGCTCCCCGCCAGCGTCCCGAGTGCCAGCCCCGCGATCGTGAGCGATTCGGCGTGCGCCAGCGGCGCCTGCAGGTCGGTCGCCGGATCGTGCTCCAGCAGCGCGTCGACGAACCAGGCGTCCAGCGCGCCGGACGCGAGCGCCCGACCGGTGCCCAGCAGGACGGCGGCCAGGGCGAAGAACGCGAACGAGAACGCGAAGAGGAACGCCACCGTCGACGCCAGCGTGACGGCCTGGGAGAGCAGCGCCGTGGGCTTGCGTCCGATCGCGTCGGCCAAGCCGCCGGTCGGAATCTCGAGCACGACGATCACCGCCGCGTGGAGGCCCATGATCATGCCGACCTGCAGCAGGCTCATGCCGCGCGCCTGCATCAGCAGGACCATGAGCGCCAGCGGCAGCGCGATCGCGAACCAGCGCAGGAACACGGCGGCGTAGTAGCTCGCCTGGATTCGGTGGACGCTCGGCAGGGTCTCGTGGCTCATGCCGGCAGCGTGGCACCGCTCCAACCGGACGTGAAACCCGTGAAGTTCGGTTGAGGGTCGGGCGCGCGGCGGCCGTGGTCAGGGCGCGGCCGCCCGCCGCTCGGCAAGCGGCCGCGCCCGCCGCCCTCAGCTGAACAGGCCGCGAAGCACGAACGCCAGGTTCGCCGGCCGCTCCGCCAGGCGCCGGGTGAAGTAGCCGTACCAGTCGGCGCCGAACGGCAGGTACACGCCGACCGACTCCTCCTCGGCGACCAGCGCCGTCTGCAGCCGCTGCGCCACGCCGTAGAGAAGCTGGAAGGTGGTCCGCTCCCGCGGCACGCCCAGCGCGTCGCGGCGCTCCTGGGCGAAGCGGATCAGCGCTTCGTCGTGCGTCGCGACGTGCACCGTCCCGCCGCCCTCCAGCATGCGGATCAGCAGGTCGCGGTACGCCAGGTCGACGTCACCCTTGTCCGGGAACGCGACCGAGGCCGGCTCGCTGTACGCGCCCTTCACCAGCCGAAGCTCCGGGACCGGGTCGCGGGCCAGCAGCCGCTCCAGGTCGTACGGCGTGCGGCGGAGGTAGCTCTGCAGCACCGTCGAGACGTGATGATGCCCTTCGTCGTGGAGCGTCTCGAGCATCTCCAGGGTGGCGTCGACGCGGGGATGATCCTCCATGTCCATGCAGAGCAGGACGCCTGCGCGGTCCGCCTCCTCGGCCAGGCGACGCATGTGCCGCAGCGCCACCTCGGTCGAGATGCCCAGGCCCAGCTGCGTCGGCTTGACCGACAGGCGCCGCGGCTCCGGCACCTCCGTGAACGCGCGGATCGCGTCGACCACGCCGTCCGCCATCGCGGCGGCGGCGCTCTCGGTCTCGACGAACTCGCCCAGCAGATCGAGGATCGCGTGCTTGCCTTCGGCCGTCAGCTCGTGCGCGACGCGGATGCCGTCCTCGAGCCGCTCGCCGGCGACGAACCGGCCCGCGCCCAGCCGCAAGCCGCGCCGGCGCGCGAACCGCTCCAGCGGTCCCCAGCCGGACACGGCCAGGACGACGTCGCGGTAGCGGCTCACGTCCGACCTCCCGCCGACGGTCGAGGGAGGAGCGTCATCGCGTGCCGCGGCTCGCGCCGCCAGGCGGCGCGTCGTCGCTCCTGGCGGAGGGAACGGGACGGTCGCCGACCTCGGCGAAGCGCTCGCTCAGGACGCGCGCGAACCAGGCGACGTGCGCCCGCATCGCCGCCTCGGCCGCGTCGCCGTCCTCGGCGAGGATCGCCTCGGCGACCGCCCGGTGCTGCCCCCGGGTGGTATCCGCCGCGTTCTGGTCGCGGGTGTGCACCTTGAGCGGGGTGACGTGCCCGGCCAGCGTCTCGAGAGCGCGGATGAGCGACTCGTTCGCGGAGAGCTCCGCTACGCGCCGGTGGAACGTCAGGTCGGCCTCGACCTGGGTCGCCTCGTCCTCCACGGCGGCCGCCTCGACGGCCTCGAGAAGCGCGAACAGCTCGCGCCGGTCGCGCAGCGAGGCGCGGCTCGCCGCCTGCCGGGCCGCCATGCCCTCGAGCCGCTCGCGTACGTCGTACGCGTCCAGCGCGGCGCGGAGGTCCGGACGGCGGACCTGTACGCCCTGCCTGGAGCGCGCCTCGAGCAGGCCCTCCTGAAGCAGCCGGCGTACCGCCTCGCGCACCGGGGTGCGCGAGACGCCGAAGGTGGCGGCCAGCTCCGCCTCGCGTAGGCGCGCTCCGGGCGGCCACGCTCCGAGCAGCAGCTGGTGCCGGAGGCGACGGTGGACCTCGTCGCCCACCGTGGGCGGCCGGGCGATCGGGGCGGGCGGGGTCGTCACCCGCGGTCTCAGAACCGCTCCGTGACGGTCTTCGCCTCCATGAACAGCCGCACGTAGTCCGGACCGCCGGCCTTGGCGTTCGTGCCGCTCATGTCGAATCCGCCGAACGGCTGGACCCCGACCAGGCTGCCGGTGATCTTGCGGTTGATGTACAGGTTGCCGACGCGGAACTCGCGGCGGGCGCGCTCGATGCGCGAGCGGAGGCGCGAGAACAGGCCGCCGGTCAGGGCGTACGGCGTGCCGTTCGCGATCTCGAGCGCGTGGTCGAAGTCGCGCGCCCGCAGCACGGCGACGACCGGCCCGAACACCTCCTGCTGGGCGATCTCGGCGTCCGGATCGACGTCCGTGAGGATGGTGGGCTGCACGTACCAGCCCCCCTCGCGGCCACGGTCGCCGCCCAGCGCCAGCGTGGCGCTTCCCTTGGCGCGGTCGACGAAGCCCAGGATCTTGTCGAACTGGATCTGGTCGATCACCGCGGCCACGTCCGGGTTCTCCTCGGCGGGCCCGATCTCGAGGCGCTGGGTGCGGGCCACGACCTTCTCGACCATCTCGTCGTGCACCTCGTCCACGAGGATGAGGCGGCTCATCGCCGAGCACTTCTGCCCCTGGAAGCCGAACGCGCCGGCGACGGCGGCGTCCGCGGCCGCGTCGAGGTCGGCGGTCTCGTCGACGATCATCGCGTCCTTGCCGCCCATCTCGAGGAAGGTCCGCTTCAGGAACCGCTGGCCGGGCTGGACCTTCGCGGCGCGCTCGTGGATCCGCATGCCGGTGCCGACGGAGCCGGTGAAGTTGATGAAGCGCGTCTCGGGATGGTCCACGAGCGCGTCGCCCAGCACGTCGTCCTCGCCGGTCAGAAGGTTCACGACGCCCGGCGGGAATCCGGCCTCGTCCAGCATGCGCATGAACAGCCCCGCGATGATCGGGGTCTTGGGGCTGGGCTTGAGGATCACCGCGTTGCCGGCCACGACCGGCCCGACGGTCGTGCCGACCAGGATGGCCAGCAGGAAGTTCCACGGCGGGATGACCACGCCCACGCCCAGCGGCTGCAGGGTGAGGGTGTTCTCCTCGCCCGGCCAGGGGTAGGTCTCGAGCCGCTCGTCGAGGTCCATCGCCTGACGGGCGTAGTACTCGCAGAAGTCGATCGCCTCGGCGACGTCGCCCTCGGCCTCCGCGTAGGTCTTGGCGGCCTCGAACACTTCCCAGGCGGCGAGCTCCCACTTGTGCCGACGCATCACCGCGGCCAGCTTCACGAGCGCGCGGGCGCGGTGCGCCATGGGCAGGGCGCCCCACGACGCTTGCGCCCGCTGGGCGGCGGCGAAGGCGTTCTCGATCTGCTCGGGTCCTGCGGCGGCGGCGCGACCGACCAGGCGGTCGACCGCGCTGGGGTCGTAGCTCGCGATCCAGGCTCCGGTGACGACCGGCTCGCCGTCGAGGATCAGCGGCCAGTCGGCGCCCAGGCGGCCGCGGACCGCCTCGAGCTCGGCGCCGAAGCCGTCGCGGACGTGCGGGTCGTGAAAGTCGGAGTACGGCTCGGGGGCGTACGGCTCGAACGGATCGATCATGGGCGGCCTCCAGGAGGGGACGAGGGGGCGCGCCGGGCGCGCCGAAGGCGGTGGGTTCGCCCCTGATCGTATACGGTATACAGAACGCCCGCAAGCCCTCGACGCGAACGAACGCGGGGCCGCCCGAGCGGCCCCGCGATGCAACAGCGGACGGCGCTGAGACCTTACGGCCGGCGGATCTCCGTGTCCGGGCGGAACGCCGCCCACGAGAACCAGAGCGTCTGGTCGTGGACCACGGGGGCGAGTCGCTCGCCCTCGAGCGGTCCGGCCACCGCGCGGCCGGTCACGTCCCACACGGTGCCGGTCTGCACGTCCCGCAGCGCGCCGTCGTCCGCCGGCTCGAAGCGCAGCTCGCGGCCGTCCACGGCGGTCTCGAACACCGAGGCGGTGCCGACGTCCGCGGAGGAGGCGATGCGCGAGCCGCCCAGCGCCGTGGCGGTTCCCGGACGCCAGGCCACCACGATCCCGCGGCCGTTCACCTCGTCGTGCACGATGCCGACCTCGCTCAAGTGCGAGAACGGGTAGGCGACCGGCGTGGGGGCGTCGATCGACACGACCCGCTCCTTCGGCAGGAGGCGGTCGTCCGCCTCGCCGCGGAACAGGAACGCCGGCGTGTCGACGTCGTCGTAGCCGAGGTACGGATTCGTGCCGTAGCGTCGCGAGAACCCTTCCGGCCGGTCCATCACGCCCGCCTCGGACGCGACCGCGCGCGCCTCGTCGAACGACACGATCGGCGCGCCGTAGCGCACCAGCTCGGTGCCGGCCAGCGCCCCGACCGTGCCCTCGCCGATCGCCTGCGACCAGAGCGTGCCGGTCACCGGGTCGAACATCAGCAGGTTCGAGGCGTACAGGAGTCCCGACACCCCGAAGCCCCCGACGTTCACGGTCGCGACCACGTCGTCTCCGTGCCGCAGGTCGCTCAGCGACGCCGCCAGGTCGGCCGGCACCGGCTGCGCGTCCAGCTCCTCGCCGTGCGAGGCGGCCCGCTCCTGAAGCACCTCGAGGCCCGCCGGGTCCAGGGGAACGCGCAGATCGAACACCAGCGCGCTGTTGCACAGCGGGCAGAACGTCACGGCGACGGGAACGCCGCCCACGCGGTCGTTCGCGATCTCGTGCCACATCAGGATCTGAAGCGGGTACACCTTGCGCTCGCCGCCGAGGTCCACCAGGATCACCGGCTCGCGCCCGCCCAGCCAGGCCGACGCCTCGTCCTGCGAGACGAAGGTGGGATCGACCGTGGCGGGGGCCACGCCGTCCATGCCGGGAAAGCCGATCGCGGGAATCCCCTGGGGCGGCGGCCCGCCCCGGTGGATCTCGGCGAGCGGCACGACCGATTTCGAGGTGTCGACGTCCAGGCTGGACGGGATCTGCGCGAACGCCAGGGTGGCGACGGATGCGGCGGCCGCGATCACGATCGTCCGCAGCGCGTCGCGTGGCGCGGCCGTCAGGACGGCCGTTACGAAGTCGATTCGACGGTTCAGCACCGGGTACCTCCTTCTACGGCCCGCGGTCGGGCCACAGGGGGAGGCTAGTCGTTTCGCTCGGCGCCGTCGGTCCGGATCGCGACAGGATCGAGGGCCGTCGCGAGCGCCAGCCGTGCCGCGGCCTCGACCGGGGTGCGCTCGGCCACGTGCACGCGGGTGCCGGGCGGCAGGCTGGCGACGACGGCCTTCCGAAGCGGCGCGCCCAGGCCGGACGCGCCGCCGGCCAGGGCGACCGGCAGCGCCCCGCCCAGTCGCGCCGCGAGCACGTCGGCCAGCCGCGCCAGCTCACGACCGGCGGCCGTGACGATCGCGGCCGCGGCGGGATCGCCTGCCGCCAGGGCGTGCCGGACGGCGGGCACCAACGCCGCGATCCCGCTCCGGCCGCCGCCGTAGACGCGGCGGCGGATGGCGGGCCAGTCGCGACTCCCGAGCTCCGCGTAGATCGCGTCGGCCAGGGCGCCCGAGGCGGGCTCGCCGCGCCGGTCGGCCTCGCGCAGCACCGCCCTGAGCGCGTGACGACCGATCCAGAACCCGCCGCCCGCGTCGTCGATCAGGTAGCCGTGCCCGCCCGCGCGGTGCAGCACGCCGTCCCCGTCCACGTGCACCGCGATCGAGCCGGTGCCGGCGTAGACGAGCACCCCCTCGCCCGGCCGGAAGGCGCAGCGGTAGGCGAGCGCCATGTCGTTCACCACCCGCACGCGCTCCTCGGCGACGTTCAGCCGCGCGCTGAGCATCGTGCGCAGCGCCGTGGCCGCCGCGTCGCCGTCGGACAGGCCGGTCACCCCGGCGTAGACCGCGTCCAGCGCACGATCGGCGCCGGTCCGCTCGTGCAGGCGGGAGCGCACGTCGTCGTGCAGGGCGTCGACGACGCTCTGGGCCGCCCGCTCGCCGTCGCTGCCCTCGCCGGCCAGGAACGACAGGCCCGACAGCGGCGCCAGACGGCCGCGCGCGAGCTCCTCGGAGGCCTCGGGGCCGTCGCCACGCCGAAGCACCCAGCGGGTGCTGGAGCCGCCGGCGTCGATGCCCAGGGCGAAGACGGGAAGGGCGCTCATCGGGTCCACCGTACGCCGCTGGCGGCGCCCCATGCCTCGGGTGCCGGCCTCATCGCGGTTCCGGAGGCGGCTCGTACAGCAGCGCGGGCGCCGCCGCCTCGGCGAACGCGACGCCGGCGGCGCGCCACGATTCCAGGGCGTCGTCCAGCGAGCGCCGTCCGTCCACGACCTCCCGCACCTCGCTGCTCCCCGTCAGCCCGTCGACGAGGGGACCCCGGCTGGGCTCGTGCCAAACGCGGCCCGCGTCCGGGTCGCGGCTCCACGGCAGGTCGGCCGCGTCGCGCCAGGCGAGCCGAGCACCGTGGTGCCGGCGCAGGTGCGCGAGGATCCGGACGCCGGACTCGAACGCCCGCAGCTCGGAGGCGTCGGTCACGTGCAGCTGCACGCCGTGGCACGCACGGCCCGCGAACGGTCCGCTCTCGGGCAGGAAGTCCAGCGGGCGCGCCCACAGGCCGGGGAGCGCCATGGCGTTCAGCGCCCGGGCCAGCGCGTACCCCTCGAGCCACGGCGCGCCCAGCAGCGAGAACGGCGCCGGCGTGCCGCGACCTTCCGAGACGTTCACGCCCTCGAGCAGCACCAGACCGGGGTAGAGCGCGACGGCGTCGCGGCCGGGAAGCCCGGGGGAGGGGGGCACGAACGGTCCGAACGCGCTCGGTCGGTCGCGCCGCCAGCCACGCATCGGGACGACGGTCGGGTCGGCCGCGTCGCCCACCCCGTCGCTCATCGCGCGGGACGCGTGCCACCGCATCGCCTCGCCGAGGGTGAGGCCGTGCTGGAACGGCACGTCGAGGTAGCCCAGGAACGAGCGGTGGGCGGGGTCGAGAGGCGGCCCGGCGACGCGCGGGCCCAGCAGGTTGGGCCGGTCGCACACCACGACCCGGGTGCCGACGCCCGCTGCGGCCTCGAGCAGCAACGCGACGGTGGTGGCGTAGGTGTACGCCCGCACGCCGACCTCCTGCACGTCGACCACGACCGCGTCGAGGTCGTGGAGCAGCGAAGCGTCGGGGCGGCGCCGGGGGCCGTACAGGCTGTAGCGCGCAAGCCCGCTGCGAGGGTCGCGGTCGTCCGCGACAGGGCGCGCGTCCTCGCCGAAGCCGCTGAAGCCGTGCTCGAACGTGAACAGGCGCGCGAGGCCGACGTGGGGCGAGGCCCGCATCGCCTCGAGCGTGGGGCGGCCGTCGCTCAGGACGGCCGCCTGGTTCGTGAGCAGGCCCAGGCGCGGGCCGCCTGCGTACCGGACGGGATCGTCGAGGAATCGGTCGATGCCGAGGGCGGGCCGTCCTTCGCTCATCCCTTGACGGCACCCGCCGTCAGGCCGGCGATGAACTGCCGCGACATCACCAGGTAGATGATCAGCAGCGGCAGGCTGGCGAGGACCATGCCGGAGAACACCAGGCTCCAGTTCGTCATGTGCTGCCCGAAGAAGATCTGCATGCCCAGCGGGATCGTCTTCCAGGTGTCGCTCTGGATGAACAGCAGCGGAAAGAAGAAGTCGTTCCACCACGGCACGACGTTCACGATCACGACCGTGGCCAGGCCCGGCCGCACCAGCGGCAGCATGATGCGCCAGAAGATCTGCGTCTCGCTCGCGCCGTCGATGCGGCCCGCGTCCTCGAGCTCGCGCGGCAGGTTGCGGAAGAAGATCGACAGCAGGAACACCGCCATCGGCATTCCCGACGCCGCGTACGTGAAGATCAGCGAGAACGGCGTGTCCAGCAGGTTCAGGTCGCGCATCAGGATGTAGAGCGGAAGGATCCCGAGCCGGATCGGGATCATGATGCCGGCCAGGAAGAACAGGAACAGGAACGTCTGCAGCCGGAAGCGGTAGCGGGCCAGCGCGTACGCCGCGGGCGCGGCGCAGAGGAGCAGCAGCGCCGCCGAGGCGCCCGTGACCAGCAGGCTGTTCCTGAGGTAGGTGCCGAAGCTCGCGCGGCGCCACACCTCGACGAACGTGTCCAGGCTCCACGTTTCCGGGAGGCCGAACGGGTTCCGGAACATCTCGGGCGTCGACTTGAACGCCGAGAACACCATCAGCACGACCGGGTAGAGGAACACCGCGGCCAGCACGCCCAGGAACAGGTAGATCCCCACCCGCGACGCCCGCCTGCGCCAGCGGTAGCCGCGCTCGTCCCGCGCCGCCTGCCGGGTCACGTCTCGACCTGGCTACGCTGGCTGAAGCGCACGCCGAAGAACGAGGCGACGCCGATGATGATCAGCATCAGCACGCCGATCGCCGCCGCCAGGCCGATCTGTCCCGGCTCGCCGCCGGTGGTGGGGTCCCCGAACGCGGTGCGATAGAAGTAGGTCGCCAGCAGGTCGGTCGCGTAGTTGGGGCTTCCCGACGCCCCCTGCATCACGAACACCAGCTCGAACGCGTTGAAGTCCCAGATGAAGGTGAGGATCGAGACCATCCAGATCGTCGGCATGAGCATCGGCAGCGTCACGAAGCGGAAGTCCTGCCAGGCGTTCGCGCCGTCGATGAGGGCGGCCTCGTGGTACTCGCGCGGGATCCCCTGCAGCCCCGCCAGGTAGACGAGGATCGGAAACCCGAGCCACGCCCAGGCGTTCACCAGGATGATCGTGACCAGCGCGGTGGAGCGGTCGCCCAACCAGGGACTCACCCACGACTCGAGCTGCAGCGCCCGCAGCCCCTGGGCGATCGGACCCCAGGTCGGGTTGAGCAGCAGCAGCCAGAGGAACCCGACGACGACCAGCGAGAGCGTGTGCGGCAGGAAGTAGACGGCCTGGAAGAAGCCGAAGCCGGGCCACTTGCGGTTCAGCAGCACGGCGACGAACAGCCCCAGCGTGGTCTGGATGGCGAAGGTGAGGACGAAGAACACCGCGTTGTGTCGTAGCGCGCCCCAGAACCGGTCGTTGTACGGCCACTGGGTCAGCACGGTCACGAAGTTGTCGAAGCCGGCGAAGCCGCCTCGCACGAAGCCGTCCCACTCGAACACGCTGTAGCTGAGCGACGCCGCGAGCGGGTACGCCATGAAGAGGCCGTACAGCACCAGCGCGGGCGCGAGGAAGAGGACCAGGTGGCCGTTTCGCTGCAGCCAGCGACGCAGCGGGCTGCCGGCGCCGGAAGGGGACGGGGGACGACTCATGACGACGCGCGACGTGGCGGGGAGAGCGAACGCCCTCCCCGCCACGCGACGCTCACGCGCTCACTCGAAGTCGAACCACTCGGCCACGCCGCGCTGGATGTTCGCGATCGCCGTGTCGAGGTCCTGGTCGCCGCCGAGCACGGCCTGCATCTCGTTCTGCAGCAGGGTCGAGCCGCTGGGCTGGCCGAACCGGAACGAGGTCAGCATCAGGTAGGGGGTCCCCATCTCGCTCATCATGTTCGCGAGCTCGGCCAGCGGCTCGCTGGTCGGCTGCACGCCGGGCACGGCCGAGATCTGCTGCAGCTCGTCGGTGAACATCTGGCCGTACTCCTGCGACGCCAGGAACTCGACGAAGCGCAGCGCCGCGTCCGGGTAGTCGCTGTTCGCGTTCACGCCGTACGAGCCGTCGACGTAGAACGAGATGCACGTCTCGTCGCCTGCGCTCGCGGGCGGCACCGGGAAGGCGCCGATCTCGAGCTCGGGGTTCAGGTCGGCCATCACGCCCAGCTCGTAGCTGCCGCCGATCAGCATGCCCGCCTGTTCGAACGCGAACAGCGTCTGCATGTCGGTGTAGCCGATGCCGGGGTGGTTCTCGGCCAGGTACGGCTCGACGGCGACCATCCGCTCGAGCCCTGCGCGGAAGCGCGGGTCGGTGAAGTCGGTGGCGCCGCTCGAGACGTCCTCGAAGAACGCGGTGCAGCCGTAGTAGGACGGAGCGATCCCGCCGAACAGCGTCTCGACGGTCCACGGGTCGCTGGTGCCGTTGGCCAGGGCGTTCACGCCGGAGGCCTGCAGGGCGTCCGCGACGGCGATGAACGCATCCCAGCTCTGCGGCTCCTCGAGGCCCAGCTCGTCGAACATCGCGACGTTGTAGAGCACCTGGATCGTCTGCAGCGCGAACGGCACGCCGTACACGTACCCGTCGGCACGGTTCGTCGCGCCCAGCAGGACGCCGGGATCGTACTCCGCCAGCGCGTCGATCTTGTCGTCGAGACGGACCAGGTGGCCGGCCTGCGCCAGCGGCTCCATGCCGCCGTAGGCGCGGAGATGCACGATGTCCGGGCCGCCGCCGCCCTGCAGCGCGGTCGAGACGATGGTGTTGTACTCGGTGTTCCGGTACGGCTCGAACTCGACGTCGATGCCGGGCTCCATCTGTTGGAACGTGTCGATGAACGTGTCGTAGGCGTCCACGTCCTCGGTGCGCCAGCTCCAGAAGCTGAGCTCCTGGGCCAGCGTGGTGCCGAGCAGCAGGACGGCGAACAGGGCGACGACGATGCGTGCGGGTCGGGGCATGGGCTCCTCCTCGAGGGTCTCGGGCGTCCGGGCACGCTTCGTGCGCGCTCGGCCGGTCACGGCTGGCCTGGGCGTTCGACGATTACCGTACCTATTGCATACCACATCGTCAACGCGGCGGACGGGGCGAGCCCGAGGACGGGGGCGGCCGCGAGATCCGTCCCGCCACCGCCGCCCTGCGCGCACCGGTGGCGGAGGGCAGGGTGTTCACGCGCCCGTGCCACGCTTCGTACCCCATCACGGCGAACGCCAGCGCCTCGCGGTCGGCGCTGTCCATGCCGTGCTCCTCGAACGTCGACACGCGGGCGCCCAGAACCGTGAGCGCCGCCTTCAGTCCCGCCACGAGGGTCGGGTTCTTCGCGCCCCCGCCCGCCAGCCACACCTGGTCCAGGCGGCGTGCGCCTCCTGCGAGCAGGTGCTCCCGGTAGGCGTGGGCGGTGGACGCCACGGTGAACGCCGTCGCGGTCGCCAGCGCGTCTTCGGTGGGCAGCGACGCCAGCCCGGTCTCCGCCAGCTCGCGCAGGTTGAACGCCTCGCGTCCCGTGGTCTTCGGCGGCTGCAGGCGCAGGTAGGGGTGCGCCATCAGCCGCGCCAGCACGGCGTCGTCCACCCGTCCCGCCGCGGCCAGCCGTCCGCCGTCGTCGCGGTCCAGGCCGGCCTTGGACCACGCCAGCTCGTCCAGCAGGCAGTTCGCGGGACCGGTGTCGAACGCCGCTACGTGCCGGGGGTCGAGGTCCGGCGGAAGCCAGGTCAGGTTGCCGATCCCGCCCAGGTTGTGCACGGCGCGCGCGACGCCCTCCTGGCCGTACAGCAGGAGATCGCCGAACGGCACCAGCGGCGCCCCCTGCCCGCCCTCGGCCAGGTCCGCCTGGCGCAGGTCGGACACGACCGGAAGGTCGGTCCGGGCCACGACCCGGGCGGGCTCCCCCAGCTGCAAGGTCGCCGGAATCCGTACATCCCGTGCCGCGTCCGCCCGCGGCTCGTGCCAGACGGTCTGTCCGGAGAGGACGACGAGGTCCACGCGCTGCCCGGCCCGCTGGGCCCGCTCCGCCATCTGCGCGACCAGCTCCGCGGCGTGCTCGCCCAGCTCCGCATGGAGAAGCGTCAGCTCGACCGCGTCCGCCCCGCCCGGCGTGATCGCGCGCCCCAGCCGGGCGCGAAGCTCCGAGGGGTAGGGCGCCGAGCCGCGAGCCGTCACCGACCAGGCGAACGGCCGGTCGCCGCCGCCCGAGAAGTGGGCCAGCACGGCGTCCGCGCCGTCCATCGAGGTGCCCGACATCACGCCCAGAACGTTCATGCCGGGTCCTCCCCGGGGCCGCGACCGGGTCCGAACACGACGCGGTGCGCGGCCCGGCGCAGCGCCCCGATGCCGTGACCGCCGTGCCGGGTGGGGTGGACGCGGTTCGTGAGCAGCACGCAGAAGCGGCCGACGTGCGGATCGATCCAGAGGCTGGTGCCGGTGAAGCCGGTGTGCCCGAAGCCGCGCGGGCCGCGCCAGTCGGAGGCCGGCTCGGGCGTGGCGTCCCCCTCCTCGCCGTCCGCGGCCAGCACCCAGCCCAAGCCGCGGGCCGGCTGGCCGTGCGGGGTGGCGCGCCGGGTCGCGGCGTCCAGCAGCTCGGGCGCCGCCAGCCGCGAATCGCGGCGAAGCCACGCCTGGGCGTAGCGCGCCAGCGCGCCGGCGGTCCCGAACAGGCCGGCGTGCCCCGCCACGCCGTGCATGATCCAGGCCGCCTCGTCGTGCACCTCGCCCTCGAGCAGGCGCATGCGCCAGCCGCACGCCTCCGTGGCGGCCAGCGGCACGGGCGCAGGCCGGGCGGCGCCCCGGGCCCGCAGCGGCCGGTAGCCGAGCTCGTGGTCCGCGAGTCCCAGCGGCGCGTACAGCGCGTCGCGCACGAACGCGTCCTGGCGCGATCCGCAGCTCCGCTCGACCAGCGCGCCCAGGACGATGAAGCCCAGGTCGCTGTAGGCCACCTCGCCGTGGGGGGTGGGAAGCTCCGCCGACAGGGCGTGACCGATCACCGTGCGTCGCTCGGACGCGATCCCCATGTACGGCGCCCAGGCGGGCAGACCGGCGCTGTGCGTCAGCAGGTCGCGGGCGCTGCGCTCGCCCAGCGAAGGCTCGCGAAACCAGCCGGCGTTCGGGAACGGCTCCTTCAGGGGCGCGTCCAGGTCCAGCCGCCCGTCCGAGGCCAGCCGGAGCACGGCGGGAAGCGTCGAGACGACCTTCGTGAGCGAGGCGAGGTCGTAGCGGACGTCGGCGCCTGCCCGGGGGCCGCCGATCCGGCGGACCCCGTGGGCGATCGGAGCGATGGCGGCGTCCGCGTCGCCGGCGATCGCGACGCACGACGGCACCTCTCCGCGCTCGATCGCCGGAGCGAGGACCGCGTCGAGCTCGGCGCGCAGCGACGAGAGGTCCAGAGGAGGTCGTGCGCTCTGGGCGGGCATGGCGCGACGCTAGCACGCCTTGCCGCTTTGGTCTAGAAGTGGTAAGTTCCAGGGCGACGACCACGACTCGCGCTCCCCGACCGCCCTGCGATCCGCCGGCCGGTCGGCGACGCACCCCCAAGGAGGACCCCATGCGCAAGCTTCTCCCCGCCCTGCTCACCGTGCTCGTCGCGGCCTTCCCGGCCCTGGCGCAGCAAGGCACGCTCGAGATCGCGGTGGATCAGGCGCCGGTCGGACTGGACCCGCACCTGGTCACGGCGTTCAGCAGCTTCGTCGTGATCGGCCAGATCTACGACGGGCTGATCGAGTTCGACGCCGACCTCAAGATCGGCCCGGCGCTGGCGACCTCGTGGGAGGTGTCGGAGGGCGGCCTCGTCTACGACTTCGAGCTGCGTGAGGACGTGGTGTTCCACGACGGCAGCGAGATGGCCGCCGTGGACGTCGTCTACAGCTTCGAGCGGATCATGGCCGAGGAGACCGGATCGCCGCAGGCCAGCCGCTTCTCGCAGGTCGAGAGCGTCGAAGCCACCGGCGAGTACGCCGTGCGCTTCACGCTGGCCGCGCCGTTCGCGCCGTTCCTCGGCAACCTGTCGAACCTCAGCGTCGTGCCGCGCCACGTGGTCGAGGCGGAAGGCGATCTGCAGCGCGTCGCGGTCGGGACCGGCCCGTTCATGCTGGAGGAGGTCGTGCCCGACACCTACGTCCGGCTCGTCGCGAACCCCGACTACTACCGTGCCGGCCAGCCGCAGCTCGCCGCGCTCCGCTACAACGTCGTGCCCGAGGCCTCCACCCGCGCCGCGGGGCTGCGCACCGGCAGCTACCATCTGCTGCCCGACGTCGATCCCGCCACCGCCCAGACGATCCAGGGCGCTCCCGGCGTCGAGCTGCTCGAGGTCCAGGACCTCGCCTACACGCTGCTCGGCATGAACGTCGAGCGCGAGCCGTTCGACGATCCCGCCGTGCGCCGCGCGATCAACCTGGCCATCGACCGCGAGGAGATCGTCACCGCCGTCTACTTCGGCAACGCCGTTCCCGGCGGGCCGCTCAGCCCCGGCCTGGACCAGTGGGCGCTGGACACGGACGAGTTCGCCTGCTACGACCACGATCCCGACGCCGCCCGCGCGCTGCTGGCCGACGCCGGCTACGCAGACGGCTTCGAGCTCGAGATCCTCACCTTCGGCACGATCAAGGTCGTCAGCGACCTCGCCCAGGTGCTGCAGGCCCAGCTGACCGAGGTCGGCATCGACACGACCGTCAACGTCGCCGAGTTCGGCACCTTCGTGCAGGACTGGCGCAACAGCGACTTCCAGGCGTTCGTCAGCCTCAACGGCGGCAACGCCGATCCCGACGGCTACCTCTACCGGACGTTCCATTCGACCGGCGCCACGAACGTGTACCAGTACGACGACGGCACGGTCGACACGCTCCTCGATCGCGGCCGCACCACCGCCGACGACGCGGCGCGCTTCGCGACCTACGCCGAGCTGCAGCGCATCCTGGCCTGCCAGGGGCCGGTCGCCCACATCGCCTACGCCACGCTGTTCAGCGGCGTGCGCGAGAACGTCGACGGCTTCCGCCAGATGCCCACCCGCGGCATGCGCTACCTGCGCGAGACCGGCCTCGACTGATCCGGCCGCGAGGGGCGGGCCCCGGCCCGCCCCTCGCTATCGCCAGGAGGAGACGCCCGTGTGACCGGCTACATCGTCCGCCGCCTCGCCGACCTCGTCTTCGTGCTGTTCGGCGTATCGGTGCTCGTCTTCCTGATGATCCGCCTGATCCCGGGCGACGCCGTCGACATCCTGCTCGGCGCCAACACCGACATCACCCCCGAGCGCGTCGCGGCGCTCCGTGAGCGTCTGGGCCTGGACCTGCCGATCCACCGGCAGTACCTCGACTGGTTCGCCGGCGTGCTGCGGGGCGACCTCGGGGTCAGCGTCTGGACCGGGCGTCCGGTGACCGAGGAGATCGTCTCCCGCCTGCCCGTCACGCTCGAGATCACCTTCCTGGCGCTGGCGTTCGCGCTGATCGTCTCGTTCCCGCTAGGCATCCTGGCCGCGCGGGCGCGCGGCGGCCTGGGCGACGTCGCGGTCCGGCTCGTCTCGATCGTCGGCCTCACGCTCCCCTCGTTCTGGGTGGGCGTGCTGATGCTCTACGCCGCCTCGATCTGGCTTCCCGCCTGGCCCACCATCGGCTACGTGCCGTTCGGCGAGGACCCGGTCGGCAACCTCTCGCGGATGGTGCTGCCGGTGCTGGCCGTGTCGTTCCCGATGATCGCCGGCCTGACCCGGATCCTGCGCAGCAGCCTGCTCGAGGTGCTGTCGCTGGACTACATCCGCACCGCACGCAGCAAAGGCGTCTCGCAGCGACGCGTGTTCTCCAAGCACGCCCTTCGGAACGCCATGATCCCCGTCATCACCGTGATCGGCGTGCAGCTCGGCTACCTGCTGTCGGGGGTGGTCGTGATCGAGCAGGTCTTCGCCGTGCCGGGCCTGGGTCGCCTGGCGATCGGCGCCATCAACGAGCGCAACTACCCGCTGGTGCAGGGCGTGATCCTGGTGGTCACCGCGGTGTTCGTGTTCATCAACCTGCTCGTCGACCTGACCTACACCTGGATCGATCCGCGGGTGGAGGTCGCATGAGGCGGTTCATGATCGGCCTGTCGCGCAACCCGGTCGGCATGATCGGCCTGGTGCTCTCGCTGGTCGTGCTGATCGGCGCGATCTTCGCGCCCTGGCTGGCCAGCCACGACCCGCTGAGGCAGAGCATCGTCGAGCGCTTCCAAGGCCCGTCCGGCGCGCACCTGCTGGGCACCGACAACTTCGGGCGGGACGCGTTCAGCCGCATCCTGTACGGCACCCGCACCAGCCTGGCGGTCGCGTTCGGCTCGGTCGGGCTCGCCACCCTGTTCGGCGCCACGATCGGGCTGCTGGCCGCGTTCTACGGCGGCTGGACCGACCGCATCCTGATGCGGATCATGGACGTCTTCCTGGCGTTCCCCATCATCCTGCTGGCGATCGGCATCCTGGCGGTGCTGGGACCCGGCGGGCAGAACACCGCGCTCGCGATCGGCATCGTGTACACGCCGATCTTCGCGCGGCTGGCCCGCGGGCCCGCGCTGAGCGTGCTCAGCTGGGACTACGTCGCGGCCGCCCGCGCGCTGGGAGCCAACGGGCCGCGGATCCTGGCCCGCCACGTCACGCCCAACGTGATGGCGCCGATCCTGGTGCAGACCACGCTGTCGCTCTCGACCGCGATCCTGGTCGAGGCGTCGCTCAGCTTCCTCGGCCTCGGTACCCAGCCCCCCGCCCCGTCGCTGGGGCTGATGCTGTCCGACAGCCGCGACTACATGCTGATCAGCCCGTGGGTGTCGATCTTCTCGGGCCTCGCGATCCTCACCGCCTCGCTGGGGTTCAACCTGTTCGGCGACGGTCTGCGCGACCTGCTCGATCCCGCGCTGAGAGGCAGGGCCTGATGACCGCGCCGCCCGGCGAGCTGCGCCGCCACCTGCACGACGAGCTCGGCCTGAGCGTCGACAAGGGGGCGCCCACGCCCGCCTACCTGCAGCTTCGCGGTCGCCTGGCGGCCGCGGTGGCCGAGGAGCGGCTCGCGCCGGGCACGGCGCTCCCCTCCGAGCGTGCGCTGGCCGAGGGCCTGGGCCTGTCACGGATGACGGTGCGCCGGGCCGTCGAGGCGCTGGTCGAGGAGAAGCTGCTCGAGCGGCGCCACGGCAGCGGCACGTACGTCCGCAACAGGCCGCTGGAGCAGACGTTCGACCGCGTGCAGGGCTTCACCGACGAGGCGCGCTCGCTGGGGTTCGTCGCGGGAACGACGCTGCTCGAGGTGCGGCAGGAGCCCGCGGACGACGAGACCGCAGCCGCGCTCGGCCTGGATCCGGGCGAGCCGGTGCTGGTGGTGACGCGCCTGCGCACGGCGGACGAGCGACCGCTGGCGATCCAGAGCGCCGCGCTGGCGCCCCCCTACGCCACGCTGTCGTTGGATCTGCTGCGGCGCGAGGAGAGCCTCTACGCCACGCTTCGCGCCCAGTTCGGCGTGGTCCCGCACCATGCGCACCAGACGGTCCACGCGCGCCTGCCCAGCGCGCTGGAGCAGCGCTGGCTCGAGATCGGCCCGCACCAGCCGGTGCTGGGGCTGGAGCGCGTCACCTGGTCCAGCGACGGCGAGGTCGTCGAGTACGTCCAGAGCGCCTATCGCGGCGACCGCTACCGGCTCGCGCTCGATCTGGGCCCACCCGATCTGGGTCCGGCCGACCCGGGTCCGGCCGAACCGGCTGGCGCCGGCGAGGACCGTTCGGAACAGGAGGAACGCACGTGAGGACCGAGGCCCGTCACCCCGATACCACCGACCTGGACGCCTGGCCCGCCGAGCGGGCGCTGGACGCGATCG